>DATAAD010000065.1:0-20364 GCA_036260295.1 Acidimicrobiales bacterium | reverse complement strand
GACGAGGAGACGGGCGACGGCCTGTGCCTGGTCGACCTCGACACGGTGGGGCCAGGCACCGTCCTGTTCGACGTGGGCGACCTGGTCCGCTCGGGCGCCACCGCCCTGCCCGAGGACGGCGACCCCTACGCCCTCACCGTCGACCCCGAGCTGGTGGCCGCCGTGCTCGAGGGCTACGCCAAGGCCGGGGCCGGCTTCCTGACCGCGTCCGAGGCCGACCTCCTGCCCCGGGCCGGGCCGCTCATGGCCCTGGAGTCGGCCGCCCGTTTCCTCACCGACCACCTGCGGGGCGACGTCTACTTCCGCATCACCGAGCCGGGCCACAATCTGCGCCGGGCCCGCAACCAGCTCCGCCTCCTCGAGCTGCTCCTCGCCCCATGAGCGTCGACCGCGCCCGCGCCGTGGCCCTCACCGTCGACGGCCGCCGCCTCACCGACGCCGACGTGGGCCCGAGCGGCCCTGCGAGCGGGGTGGCGGACCACGGCCTCACCGTGCGGGTCGTGGTCGAGCCCGGAGACGGCGTCGAGCGCAAGTGGGTCGAGGTCAGCGGCCGGGGCCGTCTCACCAGGGTGGAGCTCGACCGCTGGGCCGGCACCGGCTTCACCGGCTTCGAGACCACGGGCGAGCCCGTGCCCTACAACGTCGGGGCCGTGGGCCTGGGCCAGCCCGTGTTCGGCCCCGGGTTCTTCGCCGGGATCGAGCACCCGCTGGCCGAGAACCTGGTCGGCCCCGGCGGGACCGGCGCCACCCTGGCGCTTCCCGTGGCCGTCGACCTCCGCCCCGACGAGCCGTGGGTGTCGCCCGCCGCGGTCGTGGGCGCCGGCGGCCTCGAGGAGTTCTGGGACTACCTCGACACCCTGCGCCCCGTCCCGCCCCGGCTCGTCGCCCTCAGCAACAACTGGTACCACCTGGGCGCCACCGGCCTCATGGACGAGTCGACCGTGCGGGCCGAGGTGGCCGGCTTCGACGCCGTGGCCGCCCGCCACGGCCTGGCCCTGGACTTCGTCGTCCTCGACGACGGCTGGGAGCGGGCGCTCGAGGCCGACTGGGAGGAGAGCACCGGCCTGTGGGGCGCCATGGCCCCGTCACGGTTCCCCTCCGGCGCCGAGTCCCTGGGCGCCGCCACCCCGCGCCGCGGGCCGCAGCTCGGCCTCTGGCTGTCCCCGTTCGGCGGCTACGGCGACCGCCACCAGGCCCGGGTCGACTGGGCCCGGGCCCACGGCTTCGAGGTCGACCCTACGCGCAACCTCCTGTGTGCGGCCGGCACTCGCTACCGGGCCCACCTGGCCGAGGTCCTCACCCGCTGGACCGAGGCAGGCGTGGGCTACTGGAAGCTCGACGGGGTCAGCTTCGACTGCGCCCAGGCCGACCACGGCCACCCCGTGGGCCCCGGGGCCCGCACGGCGCAGGCCGACGCCTTCCGGGGCCTGGTCGACGGCATCCGCGCCGTCCGTCACGACGCGGTGGTCATCTTCACCATCGGGTCCCACCCCTCGCCGTGGTGGTTGTCGACGGTCGACTTCGTGTGGCGGGGCGGCCTCGACGACACCGCGGCCGACCAACCCGGCTCCCGCCTCGACCGCTTCGACACCTACATCGACACCTGCCTGCAGGCCTACCGCCCGGCGGCCCTGCCCGTGTCGGCCGTGGTGAGCTTCAGCATCGTGGAGACGTCGGTGGCCGGCTACCGGGGCGACGACAGCGGCCCCGAGGGCTGGGCCCGCCACTGCTGGCTGGCCGCCGGGCGGGGCACCCTCCACCACGACCTCTACGTGGCTCCCGACTCGCTGTCCGACGGCGAGTGGGCCGTGCTGGCCGAGGCCCTCACCTGGGCCCGGACCCAGGAGGCCGTCCTGGCCCGCAGCCACATGGTCCTGGGCGACCCGGGCGCGGGGGAGGTCTACGGCTTCGCCGCCCGCAAGGGCTCCGCGGCCACCGCCTGCCTGCGCAACCCCTCGCCCGAGATCCGCGTCCTCCGCGTCGACTGGCCCACGCTGCTCGGCTTCCCGGCCGGCACCGCCCTGAG
Organism: Acidimicrobiales bacterium; assembly: GCA_036260295.1. Lineage (GTDB taxonomy): Bacteria > Actinomycetota > Acidimicrobiia > Acidimicrobiales > AC-14 > CADCTB01. The sequence goes on along the minus strand of DATAAD010000065.1, from coordinate 18,338 downwards.
CGTCACCCCCCGCTACGGCGCCCTCGACGCCCTGGAACCGTTCGGCGTCCTCGTGGTGGAGGCAACGACCACGTCCGGCTCCTGAGGACGACAGCTCCCCCACAGGTCATCGCACCCGCGCCGGCGGATGGCCGAGCGGGTCGAGGATCGGCTCGGTCATACCGTCGACGGGCTCGGCGGGCTGTGCGTCGGGGCAAATGCACGCCGCGTACGGTGACAGCGGGGAAGGGCATCGATACACGGTCGCGGAAGCGCCGTGACCGACACCCCGAGGCAGTACACGCCACTTCACCGCCCTACCGGTCCGGCATCCTGCGCTGCAAGGCATGTCAGGGCCGGCCCGGCGCTCGGCGTCAGGGTGGCGGGCCGAGGAGACCGGCGGCCCGGTCACGGTCGGTCTTGCCCCGATGGTGGGGCCAGCACCGGGGCCGCAGGTTGTCGTAGGACGTGGGGCCGCCGTTGGCGACAGGGTCGACATGGTCCCACTCCAGCCCGTAACGGCGGCCGCAGCCGGCCTCTACGCATTCCATGCCGTCGAACTCCGGCGGTGGAACGAGCTCGAGAGCCGTACGGAGCTCGGCTCGAATATGGCGGCCGAAGTGAGCGACGGTGTCGATCCGCTCGCCATCATGGAGCACGACCTTGAGGAAGGCATCGTGGGCAAGCCGTCGCACCACCGACACCGGGACAGGCCCACCGCCCACGATGTGGCACGGCTCAGCCTCGTGGGCATGACCGCGGCGATAGGCGGCGAGGTTGCAGACGAGCACGAGGTCGGTCGATCCCCGCTTGATCGTGCCGTCACCCTGACACATGGCGACAAGGGCATCGGCGGCGTGGGCCGTACGAGGCTCCGGCTCGGCAGCGCGACGACGGATGCGGTCGGTCTCGTGGTCGAGCCGGTTCATGAGCGGTACACCCACGTCGGGCGGGAGCGCGCCGGCCAAGCGGATCATGCCGTCGGGTCGCGCCAGTGGCGGAACTCGCGGGCCCGCCGCTGACGTCGGTACAGCTCGTCGGGATCCGCGTCCTTCAGACGTCGCCGGCGACCCTCGTCCTGCAGCTTGGCCAGCGACGACTCGAGGGCGAGCGCCAGCAAGTCGCGTTCGCTTCCAGGGTTCACAGCATCGGTGCGGGAGATCTCGTGGGCCTGACCGATCGAGAGCTCGCCGGCGGCCAGCGCAGCGCCCGTCGGCGTCTCACGACCCACTGGCGCAGCGGTGGCCAGCGCTTCCTGCGCGGCGCCGCGTGTCGACCCTGCGACGCGGGCCGAGCCAGTCGGCCGCGTCGGAGAAGCCCCGTCGATCATGGCTGCGGCACTCGGCCGCCCGCACCGCAGCGCGGGCACGGGCCGCGGCGCAAGCCTTCTCGGTGAGGGCCAGCTGCTCGGCCAACCGAGCCGCGTCGTCACCCGACACCGCAGCCGGCTCGAACGAGGCGAGCGCGTCACGCAAGGCTCGCGCCAGCTCCACTAGCGATGCCACCACGCCTCCTCGCCCGCATGTCGAGACTCCCGAGAGGAGGGCCGTCCGCCGGCCCCTCGAAGCGCTGGAATCAGCCTATACGAACGTACGTTTGGTCATCAAGTGTCAAGCGTCCCCATGGCGCCGCCGCGACCCCGCTCAGGCCTGGGCCACGGCGGCCACGTTGGCCGCCTCGCCCGCCCCGGCCAACGCCGCCTCCTGGGAGCGGCGCCGGGCCCGGATGCCACCGATGGCGGCCAGGGCCGCGGCCAGGCTGACGGCGCCGCCCAGGCCCAGTCCCACCCGTGGGCCCCACGTCTCGGATATCCACCCCAGCAGGGGGCCGCCCACGGGCGTGCTGCCCAGGAACAGCAGGCCGTAGAGGGCCATGACCCGCCCCCGCATGGCCGGGTCGGAGTTGAGCTGGAGGGTGGTGTTGGCCGTGGCCAGGAAGAGCATGACCGCCACCCCCACGGCCACGAGCAGCACGCTGGCCACGGCCACGGTGGGCGCCGCCGCGGTGGCCAGCATCAGTACGCCGAAGGCGGCCCCGGCGCCCAGCAGCAGGCGGCGGGTGGGCCGGACCCGGCTGGCCGCGAACAGGGCGCCCATGAGCGACCCCAGCGAGGTCAGCGAGGTGAACAGGCTGTAGAGCCCGGCCCCGCCGTCGAAGGTGAACCGGGCCAGCAGGGGCAGGATGACGACGAAGTTGAAGCCGAACATCCCCAGCACGGCCACCAGGAACAGCGTGGAGCGCAGGGTGGCGTCCTCCCAGACGTACCGGATACCGGCCCGGACCTCGCCCCGCCGGCGGGGCGCCGGCTCCCGGCGGAACAGCTCCTCGGGCCGCATGGCCACCAGGGCGGCGATGACGGCCAGGTAGGAGAGGCCGTTGGCCAGGAAGGCGGGGGCCAGGCCCAGGGCGGCGATGGTGACGCCGGCCGCCGCCGGGCCGATGATCCGCCCGGAGTTGAACATGGCGCTGTTGAGGCCGATGGCGTTGGGCACCTCGTCGGGCCCCACCATCTCGATGACGAAGGCCTGCCGGGTGGGCATGTCGACCATGGTCACCATGCCCAGCAGGAAGGCCATGACGTAGACCATCCACAGCTCGACCGTCCCCGTGGCCACCAGGGCCCACAGGACCAGGGCCAGGAGCCCGCCCGCGGCCTGGGTGCCGATCAGCAGCCGGCGCTTGTCGGACCGGTCGGCCAGCACGCCGCCCCACATCCCGAACAGGAGCATGGGCAGGAACTGGAGGGCGACGGTGACCCCGAGGTCGACCCCGCTGCCCGTGAGGCTCAGGACCAGCCAGCTCTGGGCGACGGTCTGCATCCACGTCCCGGTGACCGAGACGAGCTGGCCGAAGAAGAACAGCCGGTAGTTGCGGATGTGCAGCGACCGGAAGGTCCGGGCGCCCACCTGTCGCACGTCGGTGAGCGTCACTCGGCCTCCAGCAGCCGCTCGAGCACGGCGGCGGCCCGCTCCAGGGCCTCGCGGTCGGCGGAATCGAGGCCGCGGAGGCGCTCGGCCAGGTAGGCGTCCTTGCGGCGGCGGCTCTGGTCGAGGAAGCGCCGGCCCTCGGCGGTGGCCTCCACCCGGGCCACCCGCCGGTCGCTCTGGTCGACGGTGCGGCTCACCAGCCCCTGCTCCTCGAGGCAGGCGACGATCTTGGTCATGGTCGGCGGCTTGACCCGCTCGGCGGCCGACAGCTCGCCGAGGGTGAGGGGGCCCAGGCGCTCGACGGTGGCCAGGGTGGCCAGCTGGGAGGGCGACAGCTCCCCGGGGAGCTGGGTGCGCAGCCGGCGGGCGAGGCGGGTCACGGCCAGGCGCAGGCGCGACGCCAGCTCGGCGTCGGCGATGGTGGGAGCGGGAAGCGTCTTCATGCGCTTGCCAAAACTAATTAGCCAGGCAAACTATTTCCAAACCAGTTAGAACCGGTCCATGGCCACCCTTTCCGACCAGGAGATCGCCAGCGCTCTCGAGGGCCTGCCGGGCTGGGAGCGGGCCGGCGACGCCATCACCAAGCAGTACCGCTTCGACGGCTTCCCCGACGCCGTGGCCTTCGTCGTCCGCATCTCCTACGAGGCCGAGGCCGCCGACCACCACCCCGACCTCGACATCCGCTACAACCGGGTCACCGTCGCCCTCAGCACCCACAGCGAGGGCGGGATCACGGCCAAGGACCTCGACCTGGCCCGCACCGTCGAGGGGCTGGCCCCTGCGGGCTAGCGTCCGTCCATGCCGGTACAGACAGGGATCGTCGGCCCCGTCCCCGAGGGGCGCGACGCCGAGGAGTACGACAAGCTCCGTCGCCGGGTGCTCTGGACCATGCCCTCCGGCCTCTACGTGATCGGCAGCCGGGCGGGGGAGCGGCGCAACGGGATGACGGCCAACTGGGTGGGCCAGGTCGGGTCCGACCCCAAGCTGGTGGCCGTCTCGGTCGAGAAGCCCGCCCTCACCCACGAGCTGGTGGCCGAGGGCCGGGTGTTCACCGTGAACGTCCTCGACCGGGAGGACCGGGCCATCGTCCGCAAGTTCACCAAGCCGGTCGAGGTCGAGGGCCAGACGCTCAACGGGTTCCCGTTCCGTGAGGCCACCACCGGCGCCCCCATCCTCGAACAGGCCGTGGCCTGGGTGGACTGCCGGGTCCACAGCTCGGTCGACCTGGGCAGCCACACGCTCTTCCTCGGGGAGGTGGTGGACGCCGGCTTCCTGAAGCCGGAGGACACGCCCGTTCTCCGCATGGAGGACACCCGCATGAACTACGGCGGCTGACACGCGCCTCGCCACCTTCAACATCCTCCACGGCCGGTCGCTGGGCGACGGCCGGGTCTCCACCGAGCGGCTGGTGGCCGCCTGCGCCTCCCTCACGGCCGACGTCCTGGCCCTCCAGGAGGTCGACCGCAACCAGGCCCGTTCGGGCCACGTCGACCAGACCGCAGCGGTGGCCGGGGGCATGGACGCCGCGGCATGGCGGTTCGAGCCGGCCCTGGTCGGCGAGCCGGGGGCCACGTGGCGGGCGGCCACCGAGGAGGACGACCCGGCCTCGACCGAGGCCGGCTACGGCGTGGGCCTCGTCTCCCGCCTCCCCGTCCGGGCCTGGTACGTGGTCCGGCTGCAGGCGGCCAAGGTCCGGGCGCCGGTGGCCGTGCCCGGCGGGCGGGGCCGCTTCATCCTCCTCCCCGACGAGCCCCGCGTCGCCGTCGCCGCCGAGATCGAGACCGTCAACGGGCCCCTGCTGGTCGCCACCACCCATCTGTCGTTCGTCCCGGGATGGAACCTCGTCCAGCTCCGGACGGTCACCGGGGCGCTGGCCGCCCTCGGGCCGCCCTGCGTGCTGCTGGGCGACCTCAACGTCCCCGGGCCCCTGCCGGCCCTGGCCACGGGCTGGCGGGCCCTGGCCAAGGCCAAGACGTTCCCCGGCCCCAACCCGTCGATGCAGATCGACCACGCCCTTGGCCACGGGCTCCTCCCCGTCGTGGCGGGAGCCGACGCTCCGGAGCTGCCCCTCTCCGACCACCGCGCCCTCGTCGTCGACTTCCTCTAACGTGGCCGCCGTGGCCCGCCACCCCCTCAGCAACGCGGCATGGGGCTTCGATTCCAACTGCTTCGTGTGCGATCCCGGCAACGCCCGCGGCCTGCGCATCCCCTTCTTCCACGACGACGAGGCCGGCCTGGTCACGGCCGAGTTCGTCCTCGGCGCCGAGCACTCGGGGGCCCCGCACTACGCGCACGGGGGCGTCCTCCTGGCCATCCTCGACGAGGCCATGGCCTGGGCCTCCATCGCGCTGGCCGAGCGGTTCGCCGTCGTCCAGTCCACCGCCACCACGTTCGACCGGCCCGTGCGCATCGACGAGCCCCACCGGGTCGAGGCGTCGGTCTCCGAACGCACCGACACCGCGGTGACGGCCCGGGCGTCCGTCGTCGACGCCGGCGACCGCGTCTGCGCCGAGGCCCGGGCCCGGCTGGTCGTGATGTCGTCCGCGGTGGCCGGCGCCGCCGTCGGGCCCGTCGGCGGCGCCGACATCCGCTACCTTCGCCCCCTGCCGGACCAGGAGACCCAGCCATGAGCGCCCCCGAAGTCACGGTCGACGAGCTGGCCGCCGCCCTCGACAAGGGGCTGGTCCCCCTAGTCGACGTCCGCCAGCCCGAGGAGTACGAGGCGGCCCACGTGCCCGGGGCCAAGCTCATCCCCCTGGCCGACGTGGTGGCGAGGATCGGCGAGATCCCCACCGAGGGACCGGTCTACGTCATCTGCCAGACGGGGCCGCGCAGCCAGCGGGCGGCCGACTTCTACCGGAACCAGGGCATCGAGGCCTACAACGTGGCCGGGGGCACCAAGGCCTGGACGGAGACGGGGAGAGAGACGGCGACGGGGCCGTTCCCGGGCTGACACCCTCCGTTTCACGCCGAAAACGCATGGGTAGGCGCGGGCTATGCGTCGTTACACACTCGCCATTGCCATCGCCGCCCTCACCGCGTTCCTTGCCGCGGGACCGGCGGTTGCCCAGACGGCCACGACGTTGCCCGGCGTCCCTGCCGGTCAGGGCGGCCCCGACAACAACATCAACCAGACCCAGCAGGGGGGCACCGCCCCCGGCGGCCGTGACAACCCGGCCGTCGACGCCGGCCCGGCCACCAGCACGGAGGACGACAGCTCGATCGCTCCCTGGCTGATCGGCGCCGCCGCCCTCGTGGTCCTCGCCGCCGGCGCCGCCTTCGCCGTGCGCCGCAGCACGAACAACTCCTCGCGCCGCCCCTCCTACTCGTCGTAGCGCACCCGCCCGCCGGGCGGGCCGAGACGGCGCCTAACCCAGCCAGGTGCGACGGGGCGGCCATGCCCTCCGCCGGTGGAAGGCGGGGGCCGACGGCGGCCCACCCCGCCAGGCCACGCCGACGAGCACGAGGCCGGCCACCACCAGGGCGAGGGCCAGGCGGGCGGGACCGGCGACCTCGGAGCCGGTGCGCGACAGGGACGCGGCGGTGACCGCCAGGCCACCGTCGGCACCTCCGGCCCGGCCGGGGGCGGAGACGAACAGGGTGGTCTCGGCCGCCACCGTCCCGCCCACCACCGACACCCGCAGCGTGTGGAACCCGGGCGACGTGTCGGCGGGGATGGTGACGGTCAGCCGGAACGCGCCGGCCGCGTCCGTCGTGGTGGTGCCCAGGACGACCGGCGTGCTGAACAGCTCGGCCTGCACCGGGCTGGAGGGCGGGTAGCCGCTCCCCGACATGGTCACAGAGTCCCCGGCCGTCACCTGCTGGGGCGTGACCTCGACGGACGGCGGAGGCACGGTGGTCGTGGTCGTGCCCTCGACGGCCGGCGCCGTGGTGGTCGTGGCCCCCGGCGCCGTGGTCGTCGTCGTGGCCGGGACCGTGGTCGTGGTCGTCGTCGTGGCCGGGACCGTCGCCGCCGTCGTGGTCGTCGACCCCGCCACGGTGGTGGTCGTCGTGGCCGGCGTGGTCGTCGTGGTCGTCGCCGCGGTCGTCGACGTGGTGGCGGCCGCGGTGGTCGAGGTCGTGGCCGGCACCGTCGTCGAGGTCGAGGTCGTCGTCGAGGTCGTCGACGACGTGGTGGCGACGGAGGAGGACGTGGTGCTCGAGCTCGTCGTCGTCCCCGTGGGCACCGACGTCGACGTCGTCGAGGTCGAGGTCGAGGTCGACGTGGAGGTCGAGGTCGACGTGGGCGTGGCCGTCGTGGTGGTCGAGGGGGGCAGCGTCGACGTGGTCGAGGTCGTCGTTGTGGTCGGCAGCGTCGAGGTGGTCGTGGTCGTCGTCGCCGAGCCGGTGATCGTCACCGAGTTGGCGGGGTCGCAGGCCGTCTCGACCGGGCTGTTGTTGGGGTCGCCGTTGTAGCGCGCCCTCCAGTAGTAGGTGCCCGGCGACGTGGGCGTGAAGTCGGACGAGGTCGCCGAGCCCTCGGCCAGGACGTTGGTCGAGGAGAAGACCTCGTTCGTGCACCCTGCGTCGCTGAACAGGCGGAAGGTGACCGACCCGGTGGGCACGAAGCCGCCGACCAGGCTGGCCGTCTCCCGCACCGGGGTGCCGACGGGCCCGCCCGGCGACGGGGCGGCGAGGATGCCCGGGTCGCGCCGGTCGACGGTGATGGTGAAGGTCTGGCACGCGGGAGCGGTGACCCCGTCGCTGGCACAGACGGTGGTCGGCCCGAAGGTGCCCGCCGCGCTCGGGGTGCCGGTGAGGAAGCCCTCGGGGCTGAGCGCCAGCCCGGGCGGGAGGGAGCCGCTCGTGACCGAGAACGTCGGACTGGGCGTCTGGGGAGAGGCGGCGAACTGGTGGAGGTACCCGTTCCCCACCACCCCGTCGGGCGGAGGAGGGCTGGTGATGGAGGGAGCGGTCTGGGCGCCGGCCCACGAGAGGGGGCCGGCGGACCAGAGGGCGACCAGCAGCCCCAAGACCACCGAGAAACGTCGTGCTCGCAGTCCCAAGGTTTCCCGCCTCCCGCGCCGGCGGAAGGTTAGCAACGGCCGGTGGGACGCGGGATGGCCGCCTCAGGCCGGCCGGAGGATGGCGGCCGCGTCGCTGCCGACCCACCCGGCGAACCGCTCTCCCTCGCCGGTACCGTCGCTGGCCACCTCCACCAACCACTCGCCCTCGAGGGCCACCTCCACCGGACCGTCGGTGAAGTTGAGCAGCACCGCCCGGCGGTCGGTCCCCTCTCGCCGCTCGTAGACGAGCACACCGTCGGGGCCCGGGAGCGGTGCCACGGAGCCGGTGCGCAGCGCCGGGCTGGCCCGCCGAGCCCCGGTCAGGCGGCGGTAGAGGTTGAGGATCGACGCCCCGTCGGCGGCCAGGCCGGCGACGTTCCTCGAGCCCGGATCCGGCGGCCAGGGCAGCCACGGCTCCGCCCCCGGCCAGCCGTGGCCGGGTGAGCCGTCCCACGGCAGGGGCGCCCGGCAGCCGTCACGGCCTCCGGGGTCGACCACCCGGTCGGGTGGCACGACGGCGTCCTCCAGGCCCAGCTCCTCGCCGTAGTAGACGAAGGGGACGCCCCGCAGGGTCAGCAGGAGCACGGCCGCGGCCCGGGCCCGGGCCTCGGATCCGTACCGGGTGCGGTGGCGGGGGTTGTCGTGGTTGGACAGGGTCCACGTCGGCCAGGCGCCCCGCCGCCCGAACTCGGCCTCGACCTCGGCGATCCGTCCCCGCCACGCCCTCGCGTCCCACGGCTCGTACAGGGGGGTGAAGTCGAAGGCCAGGTGGAGCTCGTCGCCCTGGCCGACGTAGCCGGCCACCGCGCCGGTCGACAGCAGGTAGACCTCGCCCAACAGCAGCCGGTCGCCGCCATAGGAGTCGGCCAGGCGGCGCAGCCCCCGGAGGACGGCGTGGGTGTCGGCGCAGTCGTTGACCGCGGAGTGGGGGAGCACCTGGTCGGGCGGGTCGTCTGGGAAGGAGGGGTCCTTGGTGAGGCCCTGGACCACGTCGATGCGGAACCCGTCCACCCCCCGGTCCAGCCAGAAGCGAAGGGTGTCGTGCATGGCCGCCTCGACCTCGGGGTTGCGCCAGTTGAGGTCGGGCTGGGTGGGGAGGAACAGGTGCAGGTACCACTGGCCGGTGGCCTCGTCCCACGTCCAGGCGTCGCCCCCGAAGGCCGCCTTCCAGTTGTTGGGCCGGCCCCCCGGGCCGGTGCCCCCGTCGCGCCAGATGTACCAGTCCCGCTTCGGGCTGTCCCGCGACGAGCGGGCCTCGGCGAACCACGGGTGCTGGTCGGAGGTGTGGTTGGGGACCCAGTCGACGATCACCCTGAGACCGCGGTCGTGGGCCTCGGCCAGGAGGCGGTCGAAGTCCTCCAGCGTCCCGAACAGGGGGTCGACGTCGCAGTAGTCGGCCACGTCGTAGCCGAAGTCGGTCATGGGCGACCGGTAGATCGGGCAGATCCACACCGCGTCGACGCCGAGCCACTCGAGGTGGTGAAGGCCGCTGCGGATGCCCTCCAGGTCACCCACCCCGTCCCCGTCCGAGTCGGCGAAGGACCGGGGGTAGATCTGGTAGAAGACGGCGGACGTCCACCACGGCTCGGCCATGGGCGGCGAGCCTAGGGGCGGGGTCAGGAGATGAAGAAGACCTCGGTGAGGCCGGTGATCTCCAGCACCTTCCGGGTGCCCGGGGTGGGGGAGCGCAGGGCCAGGTCGCCGCCCTGCTGGCGCAGCTGCTTGAGCCCGGTGATGAGGACGGAGAGACCGGTGGAGTCGATGAAGGCCAGGTCGCTCAGGTCGACGGTGACCACGCTCGCCCCGGCCGACGCCAGCCGCACCAGTTCGTCGCTGAGCTGCGAGGCGGTGGACATGTCGAGCTCACCGAGCAGCCGGACCTCGTGCTGGCTGTCGTGGCTCGACACGATGACCTGGAGGTCACCCGCGTCGGCGCCTCGCGCAGCGGAACTCACCGAACACCTCCCCGAAAAGCTCGTCGGACTCGCCGCGCACCGTCTGTCGGCGGCCCGGGACGAAGGCTGGGTGCTCAACCAGTCCTAGGATCCTCGCGCGGAACCAGCGCCTCGGCAAGGCGTCACCCGCCCTCTTCCCCACCCTTCGGCCGCAGGTCGACGCGGAGAGTGAGAATACCGTCCTCCAAGGAGCCGGTGGCGTCACCCAGCATGGCGAAGTCCTGGTAGTCGAGCTGCATGCGCTCGACGAACCGCCGGCGGTCGGCCCCCTCCAGCGGCGGCACGCCACGGCTGCGCACGGCCTTGGCCCGCTCCCGGAAACGGGCGACCATGGCCTCGACGTCGAAGGCGGCCTCTGTCGGCTCGGAAGGCGGCACCGGAGTCACGCTACCCACTGGCGCCCCTGTAGAGTGGCACGGTCGGCAGGACGAGTTCGGGAGCACCCAGGTGAAGAAGGGACGGCACCGGCGCTTCGAGGAGGCTCGTGCCCTCAAGCGCAGCACAGAGCCCAGGATCGAGCCCTGTCCGGAGTGCGGTGCCGTGCCCGGCGACGAGCACGCGTCGTGGTGCCTGTACGAGGAGACGCTCGACGAGCTCGACGACGACGAGGGCGACGACTCGCCCTAGGTGACGGCGTCGTAGAGGTCGAGCAGCCGGCCCGCGTTGGCCTCGACGGTGAGGCGACGGCGGGCCTCGGCCGCCCGCTGGCGCAGGGCGGGGACGTCCAACGACCGTAGCCGGGCGTCCAGGTCGGCCAGGTCCTCCGGGGCCAGGCCCACACCCACGCCCTCCTCCGCCACCCACCGGGCCAGGGCCCGGTGGCCCAGGGTGAGCACCGGCAGCCCGCAGCCCACGTACTCGAACGCCTTGTTGGGCAGGGCGGTGTCGAGGTGGGCCGCGTTCAGGGTGGCGTTGAACCCGGCCCACCCGAAGTCGTAGGTCGGCAGCACCTCCAGCAGCTTGCCCGGTGGCAGGGTCTCGTGGCAGCGCATCCCGGGCGTCGCCGCCGCCAGCTCCTCGTACTCCGGGGCCGGCCGCCCGGGGTAGACGTCGAGGCCCACCCCCCCGGCCACGAGGGTCCGGAAGATGTGGCGGAGGTCGTAGTGGCCTCCGTTGGTCGACAGCGTCCCCTGGTACACGATGCGGAACCGGCCCTCCCGGCGACGCTCGGGTGGGGGCAGGACGGCCGGGAGGTCCCGACCGAGGGCGTAGTTGGCGAACACCAGCCGCCGGTCAGGAACGGCGTGGCGGGCCTCCATCTCCTCCAGCATCTCGGGCGAGACGGCCACCACCGCGGCACTGCCCTCGATGGCCCGCTTCTCGAGGGCGAGCGGGTCGGCGGGCTCGGGGAACCCGGCCTCGTACGGGGTGCGGCGCAGGCTCTGCAGGTCGTGGACGTCGTGGACGACCGGCACCCGGTCGTCGCAGATCTCCTGGGCCACCACGGTCAGGCTGTCGGGCAGGTTGTGGCTGTGGATCAGGTGGGGGCGGAACTCCTCGACCACCCGTTCGAGGTCGCCCGCCGGCTCGGCGGCCAGCGGCCACCACCGGTCGAAGAGCTCGTCGCCGGTGCCGTACCAGCCGGAGAGGGTCTGGCCCTGGAAGGCGAAGCCCAGCGACAGGTCGATCCGCGCCGCCCGCAGGCCCACCGCGTACTTCAGCGTGCGCATGCACGGCTGCTGCTGGAGGAAGAGGACGCGCACTCGTCAGCGTCGGCTGCGCACCGGCTTGGCCGGGTTGCCGACCGCCACCGTCCACGGGTCGAGGTCGCCGGTGACCACCGCACCGGCGCCGATCACGCACCCGTCGCCGATCTGCACGCCGGGAAGGATGCACACGCCCATGCCGATCCAGCAGTCGGCCCCGATGCGTACGGGAGGTCCCTCCTCCCACCCCTGTTCCACGATGGGCCGGTCGACGTCGTCCATCCGGTGGTTGGCGGTGTGGATCATGGTGTACGGGCCGAACATCGTCCGGTCGCCGACCACCAGCCCGCCGTAGCCGTTGACGTAGCACCCGAAGTTGAAGCCGACCTTGTCGCCCAGCTCGACGCTGCCCCCGTTCAGCCAGACGAGCTGGTCCAGGTAGTAGCACCCCTCGCCGATCGCCTTGGCGTCGGACGGACGGAAGGGGATGACACGCTTGCTCGTCTCGGTGATCAGCATGGCCCCATTGAACCGCGCCGTACCATGGCGCCATGACGACCGCCTCCGGTTCCTTCACCGTGGCGTCGTGGCAGGAGGAGACGTACGAGGAAGGCGAGGGAGGAGCCAAGCTGACCCGGGCCACCGTCTCCCTCGACTTCTCGGGAGGGATCGAGGGCCGCGCCGCCGTTCAGTGGCTCATGTCCTACCGGCCCGATGGCACCGCCCACTTCGTCGGCCTGGCCCGGGTGACGGGTCGTCTCGCGGGACCGTCGGGGAGCTTCGTGCTCGAGAACACGGGTGAGTTCGACGGGACGGTCGCCAGAGGAGAGTGGTCGGTGGTCGCCGGCTCCGGCACCGGCGAGCTCGAGGGCCTGCGGGGCGCCGGCGGGTTCGAGGCCGGTCAGGAGGCGACCTATACCCTGGACTACGAGCTCGGCTGAGGCGGCGCCGCCGCCTGCCGCAGTCGTTCGTCGGCGTCGGCCGGGGTGGTGGCGATCATCGGGCAGCGCAGGCACGCCGCCCGGCCCTCCTGCCCCCACCAGCGACAGCGTGAGCGGATGGCGCACGGGGGAAGGACCTCGACCACCGGCGGGAGAAGGTCGACGATGCGACCGGCCAGGCTGCAGTCCTCGCCGTCGAAGTGGGCGCACGCCGACTCCTCGCATGGGGCCGCGAAGCGGAACACCGCGGTGGGCGGCAGCGGGGCGGCAAGGGCGACAGTCTCGGGCGTGGCCGGCTGCGGCTCCTTGAGGTAGGCGACGAGCCCGGGCACCGCAGCACCTCCGCCCACCACGCCGAACAGCACGCTGCCCGCCATCTCCGGCCGGGCGCTCGGGCACAGCACGGCCTCGTCAGATCTTCGAGCCGCGGAGAACGGCGATCTCCTCGCCGGAGGACAACATGAGGCCGACCGTGATGTCGAACGGCGGCAGCGGCTGCGGGTTCAGGGGGCTGGCCTCCTCGCCTCCCGGGGTCTCCTGCGGAGGAAGCGGCTGCGGGTTCAGGCTCGACTGCAGCGCCCGGAGCACGGCCCGCGTGGCGCTCTCTATGAAGTCCTCCATGCCGATCTGCTCGGCCTTCCCCGCCTGGTGCTCCATGGCTCCACCTTTCCGGACGCGCCCGGGCAATCTCACCAGGGGGCGGGCGCGTGGTCAAGGGGCAGAGCGGCCGCGTCTCACCCTCCGAGAACGCGACCGGCTCCCCTGAGGGCCGCGGCGCTCACGCCGCCGCCTCGGGCGGCGCGTGGGCGTGGCGGGGACGGCAGGGGTCGTCTGGTGGGACGAACGGTCGCCTTCCGCCACCCTCGACCAGGGACCAGCCGTTCGAGGGCCTTGCGGTCGTGGTGGTGGAGCCCGTTCAGGTCCGGACGGTGGGGTGGGGGAGGGGGACGCTGCCGGCGGCCCGGGCATCGAGGTAGGCGGCCAGCCGGGTGTAGACCTCGTCGCCCACCATGCCGATCAGCTCGTCGGCCAGCGTCCGGTAGACGGGCCCCGCGCCGGCGAAGGCCTCGCGCGCCTCGGTGCACCACCAGTGGAACTCGTCGCCCCCTGGTCCCCAGTCCGACCGCTTCCACTCGACGATGGTGGACGTGACATGCCCACCCCCGTCGTCACGCTCCTCCCGGCGGAGGGGGAGCTGCCAGCACACGTCGGGCTTGAGGTCCATGGGGCGCTCACCGCGGTCCAGGGCCGCCCGGTGCAGCGCGCACCCCGCGCCCCCGGGGAAACCCGGCCGGTTGAGGAACACGCAGGCGTCGGCCACCATGCGGGTGACCCGCTCGCCGCTGCGGTTGGTCTTCACCACGCCCCGCCGCAGCCCCTCCCGGCGGAACTGCCACTGTTCGGGCGTCAACGTGGTTGCCGCGGCCTCGACCCGGGCCTCGTCGTCGGCATCGGTGAAGTGGGCCCCGTAGGAGCAGCAGCCCTGCACCATCTCGGCCGCCGGCCCGGTGAGCACGCCCTGGCACCCCCGCCCGAAGATGCACTCCCACCGGCTGAGGAGGAACGTCACGTCGAACACCCACGTGCGCTCCTCGGTGGGATCCTCGAACGAGATCCACTCCCGCTCGGAATCACCCATGTCGCCGCGCTCGCCCACCTGCTCGCTCAGTGCCGCCCAAGTTCACCGTAGAGCTCCCCTGCGGCCAGCAGGCCCTTCCAGAACTGGTCCATCACCATGCGCTCGTTGGGGGCGTGGAACCGGTCGTCGGGCAGGGCCACCCCCAGGTAGAGCACCGGCGCGCCCAGCACCCGGCCCAGCGCCTCCTCTGGGCCGCTGCCCCCGATCCGGGTGAACAGCGGGGCCTTGCCCCACACCCGCTCCACGGCCGTGGACAGCGCGGTCATGGCCGGGTGGTCGACGGGGGTCAGGGCGGGAGCCACGCCTCCCGCCCGGGTCACCTCGACCTCCACGGCCTCGCCCGCCTGCTCCCGCACCCACGCCTCGAACGCCTCGGCCACCGTGTCCGGCCGCTGGTCGGGCACCAGCCGGAACGTGGCGATGAACCGCCCGGAGGCGGGGACGATCGTCTTCACCCCCGCCCCCGCGTAGCCGACCGAGATGCCGGTCACGTCGCACGTCGGCCGGGTCCATATCCGCTCCAGCAGCGACCGTCCGGCCTCGCCCTCGAGCCGTCCCACCCCCGCCATGGCCCGCCACGCCTTCTCGTCCACCGGGATGCGCCGCAGCGACGCCTCCTCGGCCTCGGTCAACGGGCGGACGTCGTCGTAGAACCCGGGCAGCGCCACCCGCCGCTCGGGGTCGTGCAGGGCGGCCACCATGCGGGCGATGAGGTGGGCGGGGTTGGGGACGGCGCCCCCGAACAGGCCCGAGTGCAGGTCGACCGGGGCCGTGCGCACGGTCACGCCGAAGGCGACCAGGCCCCGCATCCCCACGCACACCGAGGGCACGTCCGGCGCCCACATGTCCGTGTCGGACACGACGATCACGTCGCAGGCCAGCCGCTCCCGCTCGGCCTCGAGCAGGGCCTCGAAGTGGGGGCTGCCCACCTCCTCCTCGCCCTCGATGAGGAACTTCACGTTCACGGGCAGCCGTCCCGAGGCCAGCAGGCCGCGCACGGCCTCGACCTCGAACATCGTCTGGCCTTTGTCGTCGATGGCGCCCCGCCCGCGCAGCTCCCCGTCGACGAGGGCCGGCTCGAACGGGGGCGACGCCCACTCCTCGACCGGGTCGACCGGCTGCACGTCGTGGTGGCCGTAGACCAGGACGGTCGGGGCCTGGGGGCCGGCGCCCAGGTGCTCCCCGTACACCGACGGCAGGCCGGCCGTCTCCAGCACCTCCACGTGCTCCATGCCGGCGTCGCCCAACAGGCCGGCCGCGAACTCGGCCGAGCGCCGCACGTCGGCCGCCCGGTCGGGGTGGGCCGAGATCGACGGGATGCGCAGCCAGTCGCACAGGGTGGCCACGATGCGGTCCCGTTGGGGCTCCACCCAGTCGCCCAGCAGCAGGTTCACCGCGCGTAGGGTACCGGCGTGCCCCAGGCCCGACGACCAGCGGAGGTCGACCACCTGCGCGATCGCCTGGAGGGGATCGCCGAGGAGCTGGCCGACCTGGCCATCGACCGGCTGCGGGCCGCGGTGGACGGCGAGGAGGGCGCAGCCGCCGAGGAGCGCCGCCTCACCAGGGCCCGCCGAGCAGTGGAGAAGGCCGCCGACCTGCTCGACGACCGCCGTCTCGAGGAAGACTGACCCTCAGGAGAAGGCGGGCTCCTCGTCCTCGCCCATCACCTGGGAGCGCCAGCCGGGCGCGGCGGCCCCCCGGGCCTCGGCTACTCGCCCGAGGCGGGCTTGTGCTCGGCGGCCTCCTTCGCGGCCAGCTTCTCCTGGGCGATCGACGCCTCCCTGCCGACACCGGCGGTCACGCCACGGCGCCACGAGACCGTAGGCCCGGACTTGGCCGCGTTCCAGGTGGCGCGGCCGGGCTCCTCGGGGGCGTCCGTCCCCGCCGAGATCGTGCTCTCGCCCCCGTCCGCCCAGTGCACGGTGGCGCCGCCGTCCTCGGCGCCCGCCACGACCACGCCGATGCGCGTCCCGTGCCGCCCGTGCACCACCACCCGGTCGCCGACCTCTACCCGCATGACCGATCCTCCTGTCGTCAGTTGGTGGCCTTATCGGCATCCCGGCCCCGCCACTTGAGGGCGCGGGCGGCGGCGGGTGAAGCGCTACCGGCGGACCGGTGGGCGCGCCCGCGTACCCTCAGCGGCGCGGGTCTTGGCCGGTCGACGGCGAGCACCGGTGTCGGGGCCGCTGGCACCGACCCGAGGCGGGGCCGCCCTGTGCCTCGGCACACCGGCCAGCAGCCGGTCGATCTCGGCCTTCTCGAGCGTCTCGGCCGTCATCAGCCGGTCGGCGAGGTGGTCGAGGTGCTCGAGGTGGGTGGACAGGATGGCGCGGGCACGGGCGTGGGCCTCCTCGATCATCCTGTCGATCTCGGCGTCGACCCTGGACGGCACCCCGGGCCCGGCCGCCTCGCCCTCGCTCTCGTCGACCCGGCCGAAGCTGCGGAGGCCGGTGACGTCGCTCATGCCGTACTCCCGCACCATCTTGTGGGCCAGGGCGGTGGCCCGGGCCAGGTCCTCCTCGGCGCCCGTCGTGGGGTCGGCGAACACCAGCTCCTCGGCCACCCGGCCGGCGAGGAGCACGGCGAGCTGGGCGGCCAGCTCGCTGCGGGTGAGGAGCAGGCGGTCCTCGATGGGGACGGAGAGGGTGTAGCCGTGCGACTGACCCCGGGCCACGATCGATATGCGGTGCACCTCGTGGCCGTGGGCGACGGCCCACCCGACGACGGCGTGACCGGCTTCGTGGTAGGCGATCATGCACTTGTCCCGCTCGGAGATGACCTGGCTGAAGCGTTGTGGACCGGTCATGGTCCGGTCGATGGCCTCTTCGAGCTCCTCGGGCCCGAGGTAGGGCTTGTGGCGCCGGCCGCTCAGCAGGGCGGCCTCGTTCATGACGTTGGCCAGGTCGGCGCCGGTGAAGCCGATGGTGCGCCGGGCGATGGCGTCGAGGTTGGCCCCGCCCCCCAGCGGCTTGTTCCGGGCGTGGACCTCGAGGATGGCCCGCCGGCCCCGCAGGTCGGGCGGGTTCACGAACAGCCGGCGGTCGAAGCGCCCGGGCCGCAGCAGCGCCGGGTCGAGGACGTCGGGACGGTTGGTGGCGCCGACCACGAGCACGCCTGCGGCAGGGTCGAAGCCGTCCATCTCGAGAAGCAGCTGGTTGAGGGTGCTCTCCCGCTCCTCCTGCCCGCCCGCGGCCTGCCTGGCGCGGGTCCGGCCGATGGCGTCGAGCTCGTCGAGCAGGATGATCGACGGCGCCCTCTTGCGGGCCTGGGCGAAGACCTGGCGGACGCGTTGGGCGCCGACGCCGACGTAGATCTCCACCAGGCTGGCGGCCGAGACGACCTGGAAGGGGACACCGGCCTCCCCGGCCAGCGCCTTGGTCAGCAGGGTCTTGCCGGTGCCGGGCGGGCCGACGAGCAGGACCCCTCGCGGCAGCGAGGCTCCCAGGCGGCTGAACCGGTCCGGGTCGAGGAGGTAGTCCTTCAGCTCGCGCATCTCCTCCACGGCCTCGTCGAGGCCCGCCACCTCGGCGAAGGTGACCTTCGGCACCGAGGCATCCTCCTCGGGCGCCCGGGGGGCGGCCAGCGGCGCCACCATGGCCTCGGCGGCCAGCGGTACCCGGGACTGCGCCGAGTAGCGCTGGGGGTCGGCGGGTCGCGGCCTGGCTCCCCTTCCCAGGTAGAACGACGCCCAGAGGCCGACGGTGATGACGGCCAGGAGGCAGAACAGGAACAGTGGCTGGCCCAAAGCCTCCATAACCGGCATGACTTCCTTTTCCGTGCTCGTTGTGGACCGCAGGTGTCCGGCAGTCGCGACGCCGCCGTGACGTCGCCGCGCGGTGCCTTCCCTGCTTCTGTCCCATTCAACCCGAGCCTCGCCCGGAAGCGGACCCGGGAACATGCCGGCCTGCCGCTGGAGGTGGGCACCCTCGTCGTCGCGTGCCGCCGTAGGCCGCCGACGTCGACCCCGCCCAGGCGGTCGAGTACATCGTGAACCCCCCTCACCCGGCGCCCGTCAGCTTCGCCGGCCTCTTCCTGACCCACCCACCGGCGAGTGGGCCTGATCCGGCACCGCCGGAGAGAGCAGCCATCCGTCTCCACTCCCCGGGGCCGAGGTACGCTGGACTCCCGTGGCGAAACACATCTTCGTGACGGGCGGGGTGGCAAGTTCGATCGGGAAGGGCCTCACCGCCGCGTCCCTGGGGCGGCTGCTGAAGAGCCGGGGGCTGCGGGTCACCATGCAGAAGC
>DATAAD010000064.1:0-5951 GCA_036260295.1 Acidimicrobiales bacterium | reverse complement strand
TCTACCTCATCCGTCGCCTCGCCGCCGACGCACGGGTCGTGCGATCCGACGGAGAGGTCCGTCTCGTACTCCGATTCGAGAGGTGACCGCCTAGGCCACTGACCCCTGGGCTATTGGGGGGCGCCTCTGCTAGCTTCGCTGAAGTACCTGGGAGGCGTTCTTGGCCAAGGGACGTGGTCAGAGCACCGAGGAGGAGGATCTCCTCCAGCTCTACCTCAACGACATCGGCAAGTACCCCCTGTTGACACGGGACGATGAAGTACGCCTTGGCACCCTCACCCAGGCCGGGCAGGTGGCAGCGGCCAGGCTGGGGCGCGGCGACGTCCTCACCTCGGCCGCCCAGGAGGAGCTCGAAGCCGCGGTCCGTGCCGGTGAGGACGCGGCCCGCAAGTTCGTCCGGTCGAACCTGCGCCTCGTCGTCTCCATCGCCAAGAAGTACCAGGCGTCCGGCCTCCCACTGCTCGACCTCATCCAGGAGGGCAACTTCGGCCTGATCCAGGCCGTCGAGCGCTTCGACCCCCGCCGGGGCTTCAAGTTCTCCACCTACGCCACGTGGTGGATCCGCCAGACCATCGCCCGGGGCATCGCCAACACCAGCCGCACCATCCGCCTGCCGGTCCACGCCGGCGACCAGCTGCTCGCCATCCGCATGGCCGCCTCCACCTTCGAGGTCCGCCACGGCCGGCCCCCCAAGCCGGCCGAGCTCGAGGCGTCGGTCTGCATCCCGAGCAAGAAGATCGAGGAGCTGCTGCCCTACCTCGGCGAGCCCTCCTCGCTGTCCGAGCGCCTGGTCGACGGCGAGACCGAGATGGGCGACATGGTCGAGGACGTCACCACCCCGGCGCCCGACCAGGCCGTGTTCCAGGCCATGCTCCCCAAGCACGTGGCCCAGCTTCTCTCCGTCCTCGAGCCCCGGGAGCAGGAGGTCCTCTGCCTCCGCTACGGCCTCGACCGGGGGCGCCCCCGGACCCTCGAGGAGGTGGGCGAGCACTTCGGTCTCACCCGCGAGGGCGTCCGCCAGGTGGAGCTCAAAGCCATCTCCAAGCTGCGCCGCTCGTCGTCCGCCCGCAGCGCCCGCGACCTGCTGACCGCGTAGGCCCACCCCTCGGGTGGGTAGGTACGGCAGCGAACGCGACCCGAGGGAGATCAGACCGTGGCGGACCGTGACGAGAAGCTGGCCGACTTGGTGGCCCAGACCAAGGAAGCCGAGAAGGACCCGGCGGTGAAGGAGATGCACGAGCAGGTCAGCCGCGACGTGGCGGCCAACCTCACGGTGTTCACCGACCTGGACCAGGAGCGGTAGGGCTCAAGCCCCCGACCGGGCGCGCCGACAACACCGGAGATGTCTGGTCGGCGCTTCGTCCCTGTCGTCGCCGCGCTGGTCGCCGTGGTCCTTGGCGCGGCGCTGGCCGGCGCCGTCACCGTCGAGCCCCCGGCGACCCAGGCCACCGACGGGCGGGTCGGCGCTGCCGGCCTGAGCCGGTCGGAGCTCCCGGTCGACCAGGCGACCAGCCGGTCGACGGAGACGGAGACGACCGTGCCGGTCACGACGTCGGCGCATCCCGCACCGACGTCGAGCACACCAGCCACGCCGCCCGCCACCCGGACCACGACCACGACCCGCTCCACCTCCGCCACCCTGCCGCCAGGGGCGCCGAACCCGCTCACGCCACCGCCCACCGGCATCCCCGACATCCGCCCGGCCAGCAGCTGGTCGGCCGAGCGTGACGGTGTCACCGCCCGCCTGCGCATCGACCCGGCGACGCCGGTAGCCGGCCAGAGCGTCCGGTTCTTCGTCGAAGCGTCGAGCGCCGAGCCGTGCTGCACGATCTTCCTCGGCTTCGGCGACGACTCCACCGAGCACTCGGTGAACAACGGGGCCTCGTGCGGCTCCCTCCCGCCCGGGTCAAAGAGCCTGGTCGTCGACCACACCTACCGGTCTCCGGGTGCCTACAAGGCCCGCCTGACGGTGATGACCGGGTTCGAGTGCTCACCACCCCTCGCCCCCGGGGCCTCGCCGCCGATCCCGGTCTTCCACAGCGTGACCCTCGACGCGTGCATCGCCGTGGGGCCCGGAACCTCCGGGCAGGGCGGCTGCTCGCCGTTCCCGGAGTTCGGCCCCGACTCGATCGTCTCCCCGGTGCTCGACCCCTTCTGCCAAGTCCGCAGCGACTGCACCAGCGCCTCCCCGCCGCGCTAGCGACCGACCAGCCAGACCACGCCCGACTCTGAGCCTTCACAGCCGGCGCCAGTAGACGATGGCGTCCTCGCCCTCCACGGCTTCGGGGATGCGTCCCACGGCCTGGAAGCCCAGCCGCTCGTAGAGGCGGCGGGCCGGGTTCGACTCGAACACGAGGTTGAACTGCATGGCGTCGAACCCCAGCCGCCTCGCCTCCTCGAACGAGTGGCGGACGAGTGCCTCACCGACGCCGCCCCCCCGCAGCGCGGGGACGACGAAGTAGCCGGCGTTGGCGATGTGGGCGGCGCGACCCGGGAAGTTGGGCTTGAGGTAGTAGGAGCCGGCCAGGCGCCCCTCGTGGCGGGCGACGGCGACGAGAGACTTGTGCTCGAGCCAGTACTCCTCGAAGTCGGCCACGGGCAGCGGGCCGACCGGTTGGGGGTACCCCTCGCCGGCGGCCACCACCGCGGCGAACGCGGCGTACAGCTCCTCGTGGTCCTCGGGTCCGGCCTCGGCGACCGTGAGCTCCAGCCCGGCGGCGGTCCGGAGCGGCGTAGCGGGGACCGGGCCCGGGTAGGTGGAGTCCATGAGCGAATCGACCGTACCGAAGGTTGTGCGCCCCGACCCCGTGGAGACCGACAACGGCGTGGAGCAGCCCGCGCAGGCGCCCATGGGCCCGGGCAACCGGCAAGGCGGCGGCGAGTTCCCCGACCCCGACACGCCGCCCACCGACCTCGCCGTGTACGACCCGCAACGGGTGCCGGTCAACATGTACGAGACCGAAGGTGCGCTCGTCCTCGTCGCCCCCCTGCCCGGGGTCATGGCCGACGACATCACCATCGACATCGAGGGCGACCGGGTCCACATCAACGCGACCCAGCGCACGCCCGCCGACAAGGACTACATCACCCACGAGTGGCACTACGGCCCGTACGAGCGGATGGTCTCCGTGCCCAAGGGCTTCGGCGGCCCCGCGTCCGCCGCCTTCGGGAACGGTCAGCTCGCCCTGCGCATCGAGCGGGGCGACAGCGGCGACGGCGGCGGCAAGGTCGTCGTCCACCCGAGCACGGCCGGCGGCTAGAAAGCGCTCCCGCCAGCCGCCGGGCGCGCGAAGCTGTCGGGTGACCGGCGACAGCGGAGGGCGGCCATGGGCGCGGACGGCGGATCGGCAGGAACGTTGGTCAGGTGCGCCCGTGACGGCGTCGAGACTCGCCTGCAGTGCGCCGAATGTGGTGCGCCGATCTGTCCGGCCTGCTACGTCCGGACCGCGGTCGGCCTCAGGTGCCCGAGCTGCGGGGCGAGCTCCGGCGCCCCCGTGCCGGCCCCGTCCACGAGGAGCCGGCGGCCGGTCCTGGCCGCGGTGGCCGTCGTCGTTGCCCTGGTCGTGGCCGGCGGCGCGTGGGCGGCCACACGCGGCGGAGGCAGCTCGTCGGACGAGGTGGCCCTGGACGGGGAGCGTGTCGTCGTCCCCCTGACCATGCTCGGGCGCGGCGAGCTCCCGGGGGGCGTGACCTGGACCCTCGAGGCTCGCCGGGACGGAAACGTCTGCACCACCCTCACGATCTCTCCCGGCCCCCCGGGCCGCGAGCGCTGCGACGCCGATCGCGGCACCGGCGCCATCCAGAACACGACGACCAGCCTCGTCCCGGGCCCCGCCGGTACGGCGTACGTGACGGTGGGCCAGGTGTCAGACCGTACCGAGCGGGTGCGGATCGCCACCGAAGGCGCGGTACCGTCGGAGATCCCGACCCTCGGTGATGGGATCGGTCTCGACGTCCGCTTCTTCGTGACGCACACCACGGCGAACGTGTCGGCCACGTACACGGCGGTCGCGGCCGACGGAAGCGTGCTGGACCAGGTGCACCGGCCGGTGCTGCCCCCGCCCCGCTAGGTCACGCCCGCCGGTTGCTGCTGCCCCCCGCCGTCGTGCTGCCCGTCTGCGCCGCCGGTCGGACCTTTCCCGGCGGCGCCCCGCAGGCGGCGAGCACGGCCCCCGCCGCCGGTGCGGCCGCAGCCAGGTCCGCCAACCGGAGGAACGATCGTCGGTCCATGTCGGGCACCGTACGAGGGCGCGGCAAAGGGCCGGTTTCCCGTCCGTGTCGACCCGGTGACGTTCGTCGATCCGGTTTCTGAAGCCGGGCGAGAATGCGGGCCTATGCGTGCCATCGCCACCAGCCGCTTCGGCGGCAACGACGTCCTCGAGTTGACCGACGTCCCCGAACCCGTCGTCGGGCCCGACACCGTCCTCGTCCGGACCAAGGCGGTCGGGATCAACCCGGTCGACTGGAAGTCGGTGCGGGGAGGGCTCGAAAAGCGCTTCCCGTGCCACTTCCCCCTCGTCCCCTGTTGGGACGTGGCCGGCGTCGTCGAGCGGGTGGGACCGGCGGTGACCGAGTTCGCCGAGGGCGACGAGGTCATGGCCTACGACCGCGAGGACCACGTGCAGTGGGGAACGCTCTCCGAGCTGGTCGGGGTGCCGATCCGCTGCGTAGCCCACAAGCCGCCGGGGGTGGGCTGGGCCGAGGCCGGCGCCCTGCCCCTGGCCGGGCTGACCGCCTACCAGTGCGTGCTGGCCGCCGGTATCGGCCCGGGCCACACGGTCCTCGTCCACGCCGCCTCGGGTGGTGTCGGGACGTTCGCCGTGCAGTTCGCCGCGTGGGCCGGCGCCCGGGTGATCGGGACGGCCGGCCCGGCCAACCACGACTACGTGAGGAGCCTGGGCGCCGAGCCCGTCACCTACGGCGAGGGCCTGGTGGGCGCGGTCCGGGAGCTCGTCCCCGAGGGCGTCGGCGTGATCATCGACCTGTTCGGCGGCGACGCCCTCGACGCCACCCTGGACCTGGGCAACCACGAGGCGCGGCTGGTCGGTGCCACCACCCCCGACCGGGTGAAGGAGCTGGGCGGGCGCTACGTCTTCGTGCGGCCCAACGCCGAGCAGCTGGCCGAGCTCGGCCGGTTCGCGGCCGAGGGCTCGTTGCGGATTCACGTCCGGGAGACGTTCCCGTTCGAGCGGGCGGTCGACGCCCTTGCCCGGGTGGAGGAAGGCCACGGCCCGGGCAAGGTCGTCGTGGTGTTCGACTGACCGAACCGGTGGCACATCTGGCCGCCAGGGCGACCATATGGCGTACCAGTTCGGGGGTCTCTAGGCCGACTTCTCGATGGGTGCCTTGACCAGGTTGCCCCACTCGGTCCACGAGCCGTCGTAGTTGCGCACGGTCGGGTAGCCGAGCAGGTTCTGGAGCACGAACCACGTGTGGCTCGACCGCTCGCCGATGCGGCAGTAGACGACCACGTCGTCCTCCGGCGTGATGCCCAGCTCCTCGGCGTAGATCTTGCGGAGCGTGTCGGCGTCCTTGAACGTGCCGTCGTCATTGGCCGCCTGCTTCCACGGCTTGCTGGCCGCGCCTGGGATGTGGCCGCCCCGCAGCGCCCCCTCCTGGGGGTAGTCGGGCATGTGCAGCAGCTCGCCGGAGTACTCCCCGGGGGAACGCACGTCGACCAGCTTCCCGCCCTTGCCGATGTGCTCGAGCACGTCGTCGCGGAAAGCGCGGATCGGCGCGTCCTCCCGCTCGACGACCGGGTACTCGGTGGGCTGGCGCTGGGGCACGTCGGTGGTGAGCTCCCGGCCCTCCTGCAGCCACTTCATGCGGCCGCCGTTGAGCAGGCGGACGTCGGGGTGGCCGAAGAGCTTGAAGACCCACAGGGCGTAGGCCGCCCACCAGTTGAAGTTGTCCCCGTAGAAGACGACGGTGGAGTCGCGGCTGATCCCGTT
>DATAAD010000063.1:0-11278 GCA_036260295.1 Acidimicrobiales bacterium | reverse complement strand
AGAAGGCGGCCGCCCCGCCTCGCCCGAGCACCGCGGCACCGGCGCCGGTCGACCCCGAGGCCGAGGCGCGTCGCCAGCAGCAGCAGGCCGAGGCCCGTCGCCAGGCCGCCCTCCAGGCCCAGGAGCGCGAGGCCCGGCTGGCCGCCGCCCGCCGGGAGGAGCCGGCCGACACGGGAGCCGGCACCGCCGCGGCGCCGGAGGCCTCACCCGAGCCCAACCCTCCAGCACCGGCCGCGGTCGGCACCACCGACGAGCCCACTTCGACGAACCCGGGAGATGCCTGAGATGGTCGACTTCAGCGCCAAGGACGTACAGAACCTGCGCAAGCTCACCGGCGTGGGGATGATGGACGCCAAGCGGGCGCTCACCGAGAACGACGGCGACATGGAGAAGGCCGTCACCTGGCTGCGGGAGAAGGGCCTGAGCAAGGCGGCCGAGCGGGCCGAGCGCGCCAACGAGCAGGGGGCGGTGAGCGTGGTCAAGAACGGCAACGTGGCCGCCATCGCCGAGGTCAACTGCGAGACCGACTTCGTGGCCAAGTCGGAGCAGTTCACCAACCTGGTCGAGGAGCTGGCCCTGGCCGTGGCCGAGGGCGGCGAGCAGGCGGTGGCCGAGCACCAGGACGCCATCGACGACCTGCGCATCACCCTCAAGGAGAACATCGCCGTCGGCCGCGTCTTCCGGTTCGAGGCCTCCGACGGAGCGGTGATCGGGACCTACCTGCACACCCAGAGCGGCCGGGGGGTCAACGCGGTGATGGTGGAGCTCCAGGGGGGCGACGAGGCCCTGGCCACGGACATCTGCCACCACATCGCCTTCACCAAGCCCCAGTGGCTGTCGCGCCACGACGTTCCCGCCGACCGTGTCGCCGAGGAGCGCCAGGTCCTGGAGTCGATCACCCGCAACGAGGGCAAGCCCGAGGGCGCCAT
This sequence comes from Acidimicrobiales bacterium, assembly GCA_036260295.1. Lineage (GTDB taxonomy): Bacteria > Actinomycetota > Acidimicrobiia > Acidimicrobiales > AC-14 > CADCTB01. The sequence continues at coordinate 10,349 of DATAAD010000063.1, read as the reverse complement.
CCCCAAGATCGTCGAGGGCCGGCTGAACGGCTTCTACAAGGAGCACGTCCTCCTCGACCAGGACTACGTGAAGGACAACAAGGTCACCATCGCCAAGCTGCTGGGTGACGCCAGGATCACCCGCTTCGCCCAGGCCGCGATCGGCGGGTAGCGGTCAGCCCATGCGCGACAGGTGGCGGAGGGTCGTCCTGAAGCTGTCGGGTGAGGCGTTCGCCGATCCGGGCACCGGCTTCGGCATCGACGGGTCGGTCGTCGCCCGCATCGCCGGCGAGATCGCCGAGGTCCGTCGCGACCTGGGCACGGAGATCGCCATCGTGGTGGGCGGGGGCAACATCTGGCGGGGGATGGCCGGCGCCGGCGCGGGGATGGACCGGGCCCAGGCCGACACCATGGGCATGCTGGCCACGGTCATCAACGGCCTGGCCCTCCAGGACGCCCTCGAGCAGATCGGCGAGCCCACCCGGGTGATGACCGCCGTCCAGATGGCCCAGGTGGCCGAGCCCTACATCCGGCGGCGGGCCCAGCGTCACCTGGAGACGGGGCGGGTGGTGATCCTCGCCGGGGGGACGGGCAACCCGTTCTTCACCACCGACACCACCGCCGCCCTTCGGGCCGCGGAGATCGGGGCCGAGGCCATCCTCAAGGGGACCCATTCGGGGGTGGACGGCGTTTACGACGACGACCCGCTCCTCAACCCCGACGCGGTCAAGTTCGCCGAGGTGGAGTACATCGAGGTCCTCAAGCGGGGCCTCAAGGTCATGGACTCCACGGCCATCACCTTCTGCATGGACAACAAGCTCCCCATCGTCGTCTTCGACCTCATGGGACCGGGCAACATCCGCCGCGCCCTCGAAGGCGAGCCGATCGGTACCCTTGTCTCATGACGGCCCCCGAACCGGGCTGCGTGCCTGAACGCCGTGGCAGGAGGGCGGAACTGTGATCGACGACGTACTTCTCGGGACCACCGAGAAGATGGGCAAGGCGGTGCAGCACACCCAGGGCGACTTCGCCACCGTGCGCACCGGACGGGCCACCCCGGCGCTCGTGGAGAAGATCAAGGTCGACTACTACGGCACCGAGGTGCCGCTCCAGCAGCTGGCCGGGTTCAACGTGCCCGAGCCGCGGGTCCTGGTCGTCTCCCCCTACGACAAGAACTCCATGAAGGCCATCGAGAAGGCCATCATGCACTCCGACCTGGGTATCACCCCCTCCAACGACGGCCAGGTGATACGCCTTGTGTTCCCGCAGCTGACGACGGATCGACGCAAGGAACTCGTGAAGGTGGTCAAGCACAAGGCCGAGGAGGGGCGGATCGCGATTCGCAACCTCCGCCGGGCGGCCCGCCACGAGCTGGAGGCCTTCGAGAAGGACGGCGAGATCTCCGTCGACGAGCTCGACCGGGCCGAGAAGGAGCTGGAGAAGCTCACCCACGAGTACGTGGCCGAGATCGACCGCATGCTGGCGCGCAAGGAGCAGGAGCTGCTCGAAGTCTAGGGAGCTGACTCAGAAAGGGCAGGGAGGTCCACCTTTTGGACGATTTCCACACCGACGACCGGACAGAGGCAGCGCACGACGACCTACTCTCCACCGACCCCGGCCCCGCGTGGTCGGGGATCTCGCGCGGCCCCCGCCCCGCGGCCGAGGGAGTGAGGATCATCGGGGCCGAGGAGGCCGCCGCCGCCATCGAGGCCGGCCAGGTGTCGCCCCGGGTGCCCGACGACGCCCCCCGCTTCGGCGACGTGCCCCAGCCTCCGCCCGGCCCCCAGCCCCCGCTGCGCTTCCCGGGTTCCGACCCGTCCGCCGTGGCCAAGCCTGCGGTCGTGATGCCCGACCCGCCCCCGCCTCCTCCCGAGCCGCCGGCCGCGCCCCTCGCGCCGCCTCCGTCCCAGCCGTCGTGGGCCGACGCCTTCGAACCCCGGGCCGCGAAGACCGACGACCCGGCCGGGATCTGGGATCCCCCGGTCGTCCCCACCGCCTCGCCCGGGCGGTTCGAGGAGCTGGTCGCCGCCGCGGCCAAGGCCGAGGCCGAGGCCCTGGCCGCGGGCGAGGAGCCGTCGTCCCCCCCGTCGTCGTCGGAGCTGCGGGAGATCAGCCCCGACCGCCCGTTGACGTCGGATCCGGTGTCGGGGGAGTGGGCGGTGGCGTCGGGCCTGGGCGGCAACGTCGGGCCCCCGCCTCCCACCGGGCGTAGCGTGCCGGGGCCAGCGTCGGCGCAGTCGCAGCAATCGGACTGGGACCGGCTCACCGACAGCAGTGGAAGGAGGCAGGTGGCCGAGGGAGGATCATGGGAGTTCTTCGACGAGCCTGAGGAGCAGGGCCGCCGGCGGCCCGCGGCCGCGTCGACCCCGGCCGGGGCCTCGGCTCCCTCCGACGACCAGCCCACCATGTCGCTTCCCCACTGGACCGAGCCGCCCAGCGGCGAGGTGCCCCGCATCCTCGGCGACTCGGCGCCCGCGGCGCCGGGCGCGGCCGACGACGAGCTGAGCGCGTGGTCGGCGCTGTCCACCGGCCCCCGGTGGCGAGACCAGCCGGCCGACTGGGACGAAGCCGACTTCTCCGACACCGTCCTCGACGACCGGGAGGCCCGTCTCGGCGCCCTCCGCGACCAGCCCGAGGAGGACGACGGCGACATCTTCGCCTTCGACGAGGCTGCGGCCCCCCCGCCGCCCCCCGAGGGCGCGGCCCGGGGCCGGGGCACGGCCACCCAGGTCCGGCCCCCGGCCGGCCGCACCCGCCGGGGCGGCGGCCGTCCTGGTGGTCCTCCCGGCATCGGCGGCCCCGGCGGCCCCGGCGGCCCGGGCGGCCCGCCCGCCGGAGCGGGGGAGGGCACCGACCTGTCCACCCGGGTGGTCACCGGGCTGATCGCCGCCGGCGTGGTCCTGGCCGCCGCCGCCATCGGTCCCACGGCCCTGATCGTGATCGTCCTGGCCGCGGTCGTGATGGCCGCGGCCGAGCTGTTCCAGGGCCTGCGCACCCGCGGCTACCAGCCGGCCACGCTGCTCGGACTGGTGGCCTGCGGCTCGATGGTGCTGGGGGCCTACTGGCGAGGCGAGCAGGCCTTCCCGCTGGTCCTGACCCTGATGGTGGTCTTCAGCTTCCTCTGGTACCTGACCGGGGTCGTCCACGCCAAGCCCACCATGAACATCGCCGTCACCCTGTTCGCCTTCGTGTACGTGGGGTTCCTGGGCAGCTTCGCCGCCCTCCTGCTCCAGTACGACGAGACGGTGGGGATCCTGCTGGGGGCGATCATCGTCACCGCGGCCCACGACATCGGCGCCTACCTGGTCGGCAAGTACATGGGGAAGACGCCGCTGGCCCCCGAGCTGTCACCGAACAAGACCTTCGAGGGCCTGGTCGGCGGGGTGCTGGCCTCGGTGTTCATCAGCCTGGTCGTGGTCAGCCAGATCGGCCCGTGGGACGCGGGCAAGGCGTTCTGGCTCGGCGTGGTCGTGGCCGTGGCCGCCCCCCTGGGCGACCTGTGCGAGTCGATGATCAAGCGCGACCTGGGGGTCAAGGACATGGGCAAGCTCCTGCCCGGCCACGGCGGCGTCCTCGACCGGGTCGACGCCCTGCTGTTCGTCATACCGGCGACCTACTACCTGGCGCGGGTCGTCTTCACCTAGATCGCGCCCGGCTTGAAGACGGTCAGCGTCGTCGGGTCCACCGGCTCGATCGGCACCCAGACGCTCGAGGTGGTCGCGTCGGAGCCCGACCGGTACCGGGTGGTCGCCCTGGGCGCCGGGCGGTCGGTCGAGCTGCTGGCCGCCCAGGCCGCCGCCGTCCGGCCCGAGCGGGTGGCCATCGCCGACGCCTCCCTGGCTGCCGACCTGGAGGCCCGGGTCCCGAGGGGCACCGAGGTCTGGGCCGGCCCCGACGCCCTGGCCGCCGTCGCCCGCGAGGCCGAGGTGGTGATCAACGGGATCGTCGGCTTCGCCGGGCTGCCCGTCACCCTGGCCGCCCTCGAGGCCGGGCGGCGGTTGGCCCTGGCCAACAAGGAGTCGCTGATCGCCGGCGGGCCGGTCGTCCAGGTGGCCCGGGCCACCCCGGGGGCCGAGATCATCCCGGTCGACTCGGAGCACGCCGCCGTCCACCAGTGCCTGGCCTCGGGGAGGACCGAGCGGCTGTCCCGGATCGTGCTCACCGCGAGTGGGGGGCCGTTCCGGGGCCGGCCCGCCGCCGACCTGGCCGGGGTGACCGTGTCCGACGCCCTGGCCCATCCGACGTGGTCGATGGGACCGAAGATCACCGTCGACTCCTCCACGCTCATGAACAAGGGCCTGGAGGTGATCGAGGCCCACGAGCTGTTCGGTGTCGGCTACGACCGGATCGAGGTGGTCGTGCACCCCCAGTCGATCGTCCACTCCATGGTGGAGTTCAGCGACGGGTCGACGATCGCCCAGCTGTCCCAACCCGACATGCGGCTGCCCATCTCCTACGCCCTGGCCTGGCCCGACCGGGGGCGGGTGGCGTTCGGGGCCCTGGACTGGTCCACGGTGGGCCGCCTCGACTTCGAGGCGCCGGACAGCGACGCCTTCCCGTGCCTGGCCCTGGCCTACGAGGCGGGCCGGGAGGGGGGCACAGCCCCGGCCTGGCTCAACGCGGCCAACGAGATTGCCGTGGCCGCGTTCCTGGAAGGACTCATCTCGTGGAGTTCGATTGCCGATGTAGTCAAGGAGACACTGGTGCGGCATCATGGAACGAATCCGGTCAGTGTCGACGTTGTCCTAGAGGCTGACCGGCTTGCGCGGGAACAAGCAAGGCGGGTCGTAGAACGGAGCGCAGCGGCTTGACCCAGACCAGCCCCACCCCGACGATCGAAGACGCGAGGGTCCCCGGCCCCGATGTGCAGAGCGCCGAGAGGCGCAAGCTGCTCATGCTGGCGGGCATCCTCACCGGCGGCATCGTCCTTTCCCTCATGACCGGCACCTTCGCGGTCGTCGGCTTCTGCCTGGCCATCGTCGCCGTGGTGATGCTCCACGAGGCCGCCCACTTCGCCGTGGCCAAGCTCTCGGGCATGAAGGCCACCGAGTTCTTCTTCGGCTTCGGGCCCAGGTTGTGGTCCGTCCGCAAGGGCGAGACGGAGTACGGCATCAAGGCCCTGCCCTTCGGCGGCTACGTGAAGATCATCGGGATGAGCAACCTCGAGCGGGACATCGACCCCGCCGACGAGCCCCGTACCTACCGCCAGGCGTCCTACCCCAAGCGCATGGCCGTCGCCCTCGCCGGCGTGGCCACCCACTTCGTCCTGGCCTTCGTCCTCCTCGTCGTGCTGCTCAGTGCCGTCGGGGTCCCGAACTACGACAAGCCCACCCTCGAGGTCGGCAGCCTCAGCCGGCTCGACACGGGGGCCAGCCCGGCGGTCGATGCCGGCTTCCAGGTGGGCGACCGGATCGTGGCCGTCAACGGCACGCCGGTCTCCTCCTGGGACGACGTTCCCCCCTTCATCCGCACCAGCGCGGGGCAGCCCGTCACCTTCCTCGTCGAGCGCGACGGCGTGCAGCAGGAGCTGCGGGTGGTCCCGACGGTCCTGGAGCGAAACGGGGAGACCCGCGGCTTTGTCGGGATCAGCCCCAGGCCGGCGGTCGAGACCATGAGCCCGCTGGCCGCGTCGCGCGAGGCCGTGGGCGACATCTGGACGCTGACGACCGGGTCGTTCGCGGCCCTCGGCTCCTTCTTCGCCCCCGGGTCCCTGGCCGACTACGCCGGCCAGCTGACCAACGCCGGCGGCGACTCGGCCACGGCCGAAGGCGAGGGGCGGTTCGTCTCGGTGGTGGGCGTGGCCCGCATCGCCGGGCAGGCGGCCGAGAGCGGCCTCTTCAACGTCGTCTACCTCCTGGTGCTGTTGAACATTTTCGTCGGGGTGTTCAACCTCATCCCCCTGCTGCCCCTCGACGGTGGCCACGTCGCCATTGCCACCTACGAGCGCATCCGGTCCCGGGCCGGGCGGCGGTACCAGGCCGACGTCGGCAAGATGATGCCGGTGGCCGCCGCCGTCATCGTGGTGCTGGTGCTCATCGGGGTGACGTCGATCTACCTCGACATCGTCCAGCCCCTGTCGAACCCCTTCCAGTAGTGGAGTACCGCACGACGAACGGGGGGGCGCCGGCCGAGCCGGCGGCCCCCCGTCGTGGGTTCGCCCGGCGTCCCACCCGCCAGGTCGTCCTCCGGGGGGCGTCGAGCTCGGTCGCGGTGGGCGGCGACGCCCCCGTCTCGGTGCAGTCGATGACGATCACCAAGACGGCCGACGTGGACGGGACGCTGGCCCAGATCTACGCCCTGGCCGCGGCGGGCGCCGACATCGTGCGCTGCACCTGCAACGAGCCCGAGGCGGCCGAGGGGCTGGCCGCCATCGTCCCCCGCTCGCCGGTGCCGATCGTGGCCGACATCCACTTCCAGCACCGGCTGGCGCTGGCCGCCCTTGATGCGGGCGTGGCCTGCCTCCGGCTGAACCCGGGGAACATCCGCAAGCCCGAGCACATCAAGCTGGTGGCCCAGGAGGCCAAGGCCCGGGGTGTCCCCATCCGCATCGGGGTCAACGCCGGGTCGCTCGACAAGGACGTGTACGACAAGTACGGGGGACCCACCCCCGAGGCCCTGGTCGAGTCGGCCCAGCGGGAGCTGGCCTACTTCGCCGAGGTCGACTTCTCCGACGTGAAGATCTCGGTCAAGGCGTCCAACGTGCGCTTGATGATCGAGGCCTACCGGCAGCTGTCGGAGGTCACCGACCACCCCCTCCACCTGGGGGTCACCGAGGCCGGGCCCCCGCCGGGCGGGCTGGTCAAGGCCACGGCCGGGATCGCCACCCTCCTGGCCGAGGGCATCGGCGACACCATCCGCTACTCCCTCACCGCCGACCCCGTGGAGGAGGCCCGGGCCGGGCGCCAGCTGCTGGAGGCCCTGGGCCTGCGCGACCGCAAGAGCGTCGACCTCATCGCCTGCCCCTCGTGCGGGCGGGCCGAGGTCGACGTCATCAAGGTGGCCAAGGAGGCCGAGGAGGCCCTGGCCGGGCGCAACCTGCCCATCCAGGTGGCGGTCATGGGCTGCGTGGTCAACGGGCCGGGCGAGGCCCGCACCGCCGACCTCGGGATCGCCGCCGGCAACGGCAAGGGCCACCTCTTCGTGCGGGGCCAGATGGTCCGGGTGGTGCCCGAGGCCCGCATGGTCGAGGCCCTGGTCGAGGAGGCCGAGCGGCTGGTGGCCGAGGGGGCCGAGGCCCGCCTGGCCGCAGCCGACACCGACGCCGTGGCCGAGGCCGAGGCCGACCGCCAGGTGCTGCTGGCCGAGCAGGGCGACGACCCAAACGCGGTGAGCCAGCGGGTCGACCTCATCCGCAAGGAGCTGCGGTAACCGCTTCCGCCGAGCGGGACTGGGACGGGGCGACCTACGACCGCATCGCCGACCCCATGGCCCGGTGGGGGACGGGCGTGCTTCAGCGGCTCCCGCTGGCCGGTGGCGAGACCGTGCTCGACGCCGGGTGCGGCAGCGGCCGGGTTACCGAGCAACTGCTCGAGCGCCTGCCCCACGGCCGGGTGATCGCGCTCGACGCCGCCCCGTCGATGCTGGCCGAGGCCCGGAGGCGCCTGGCCCGCTTCTCCGACCGCGTCGACTTCGTGGAGTGCGACCTGGGCCAGCCCCTGCCGGTCGAGGTGCCGGTGGACGCTGTGCTGTCCACCGCCACCTTCCACTGGGTCCCCGACCACCACGCCCTGTTCCGCAACCTGGCCGCCGTCCTGCGCCCGGGCGGCGTGCTCGTCGCCCAGTGCGGGGGCAAGGGGAACATCGAGTCCGTGCGCCGGATCGCCACCGACCTCACCGGCTGGGAGGGGCCGTGGACGTTCGCCACCCCCGAGGAGACGGCGGCCCGCCTCCGCAAGGCGGGCTTCGTCGACATCGAGGTGTGGCTCCACGACGAGCCGACGCCGATCGAGCCGGGCGAGCCCATGGAGACGTTCCTGGCCACGGTCATGCTGCGGGCTCACCTCGACCGCATGGCGGAGGACGAGCGGCCCGGCTTCGTGCGACGGGTGGCCGAGCGCCTGCCGAGCCCGGTGATCGACTACGTGCGCCTCAACATCACCGGCCGGCGTCCGACCGACCTGAGTGTGGGCGGTTCGCGGCCGTATACCGCACCGGATCGCCCACACTCGCTCGGCTAGGTCGAGCGGTCCTCCATCTCCCAGGCGTGGTCAAGGGCGTGCCAGGCCACCCGGCGGGCGGCGTAGCGCCACGGCCAGGTCTTGCGGGGCAGCTCGACCTGGGGCTGGCGGGCGGCCCGCAGGGCGGCGAGGAAGGCGCCCCGCCCCTCCTTGACGCCGACCATCCGGAAGTAGGCCTTCTCGGCGTCGAGGACGTGGGCGACCATCTTGTCCCGGTCGCGGCCCCCGCCCCGGGGCCCCTTGCGCAGCTCGGCGGGCGACTTCCCGACCACGTCGTCGAACACGGCGTAGGCGCCCTCGACCAGCGAGGCCAGCCGCTCGGCCTGGGCCTTGGTCAGCGGGGTGGCATCGGCCTCGACCCACCGGCTGGGGGCGCCGAAGTCGGTGGTGGCGTCGCCCTCGACCCGCTCGACGACCTCGAAGCCCTTGGCCGCCGACGTGGGGAAGCGCAGGCCCGCGGTCTCGGGGACCGGCCGGTAGCGGTCGGCGTAGGCGGCCAGGGCCTCCAGCGCGTCCTCCTCGGTCTTGGCCGCCCGGGCCCAGCCCGGCCAGTCCAGCGCGCAGGCGAACACCTTCTTCGATCCGACCTCGAGGTAGACGGGCGTGGCCATCCCCAGATGGTGCCCGATCCGGAGCGGACTGGGGCTACCGGCAGGGTGGTCGGCATGCACGCCGAGAGGTCGGGCCGGGGGACCGCCCCGTCCGAGTCGAGATGGCTGAGGTGATGGACGTCACGCACTTGCTCACGTCCATTGGTGCGCAGCCGGTGACGCTGTGCAGGCGGGGGATGTTGCCCCCGCCGCCGCCGGGGAGCGTCCCCAGGGACCCCACCCACGAGCGGAACTGGTCCTCGTCGCCGGAGAAGGCGCCGAGGAAGACCTCGCTGGTCAGGTCCTCGGCGTCGACGGCCCCCCGCAGGCGGAGGTAGCCGACGGCGGGCGACAGCGACCGGTACCGCGACTCGTAGGCCCACGGGGCGTCGGCCTGGGCGGCGGACAGCACCTGTGGAACGGCTCGCGGGACGCCATGTGCCGGTGGTGTCGGCACGACGCCGGAGGACTTGAGTCGTTCGACCTAGTGCCGCGTCAGCGAAGGTTGGCCTCGTAGGTCCACCACTTGGGAGCTGCAGTAGCGCACCCTGATCTCGCTATAGGAGCCGAGGTCGGGAGGTGGCGTGTCAAGGGAACGCCTGCGAGTGCGGGAGATCTCCAACGAGGAGGGCAACCGGGTGCTACGCATCGTGCGCCGAAGTTCTGGATCGGTGGTGACCTGGCGGCGGGCGCAGATGGTGTTGCTGTCGGCGCAGGGGATGGACGTCGAGCAGATCGCCAAGGTCGCGTTCACGAGCCCGGACCGAGTGCGGGAGGTTCTCAACAACTTCAACGAGGACGGCTTTGAGTCGCTGTACCCGAAGTACTCAGGCGGTCGGCCGCCGACGTTCACGCTCCCCCAGCGACAGCAGATCAAGAAGATCGCCCTGTCCCGTCCGGTCGACCACGGCCTGCCGTTCTCGACGTGGAGCCTGACCAAGCTGGCCGAGTTCTTGGTGGCTGAGGGGGTGGTCGACGACATCAGCCACGAGGGCCTGCGGGACCTGCTCCGCCGGGAAGGCGTCTCCTTTCAGGTGATCAAGACGTTCAAGTGTTCCAACGACCCCGACTACGAGGCCAAGAAGAACCGGGTGCTCGAGCTCTACGACATCGCCGACCACAAGGGCGAGCCGGGCCCCGGTGACCCGACGGTGGTGCTCTGCATGGACGAGTTCGGCCCACTCAACCTGCTTCCCCGGCCCGGGAGGCAGTGGGCGCCGGTGGTATCGAGGAAGGACAAGGGCTCCGATTCGCCCCGGAGGCGCCGGCGGCGAGCGACCTACAAGCGGACCCAGGGCGTGCGCCACCTCTTCGCCGCCCTCGACCTGCGCACCGACAAGATGTACGGCCACGTCAAGGCGAACAAGAACCGCACCACGTTCCTCGCGTTCTGCCGCTACCTGCGGTCTCTGTACCCGCCCGAGGTCCGCATCGCCATCGTGCTCGACAACTTCAGCCCTCACTTGTCGACCAACAAGGACCAGCGTGTCGGCGACTGGGCGGCGGCCAACAACGTCGAGCTGGCCTATGTGCCCACGAACGCGTCGTTCCTCAACCGCATCGAGTGTCAGTTCACGGCGCTGCGCTACTTCGCCCTCGACGG
>DATAAD010000062.1:0-17546 GCA_036260295.1 Acidimicrobiales bacterium | reverse complement strand
CGGCGGCCGTCGGCAGCCGACGGTCGCGTCCTCCGAAGCCTGACCGAGGATGGCTTGGCCCGAGGTCTCGGCCGACGACCATCCGGGATCGAGGCCGGGCGCGGAGATGGCCACGGCGTGGGTGAGGTCGCGGTGGCGGTCGAGCCGCCACCGCAGCAGCGGCTGTCCGTGCCGCCAGGAGAGGGCGAACGAGAGCCGGCCGGCGTGGGTGGGGGCGTTCTGCACCTCCAGGTCCTTGCCCGACCACGCATCCGGGAGCATGGTGCAGAGAGCGAGCGAGGGCTGATCCTCGGGGCCCACCTCTCGCACGAGCAGGTTCCGCACCAGCGAGAGGAAGTCGGCCGCCGCCCAGCCGTGGTGGCCGTCACCCATGCACCCGTCGCCGAGGTGGGGATGGATGGCCTCGGGCCACGTGAACGTCGGCGTCGCCACCTCGGCCATCCACTCGAGGCGACTGAGGGCCCGCCGGTCGCCGGCCTCGAGCTCGACCTCGGCGAGCTGGAGGGTGAGGTACGTCCCCAGCCCGGTATGGCTGATGGCCTGGAAGAACGCGGGCCCGATGCAGAAGCGTTGGCGGATGGCCTCGACGGTGGCGGCGATCCCGGGATGGGTGGCCGGCAGGAGCCGGAGGGGGGAGCACGCCACCAGGGAGCCGATGACGGCGGGGTCGATGCGTCGGCGCGGCCCCGCGGGGATGATGTCGGTGGCCAGCCGCTCGGCGACGAGCGTCATCGACCTGGCCAGGTCCCGCCGAAGGTCCTCGGCCCACCCGCGGGCCTCCGCGGCCTCGTCGTGGAGGCCGGCGAGGCCCAGGAGGAGGGCCCCGTCGACGAGGCCCCGCAGCGACCAGAAGCTGTCCCAGTAGAAGTAGTCGAACGGGCCGAGGTGCTCCGCCGAGATGCTGGCCGGCATCAGTCCTCTCAGGCTGGGGTCGTTCCGCCGGCGCCTCGTGTTGCGCTTCCGCTCGATCCAGCGAACGGCCTTCAGTACCGACGCGGCGTCGATGCAGCCCGTCTCTCGGGTGAGGCGCCAGTGCTCGGCCAGCGACCACAGAGCCGCACCGTTGGCGTCCCACTCCTGTCGTTGGCTGAAGAAGAACCCGTCCAGGTGCTGGCGACCGGCGTAGGAGCGGAGCACCTGGGCGGCCTCGGCATGGAAGCCGAACCGGTCCATGGCCGCCAACAGGTAGGCGGCGTCGCGGAACCAGAAGCGGTGGTACGTGAACGGGCCGGGAGTGACGTCTTCGCCGTCGTGGAACACGAGCAGGTACCGACGGTTCGCCTCGACGGCGTCGGCCAGTGCCCCGGGCGGGAGGCGGAGGCGGACGTCGCGGTCGGTCTCGGCCTGCCAGCTCCGGACGACGTCGTCGGCCGAGGGCACCGTCTCGATCCTGTGGGTGACCCGTCCCGCCCGCTCCCGAGGAGCTCGACGGCGAGCCCGGCGGTGCGGCGCCAATGGGACGGCGGCGCGAAGTCGCTCGCCGGCGTCGAGGTCGAACAGGAACGCGGCCTGGGCCAGGCCGGCGTCGCACCGCAGCCCGGGCGGGAGGGCGTCCGAGGCCTGTCCCGCCATCACGGCGAGGGCCGAGTCGCCGTCATGGAAGTTGGACGCGGCGATGCCCTTCGGGTCCCGCGGGAGGAAGAGCCCTGGACGGCCGTCGACGGTGACGGTCCGTCCGTGCATCTCTATCCGCTCGATCACGGCCAGTCCCTCCGGGTTGTAGGGCCGGATGGCAAGGGCCGCGGTGAGGGCCGCCGACGTCCGGTTGACTATTTCCAAGACAACCAGCGGTTCGTCTCCCCCGACGGCGTACACCCGCCCGGCCGCGTCACCCCCGTCCACCGGCATCACCGTCTCGACGACGGGCGTCCCGCCGATCAGCGCCTGGCGCACCTCTCGCGCACGCGAGGGAAGGTGCCAGCCCGAGCCCGTCCCGATCCACCAGTCCAACGACCACCCGTCGAACCACGGTGTCAGCAGACCGCGCCGGTCGACGATCGCCTTGTGGACGCAGTGCGGGGGGGCGACGCCCGTCCAGTTCCGGCCGGTCATGTTCGTGGTCACGGGCAGGTGGCCGCGGGGGACGAAGGCGGGTGAGCGGGGGTCGAGTTGGCGCTCGAGCCAGTACGGCCACACCCAGTCGACCCCCAGCTGCGCCGCGCCCCGGGTGCGGACGGCTCGGAACAGGGTACGGGCCCCTACGGGCAGCAGCTCGCTGGGGAGCTGGACCTCGACCGTCTCGCCCAGTCGCTGGAAGGTCGTCAGGTGGCGAACGATGTCGTCGGTGATCCGCAGCCGCCCCATCGCCTGGCGCAGGACCCAAGCCCGTATGCCCATGACGCTCTACCGTCGCATCCCGAGGACCGGACGTCCACGTCCACGCTCGGGTCGTCGCCGGACCCGCCACAGCACGTAGGCGGCCACCGCGGTGAGCAGCATGGACACCTTGGTCACGAAGCCCCGGACGGGGCCGAGCTTCTTCTCCTTCGGCCGGTGCCAGAGCCCGGGGCACACGAACCGCACCACCGGCACCCCCTCCTCCCTGGCCAGGGAGTTGAGGCCGGCCTCGATCCGGTAGCCGTGGACGAACTCCGGCGTGAGGGCCTCGAACAGCTCACGCCGCAAGGCCCGTTCGCCCGTCAGCGCAGGCAGTAGGTGGACGAAGAAGGGGTTCAGTACGGGGCCGCGGTCGAACAGTCCGCACGCCATCCCCGCCCCGTCGAGCACGGCCTCCACGAGCGCGTCGACGTGGTCGGGGACGAGGCCGACCAGGTCGGCGTCGAGGAACACGATCACGTCGGCGGCGGTCGAGGCCACGCCCGTCCTCATGGCCTCGCCCTTGCCCGGAAGCGGCTCGCTGACGACGCGGGCCCCCTGTCCGGCGGCAACCGCGGCCGTCGCATCCGAGGACCCGTTGTCGACGACGATCACCTCGTCCACCAGACGGGCCCGGCGCGCCGCGGCCACCACGCTCCCCACCGTCGGCTCCTCGTTCCGCGCCGGTATGACGGCCGCCACGCGCTGCACCGGAGCCGCCCTGCTGCGTTCCCCTGCGGTCTTCGGCGTCAGCACCTCCGGGCGCTCCTACCCCGTCCCGTTCACGCTCACCCCGGCCTGAAACCGGCTGGGCGCCTCGCCCTCGTCGGCTCGGCTCGGGTAACGGCGTGAACGTGCCCGGTCGCCTGCTTGCGTTCGAGGACCAGCCGCCGGGCGGTCCGGAGAGACCGGTCGACCGGCTCGGCGAGAAGTCGAAGTTCATGCCCAGGAGCACGGCGAACCAGCTGGTGTCCCGGGACATGAACACCTCGGCGGTTCCTTTCGTCCCGCCGATGGTTGCTACCGAGGTGATCCTGCGCATGCCCGCCCTCGGGTCACCGCCCGCCGACCGCTACGACCGGCTCATCGTTCGCGGCACGCTGGTCGCCCCTGCCGGGCGGCTCTGGGCGACCTTTCCCCTGCTGGCGAAGAGGGCGATCCCGGCCAGGGCAAGGGCGACCGCGGCGCCCCCGAGCCCCCACGCCACCTTGGTGTCCGTGCCCGTCGAGGACCGGGCGGCACCGACCGGCGGGACGTCGCCGATACGGACGCGGGTGAAGTACACGTCCTGGGCCTTGGTGTCGCCGATGGCGTTGCGGGTGTCGTCCCAGGCCAGGTAGGCGCCGGTGTCGAGGGCGTGCAACCCGACCGAACTTCGGACGCCGGTGGACCACACGTCGCTCAACCGCCGGTCTATCGACCGGTCGGACACCCGGACGTTCTGCGACCAGGTTCGGCCACCGTCCGTGGACGACGCCAGGTAGACGTCCTGGAGCGCGTTCTGGGCCTGGGGGCCGGGCGCGAACGTGTAGTCGTTGCGGTAGTCGAGCCACGCCAGGTCGATGCGGCCGTTGGGCGCCACCGAGATCGCGGGCTCCATCTCGTCGAAGTCCCACTGCCGGCCGGGGTCGGCGTCGTTGACCTTGACCGGCGGGCTCCACGTGGCCCCGCGGTCACCTGAACGGCTGAAGAGGACCGCCGGTGGCCTCCGGCCCGTGTCCTCCCAGGCCAAGTAGACGTCACCCGTCTCCAAGTCGGCCGCCGGCGACATGGCGAGGAGCACGGCGTACTCGTCGCCGGGCCTCCCGGCCTCGGACGTGTGCACGACCTTCTGGCTGAAGCTGCGGCCGCCGTCCGTGGAGGTGGAGAGGAAGATCCGGGGTGCCGCCGGCGGGTTGGTCGAGCCGAAGGGCACGGGCGTGTTCACCTCGCCGGCGAACACGTAGAGCTCACCGTCCTTCCCGACCGCCAGGTACGCACGGGTGGCGTGGTCCTTCGGGTCGTTGGACACGGCGACCGGATGCCCGAACGTCGCTCCTCCGTCGTCCGAGCGGGCCACGTACGCCCGCAAGGGGTAGCTGGAGGAGAACTTGCCCGGAGGGAACACCGAGCCCGCCAGCGAGAAGAGGCCGTAGTTGGCCTGGAAGGCGACGTACACCCGCTTCGGGTTCGTGGGGTCCACGGCCACTGTGGGCAGGGCCGGGGTTCCGAACGAGTCGTCGGGATAGGGAGGGTCGAGGCCGGGGATGGCCGCGGTCTGGAACGTGCGACCGAGGTCGGTCGACCGGGAGACGTAGATCCCGCTGTGGAAGTCGTCGGCCCTCGGATAGCCGGCGAAGGAGTAGTACAACGTCCCGTCCGGCGCAAAGGCCAGGTCGGCGATGGGCCCGTTGGTGTTGCGGACGCATGCCGCGACGTTCCTGGGCAGCGGGCTGGCCCCCTCGGTCCAGCTGAGCCCTGCGTTGGTCGAGAACTGGACCCCGCAACCCGAGCCCCGGGCCTCGCCGTGGGCGATCACGATCGTGTCCTTGTCCCGCGGGTCGACGGCGACGACCGGTGACGCGAAGGCCCGGAACGGGTTGACCGCCGACGTCACCTGGACGGCACCGTCCACGTGGGGCGTCTCGGCGGCGGCACTCGACCCCGCCAGCCCCAGCGACAAGAGCGCCATGGTCAGGACACCGATGTTCGTCCGACGGTGCAAGGTGACCCCCCCGTGAGCCGTGTACCGCGCAAGCGGCATTGCACCATGACGCGCCGGCCCGAGCAATGAGTGCGGACGACATACACCGGCTCGCCGCGTGCTCCGTAGCAGGCCACGACGGAGGACGTTGTCGACAGTGGAGCATCCGGCTCAGTGGTCGTCTGGTCGATCGGCTCCGCTGATCACGGCAAGGAAGCGTTCCCGTACCGCTTGTGGCCGGGGCACGGTCATGGCGACCCGCACCGGAGACCCCTCGTCGGCGATCAGCGTCTGCCCCGACCGATCGTCCTCGAGGTCGAGGTCCTGATGAACCTTCACGGGGGTGACCAGGTAGTCCGCCATGGCCGGGTCGGTGAGCAGGACGGCGGTCAGTGGATCCCAGAAGAAGTATTGTCCTTGCTGGACCGTGCTGAGCTGGCTGGTCAGCGCGGCATAGATGACGGTGGCCGCCGGGGTAGCACCCCCGGCGACCACGATCGCCTGCAACTCGCGGTAGAACGCCGACGTGAGCGGCACCTCGTTGCACGCGTTGAGCGTGACCAAGGTGACGTCCAGTCCGCTGGTGAGCATCAGCTCGGCGCCTTTGGGGTC
Organism: Acidimicrobiales bacterium; assembly: GCA_036260295.1. Classification (GTDB taxonomy): domain Bacteria; phylum Actinomycetota; class Acidimicrobiia; order Acidimicrobiales; family AC-14; genus CADCTB01. The sequence continues at coordinate 11,935 of DATAAD010000062.1, read as the reverse complement.
GACGAACATGTTCCACTCGGCCACGGTGTTGCTGTAGTCCGGGTTGAAGGAGCTCACGTTGCCGGCGACCGGGCTCGTGCTCCCAGGCGGATCGTTGATCGCGCCGCCCATGATCACGACGGAGCCGATCCGGGCTGCGATGTCAGGCTGCTGGCTGAGCAGCGTGCCGAGATTGGTGCCGCCGCCGATCGACAGTATGTCGACGCCGGGGTTGTCGGTGACCGTCGACGCGATGAACTCCACTGCATTGCTCTTCGGCGGGTTCGGGTTCTGGGTCAGGGGGACGTAGTACGCCTCGTTCACCGTCTGGCGAAATGCGGTGGGGTACACGTTGCTGTAGCGCAGCGCCGCGCTCGTGCCGGCGGCGACGGGAACGTCCGCCCGGCCGAGGGTGGCCAAAAGGTCAAGTGCGTTCCGGGTGCCGGGTGTCAGGTAGGCAGCGCCCACCCCGGTGGTGGTGACCCCCAGGACGTTCACGTCGGGCGACATCACCAGGTAGGAGATCGCCATCCAGTCGTCGAGAGCGACGTCGGTGTCGATGATCACGTTCACGGATGATCCCTCTTCGTGCGCGTACGACCGCGGGCGGGTTGGTCGGCGAGCAATATCACACAGCCGGAGCCGCCTTGCCGCGGGGCCATTTCGACCACCGACGCGAGTGGCGGGGGTGAGCATGACGGGCGATGGCTCGCTCGTCCCGCCCCTTGTGAGGCCTTTTCGCCGGCGGTACCATCGCGTCCTCCGCGTGGCGAGAACGCGTTCGGCGGCCCCATTGCCGACAGCTGTGGGCCGCGCTCAGAAAGGGGCTGCATGGGTGTCATCCCGCCTCCGATCGTCCCGCAACCCGGCGCGGTGGCCGGAGTGCAGCCCATCAACGGCCTGCCGCCGGACAGCATCGACGGGCCCCCCGGCTGGCCGACGCTGCAGGCAAAGGACGCGGTCAACTTCACGAATGCCGAAGCGGTCCTGCTGGACTCCGGCAGCATCGTCCGGGTATGGGGCGGGTCGGCGTCGGAGTTCGGCCAGTACTGGAACCCTCCGCCCGGCTTCTCCCAAGAGGATGACTTCTACGGCCAGGACGCCGTGGAGCTGTCGTGGAACAGCGGGCTCTTCCAGGTCGACCTCGCTGTGGGAGGGCCGCTGCTCGACGTCGTCGAGACGGAGCAGGGCACCGGGCTCCCGGTATGGTACGGAGGCGTCGCCACCCAACCGGCCGAAGACACCGACGGAGACGACCTGCCCGGCTTCTATCTCCCGGGCGGGGCCGAGCAGTATTTCGTCGACTACAGCCTGTTCAACTTCACCAACGGCAGCACACCGTGGAACCACCCCCGAAAGGGCGATGAGGTCGGATCGGACCAGAGCGTGCCAGGACCGGCAAGCGGAGACGCCCCTGTGACGGGCGAAGGGGCGGAGTACCGAGAGCTGGCCGCGCTCGTGGCCCGGCTGGCAGCCGCTCTGCACGGGATCGCGGGCGAAGCCGACCGGCGAGGGGTCAGGTCGGAGCCCGTGCACCGGCAGGCGGAAAGGCTGGAGAGGGTGGCCACGAGGCTCGACAGCCACTCCCGTGACCTGCCCGATCCCGAAGCGGAGTCGCAGCTGAAGGCGCTGGCATCCGGGCTCATCGGCATCTCCCGGCACGTCGACGTGCACTTCCCCTGGAGTGGCCACGCCGCAGACGCCACCGCGTTGGTGGATGCGATCGTCCGGCGGGCCCATGCCATCGCCACCCGACCGTGACCGTGCCGCCCCACCCGCCCTGAGAGGCCTACCCCAGCAGCCGCTCCCGGGAGACGGCGGGCGGGTCCCGTATGGGAGCGCCACTCCCAGGGCGGTTTTCGCCGGGCGTCCGCGAACGTCGGTTTCTGGGCCTTTCGACGGCCTCGAGGCGGCGGCGGTGGGCACGGAGGACGACGCCGCCGGCCCGTATCGTTGCTCTTCCCAGCCTCACCGGCGGCAACTCGATCGCGGAGAGGACACCGCAGATGAACGACTTCAGCGAGCCTGCCTCCTACCGGTCCGGTGAAGCGTGAGCATCGGCACCGGCGAGGTCCACGTGTGGCTGGCCTCGACCGAGGCGCCGGGCGCCGAGCTGGACGCGCTCTTACGATGCCTGAGCGAGGAGGAGCTCGGGCGGGCGCGACGCTACCGGCTCGATGCGGACAGGCGACGCTCCCTCGTCAGCCGGGCGGTCATGCGACACCTGGTGGGGTGCTACCTCGGGACGAGTCCCGAATCGGTGGCGCTGATCCGCGACCGGAACGGGAAGCCGGCGCTGGCCGACGGCAGCCTCCAGCTCAACGCCAGCCACTCGGGCGGGTGGGTCGCCATCTCGCTGGCCGTGGGATCGCCCCTAGGCGTCGACATCGAGCAGGTGCGGCCGTTGGCCGATGTCGGCGCCATGGCCGAGCGGTTCTTCTCGCCCGACGAGGCGGCCCGCGTGCTGGCCGCCCCCCGCGCCGAGCCGGCCTTCTTCGCGGTCTGGACGGCCAAGGAGGCCGTCGTCAAGGCCGTCGGCACCGGGCTCGGCGTCACCCTGTCGAGCTTTACCGTCCCCCCCCAGACGGAGGCGTTCACGCCGATCACCTACGACGGCGGGAGCGCCGAGGACCTGCACGGGTGGTGCGTCCGAGCGATCGAGGCGCCCGCGGGCTACTGCGCGGCGGTGGCGGTCCGTGGGACGGGGTGGTCGCTCGAGGTGCAGCGGTTCACATGGGGTGCGCTTCGATGAGCGCCTGCTGGCTCCAGTCTCTCGAGGCGGCGTCGACAATCCGTGGCACCCGCGGGGTCCTCGGCGGCTATGACCCCGGGGATGGGTCGGATGGTGCGGGGCATCACGGCCGAGGACATCCCCGATGTGGTCACGGCGGACTGGGCCGCCTTCGGCATCCGGCCGAGCGACGAGCACATCGAGGATGCCCGGGGGTTCCCCGAGCTCGACCGGACCTTCGTGGCGGTCGACCGCGACCAGGTGGTAGGCACGGCCGGCGCCCTCAGCCTGGAGCTCACCGTGCCCGGCCCGGCAACGGTCTCTGGCGCGGGCATCAACTTCGTGGGCGTCCGGCCCACCCTTCTGAGCGAGCTTGGGTAGATTGCCCGGCGTGGGGAGGTGGCGGGCGGCGGTCGCAGCCGCGCTGGTCGTGCTCGTCGCCTGTGCCGGCGACACGAGGCCGGAGGCCGGAACCGCTGTCGCTCCACCACCGCCCCGCCAGCAGCTGGCCGTGGAGGTCCGTACCCACCCCTTCGTCGACCACCGCCGAGGCATGGATGCCAGCGGGAGCGCGCCCGCGTCGCCCACGCGCGCCCTGCCGACGAAGATCTTCGCCCCGGCCGAGGGTCAGCCCGGCCGGCCCTACCCGCTCGTGGTCTTCGCCCACGGATCGGGCGGCCTCGGGACCCGTTACGACCAGCTCCTCCGCACGTGGGCGTCGGCGGGCTACGTGGCGGCCGCCCCCGCCCTCCCGGGCTCCACCGACGAGGAACAGCGCGGGGACTGGACCGCCGACCTCCCCAACTTCCCGGCCGACGTCCGGTTCGTGGTCGACGAGGTCCTGCGGGTCGAGGGCGGCAACGTCGACCCGGGCCGGATCGGCGTCGGCGGCCATTCCATGGGCGGCATGATCACCCTCGCCGTGGCCGGCAACACCTGCTGTCACGACCCTCGGATGAAAGCGGCCGTCGTCCTCGCCGGCCGCGAGACACCCTTCGGCAGCGGCCAGTTCTGGGCCCGGATCCGCACGCCGGTCCTTCTCGTCCACGGCGACGCCGACACCAACGTGCCCTATGCCGACGGGCGGCGGGCCTACGCCAACACGCCGCCGCCCCGGTTCCTGCTGACCATCCTCGGCGGGGACCACGGGGCGCCCTACTCGGGCGATCCGTCCGACCCCCAGTCCAGGATGGTCACCGATGCCACCCTGGACTTCTTCGACCACTACCTCAAGGGTGTGACCGACGCCCTCGCCGACCTGCGGGCCCACACCGCCGATCCCCGGGTGGCGAAGCTGGAGGAGGAGCTGTAGCGCCGGGTCGGGTCGCCGCCATCGCCGCCCTGTCTCATGCGTCCGGGGAGCCGGGAGGTGACCACACCTGCCCGGCTCAGCACTTCTTGTCGAGCCCGATGATGTTGGCCCCGGGGCTCCCCGCTCGAACGTCACCGCTGCGGCCGATCAGGAACCGTCCCCGCGGGGCGGCGAAGGCGACGTACGTGCCGGGCATGCTCCCTTCCACCCCGTACTGGTAGGCGTGGGTGAGGTCGGCGCCCAGGAGGTCGACCGACGCCCCGGTCGGGTCGGTCACCTGGCCCATGACCATCCCGTCCTGGTACGTGAGGTCGAGCCTGCCGCCCTCGATCGACGTCCCCGTGTGCTTGCGGTCGGGGGCCACGGTGACGTCGTAGATGCCGGCCCCCTCGCCCGCCGGGCCGGCGAAGTAGCGGCGGGCGGGCTGGTTCGGCAGGGTGAGCGTCCCGCTCACGCCGTCGTCGGCGATGGTGCCCTGGATGCGGGCGTCGCCGCTGGCCGAGATGACGGTGAAGCTGTTGCCGGTGATGGGCGACGTGAACCACTGGATGTCGCCCTCGGGCTCGGGCTCGGCGTCGGAGACGTAGGCCCGCAGCTGGCGCTGGTTGTTGACGGTGTTGATGTCGAAGGCCAGCTTGTCGGTGGTCATGGCCACCCGCCCGTAGTAGACGCCCGGGGTCGGGACCGGGCTGGCGGCCAGGTCGAGGGCGAGGATGTTCTCGCTGGGGCGGCCCTGGCGGACGTCGCCGCCTCGGCCCACCATCTCCGTGGCCTGGCGGGTGACGATCGCCGTGTACCGGTCGGCCTGCCCTCCCTCCCGGGAGTAGCCGAGCCGGCGGGTGATGTCGTTGTGCTTGAACCGGTACATCTCGCCGGTCGTCGACCGGACGAAGCCGTCGACCGTCGGACCGGCCTGGTCGGCCTCCAGCGTGGAGCCGTCGAGCGACCGCCCCGTCCACATGCCTTGACCGTCGACGGTGATCTCGAAGATCCCGGCGCCGTGGCCCGCCGGCCGGGTGAAGAACACCCGCCGGGTCCCGTCGCCGAAGGTCACCGACCCGTCGGCCTCGGTCCGCTCGATCACGCCTTCGATCCGGGCCCTGCCGCTGGCCGAGGTGAAGTTGAACCTGCTCCCGTCGGCCCGTCCCTCGAACCACTCGGCGTTGCCGCCGGGTACTCCGTCGGCGACGAACATCCGCATCATCGGCGACGGCTGGCCATGGCCTTCGAAGTGGATGGCGACCAGGGTGTTGGTGAACGCCACGCCGCCGATGTAGACGCCTGCGCTGGCCAGGTCCTCCAGGCGTCGATCGATGGCCGTCGGCGGGGGGGCGCCCTCGTCGTCACCCCCACTGGAACAGGCCGTGGCCACCAGGAACAGCACCGCCGCCATTGCAAGGACACGCCGTCGCAGCGCCACCTCTCGCTCCCTCCCCCGACAGACCGCGCCGAGATGGTACCGCTGCTAAGCAGGTGGCGCTCAGGCCGGGCGGCCGCGTACCTGGGCGAGGACGCGCTGTACGTCGCGCAGGTGGTGCGAGCCCTCGTGGACACCGTTGCGGGCGACGGTCAGGGCGTCGCGCTCGCCCGCCTCGAGGCGCCCGGTCCGCGTCCAGTCGTCGGCGTTGACCCCTTCGAGGACCGAGGCCAGCTCGGCGCAAGCCAGCTCCAGCCAGCCCAGGACCTCGGCCCGCTCGAGCTCGTTGTACCGCTTCTCGACCGCCCGCTGGTCGTTGTCGAAGAAAAGGGTGATCGAGGGATTGTCCTCGTACACGATCCTGCGGATGGCAGGCCCGAGATGGTCGAGGACGTCGGCCACGTGAGCGGTGTACTCGAGCGCGGACCACGTGTGCGGGTCGGGCCGGCGGCGGAACACGGCGTTCGGACGGTCCTCGGAGCCCGGCGTGACCAACAGGGCTCGGTACCGGCGGGGGAAGGACCGCACGGCCACGATCGCGTCCTGGGGGGAGATGGTGTCGTACCGGAGCCCGCACTCCGGGCAGACCCAGCCCCTCAGGTCGCCGCCTTGTTCCGCTCGCGCACCGCTCGCAGGCCGCGGCCGATGTCGAGCAGGTGGTGGCTGCCCTCGTGCACCGCCCGGCGGGCGGTGAACAGGACCGGCCGCTCTTCGTCCCGGCGGAGGCCGATCCGTTCCCATCCGTCGGGGGGCACGCCCTCAACGGTCGAGGCCAGCCGCTCGGCGTTGGCGGCCAGGGCGTCGGCCACCGCGGCCGGGTCGTCCTCGTTGTAGCGCCGTAGGTCGGCCGCCTCGTCGGGCCCGGGCCCCTCGAGCACGGGCCGGTCCTCGGTCAGGCACTGCCGGATCCAGCCGTCGTACCAGGCGAACACGTCACGGACGTGGGCCGCGTACTCCAGCGCCGACCAGGTCTCGGGCGCCGGCCGCTGGCGGAGCAGCCAGTCACCGTCCTCGCCGGGAAGGAAGCGGGTCAGAGGCGCTCGGTACCGCTTGCCGAAGGACCGGATGGCGGTGGGGACGTCACCGGCCGCGAGGTCGCCGTAGACGAACCCGCACTCGTCGCATCGAGCATCCGTCACTCGGCGTTGGCCTTGGCCACCTTGCCGACGAGGTGGGCGGGCAGCACGTCGTAGTGGTCGTGGCGCACGCGGAACCGGCCGCGGCCGCCGGTGATCGATCGGAGGTCGATGGCGTAGCGCAGGACCTCCGACGTCGGCACCTGCGCGGTGATCATCTGCTCGCCCTCGCCGGCCACCTCCGTCCCCTGCACCCGGCCGCGGCGGGAGTTGAGGTCGCCCATCACGTCGCCCTGGTATGCGGTCGGGACGGTGACCTCGAGGACGGAGATGGGCTCGAGCAGGACGGGGCCGGCCTTGGACATGGCCTCCTTGAACCCGAGCGACCCCGCCATCTTGAAGCTCATCTCCGACGAGTCCACCGGGTGGAACTTCCCGTCGAAGACGGTGACCCGCACGTCGACCACCGGGTAGCCGAACACCCCACCCGTGGCCATGGTCTCCAGCACCCCCTTCTCGACCGCGGGGATGAACTGCCGGGGGATGGCACCGCCCACGATCTGGTCGACGAACTCGAACCCGCCGCCCCGCTCCATGGGCTCCACCCGCAGGAAGGCGACGCCGAACTGCCCGTGGCCGCCCGTCTGCTTCTTGTACTTGCCCTCGGCCTCGGCCTTGCCCGTGATCGTCTCCCGGTACGGCACCCGCACGTCCTCGGTGAGGACCTCCACGCCGAACTTCCGCTGGAGCCGCTCGGTCACGATCGAGAGGTGGGTGTCACCCATGCCCGACAGGAGAGTCTGGTGGGTCTCGTCGTCCCGGCGGACCTGCAGGGCCTGGTCCTCGTCCTGGAGCCGGTAGAGCGACGTCATCAGCTTGTCCTCGTCGCCCTTGGACTTGGGCAGGATGGCGATGGTGAGCACCGGGGTGAGGGGCTCGGGAGGGGTGACCGTCACCGGCGTGCCCTTGGGCGCCAGGGTGTCGCCCGTGGAGGTGTCCGACAGCTTGGCCACGGCGCCGATGTCGCCCGCCGGCAGGTCGCTGACTCCCTCCTGCTCCTTACCCCGCATGGTGAAGAGGTTGTGGAGCTTCTCGTCGGTGTTCGTGCGGGGGTTGGTCAGCGTGGTGTCGGGCCGGATGGTGCCGGAAAGGACCTTCAGGAAGGAGACCTTGCCGACGTAGGGGTCGGCCACCGTCCTGAAGACGAAGGCCAGGGGCTGCCCGCCCGGGTCGGGGCTGACGTCGGTGGCGCCGCCGGGGGCCTGCACCGAGATGGGCGGGCGGTCGAGGGGCGAGGGCCCGACCTCGACGATGAGCTGGGCCAGGCGGTCGATTCCGATGAGCTTGGTCGCCGACCCGCAGGCGACCGGGAAGACACTGGCCTCGGCCACGCCCTTGGCGAGGGTCTCCTCGAGCTCCTTGGGGGTGATCGTCTCCCCCTCCAGGTAGCGCATCATCAGGTCGTCGTCGGCCACGACGATGCCCTCGACCAGGTTGTCGCGTACCTGGTGTTCGCGCTCGGCCATGTCGTCGGGGATGGCGCCGACCGTGGCCTTGGAGCCGTCGTAGAACACCGCGGTGTCGGTGAGGAGGTCGGCGACGCCCCGGAACGAGGCCTCTTCGCCGATGGGCAGCTCGAGCGGGGCGACCCCTGCGCCGAAGCGCTCCCGGAGCTGGTCGAGGGTGCGGTCGAAGCTGGCCCGCTCCCGGTCGAGCTTGTTGACGAAGAACATCCGGGGGACGCCCAGCTCGGATGCCATGCGCCAGGCGACCTCGGTCTGGACCTCGACGCCCTCCACCGCGCTCACCACGAGGATGGCGAGGTCGGCCACCCGCAGGGCGGTGTGCATGTCGCCTACGAAGTCGGCGTAGCCGGGGGCGTCGAGGAGGTTGATCTTGAATCCGTCGTGCTCGAAGGGGGCGAGGGCGAGGGACAGCGAGAGGTGCCGGCGCACCTCCTCGGGGTCGAAGTCGGTGGTCGTGGTCCCGTCCTCGACCCGCCCCATCCGGGTGATGGCGCCGGAGCAGAAGAGGAGGGCCTCGGCCAGGCTGGTCTTTCCCGCCCCCCCGTGACCGACCAGGGCGACGTTGCGGATCTTGGCGGGAGGGAAGCTCTTCACGGGCGCCTCGCTTCTGTCGGCGGAAAGCCGCAATCTGAATTGTCTAGACCGGGTGAGAAGCGCCAGCCTACCGGCCCCCCCTGGTAGCCTCTAGAGGCGGAACGCTCTTTCTGAAGGAGTCCGATGTTCGACAAGCGGTGCCGAGCGGGGGTCGAGCGCAGCCTGCGCCCCGTGGGCACGGGGTTGAAGAAGGCGGGCATCAGCGCCGACCAGCTCACCGTCCTCGGCCTGGTCCTGTCCGCGGCCTGCGCCGTCGCCGTGGGCCGGGGCTGGCTCTTCGTGGGCTGGTGCCTCCTCGCCGCCTCGGCGGTGCCCGACGTCCTCGACGGCGCCGTGGCCAAGGCGTCCGGAACGGCGTCGCCCCGCGGGGCGTTCTTCGACTCGGTGGTCGACCGGGTCAGCGACACCCTGGTCCTGGGCGGCGTGGCCTGGTACCTGGCCTCCACCCACAGCCCGCACAGCGCCATCCTCCCCCTGGCCGTGGTCGGCACCTCCAACCTCATCTCCTACGAGCGGGCCCGGGCCGAGTCGCTGGGCTTCACGGCCCGGGGCGGGCTGATGGAGCGGGCCGAGCGGATGATCGCCATCGGGTTGGGGCTGCTGTTCAGCGCCATCCTGATCCCCATGCTGTGGCTGATGCTGGCCCTCACCCTCTTCACCGCCGTGCAGCGGTTCGCCATGGTGTGGCGCCAGGCCAGCGCCTCCGTGCCCGGCCGGCCGGCCGGCGAGCGGCTGGGGGCTCGGTGGTCGGCGCTCCGCCCGTCGGTGGGCTTCGGCGCCACCGGCGAGCGCACCCGGCTCCGCGGGCAGCGGACCGACTCGGGCAGCTGGCGGGCACGTCGGGCGTCCCGGTCGCGGCCCGCCACCTGGCGCCGGTCCCGCACCCGGCCGTAGACATCCCCGAAGGCCGTTCGGTCCACCTGCGCGCCCGAGCGCGAGCGGAGTGGGACCGCCGGCTCTACCACTACATCCGGGTGACCGCCTGGGGGGCGCGCGCACTGCCCCGGCCGTCGGCGGTCCCAGTCTCCCGAGCCCTGGCCATGGCCGTCCTCGCCTCGCCGAGGTCGGCCCGCTACCGGCACTTCGCCGCCATCCACCAGTCGCGGGCCAGGGGGATGGTGCTCGAGGGCGGGGCCCGCAAGGAAGCGGTGCGCGAGGCGTTCGCCTCCTACGCCCGCTACTGGATGGAGTCGCTCCGGCTCCCCGTGATGGGGCCGGAGGAGGTCGACCCCACCTTCACCATCGAGGGCCTCGAGCACATCCGGGCGGCCAGGGAGGCGGGGACGGGTGCCATCCTGGCCCTGCCCCACGTCGGGGGATGGGAGGTGGGCGGGTCGTGGCTCGTCCGCCAGGGGTTCCCGCTCACCGTGGTGGTCGAGGCCCTCAAGCCCCCCGAGCTGTTCGGCTGGTTCGCCGACCTCCGCCGGTCCCAAGGCTTCACCGTGATCCCGCTGAGCCGGGCGGCGGGGATGTCGGTCGTCCGGGCCCTGCGGGCCAACCAGATCGTGGCCCTCGTCTCCGACCGCGACATCACGGGAGGGGGTGTCGAGGTCGAGTTCTTCGGCGAGCGCACAACCCTTCCCGCCGGCCCGGCCACCCTCGCTTCCCGCTTCGGCGCTCCGCTCCTGCCCACCGCCGTGTACTTCGACGGCCCTGGCCACCACGCCGTCGTCCGACCTGCGGTCCCGTCGGGAGGCGACGTGGCCGCCATCACCCAGACCCTCGCTCACCAGCTCGAGGACCTCATCCGGGGCGCCCCGGAGCAGTGGCACCTCTTCCAGCCCAACTGGCCGTCGGACCGGCTGTAGGACGCCTGACCTGCCGCTCTTGCTCTACGTGCCCGCGGGGGCCGCGGTGCGACGCCAAGCAGGGGGGCCGTTGGTCATCGCAGGGGCGATCGTCACGCCGAATGGCGGGCCCGTTGCCCTCGGGGGGGCACGGCTACCGCAGGAAGCCGGCGCTCAGGCAAGCGAGAGGGCTGGGTCTCGAACGGCTTGGGGAGCGTTCGCGACGAGCAGCCCTCTCGCTACTTCGGCCTATGTCCACCACAGGGCGATCCTTTCAGTCCAGGTTCTCGCTTCGCTCGACCCGACGCTCCGGCACGCGACCGCCGGAGCACGTGCCCGACGCCGGGTTTACGCGGCGCCCGTGGCGCGGTTGCTCGGGCCGGCATCCTTTACCGAGGAGCCGACGGACGGCGCCGCTCGCCCCGCCGCCACCACGGGCTGAACCGTCCACCCGACGCCGTGGTGGCCCAGGGGTAGACGGGTACCGGGACGACGAGAGGGAGGGGCGACCCCTCGGCCACCGGCGCGTCTTGAGGGTGGACGGTCGCCCCGGCGCCCAGGCGGGCCTGCCACCGCTGCAGGCCCTCCGACGCCCTCTCGAACACGTCGTCGCCGCACCCGAGCTCGAGCACCTGGCGGCCGTGTCGGGCCGTCGGGAAGCACTCGGCCGGCCGTGCCCCCCACCTCAGGGTACGAGAAGGGCTGCCCAGCCTGATCTTGGAGCACCGCCTCGAGGGTGGCCGGGCTCGGTTCCCAGGCGGAGAGGGTCACCCGTGAGGTTTCACCCAGGCAGTTGCCGGGCCGGGATCAAGGGCCCGCTGCCCCCGGGTCCCCGGGAGCCAGTGGGGCGACGGGGGTCTGCCCGTCGAGGACGTAGACGGGAGTGCCCTTGGGGACCTTGTCGGGGAACCACTCCGCGGCCGACATCGGTATGCGCACACATCCGTGAGAGGCGGGCTCGGCAGGCACCTCGGCGAAGCCGTGGATGGCGATCCCCTCCCTCGGGAAGAAGTAGACAGGGTTGTAGAGCCGGCCGAGGCGGCTCTCGCGCCAGCCGGGGTCCCAGTAGTCGACGCGGAATGCCCCCGGCGGCGTCACCGCCACGCTGCACCGCCCGTCGGCGCAGAACCGCTTCCCGGTGCCGCTCGACACGGGCAGGACCGCGCTCAGTGCGTCGTTCTCGTAGAGGAACAGGACCTGGCGGGGAAGGTCGATCTCGACCCGCGTCCTCCCGCCTCCTGCGACCAGGGGAGGCGGGGGCTGGGCAACGGTGAGGCGCTCGAGCACCGTCTGGCTCACCCGCCCGTCCGGCGTGAGGCCGGCCACCTTCTGGAAGGCCTGGACGGCGAAGGCGGTGGCGTCGTCGAACACGTCGTCGACGGCACCGACCTCGAAACGCAGCTCGTCCAGCCGACCTTCGATCGCCCGTACGTGCTCGCCGCGGTCCCCGGCGCCAACGCCTGCGGCCGGCAGGGACGGGACGGGTGCCTGGGGCTGGGGGGCGGGGGCCCCC
>DATAAD010000061.1:0-14949 GCA_036260295.1 Acidimicrobiales bacterium | reverse complement strand
ACTGGTGCCGAGAGAACGGCATGCTGCTCCACATCCACCGCGCCATGCATGCGGTCATCGACCGCCACCCCATGCACGGCATTCACTTCCGGGTGCTCGCCAAGTGCCTGCGCCTGTCCGGGGGCGACCATCTCCACGCCGGCACCGTGGTCGGCAAGCTCGAAGGCGATCGCGAGGCCACGATGGGCTGGATCGACACCCTGCGGGAGTCCTACATCCCCGAGAACCGCAAGCGCGGCATCTTCTTCGACCAGGACTGGGGCTCGATGCCCGGCGTCATTCCCGTAGCCTCCGGAGGCATCCACGTCTGGCACATGCCCGCACTGGTGGCCATTTTCGGCGACGACGCCTGCCTGCAGTTCGGCGGCGGGACGCTCGGCCACCCGTGGGGCAACGCACCCGGCGCCCACGCCAACCGGGTGGCGCTCGAGGCCTGCGTGGAGGCACGGAACCAGGGCCGGCAGGTCGAGCGCGAGGGTAAAGAGATCCTGACCGAGGCGGCCCGCCACAGCCCCGAGCTCGCGATCGCGATGGATACCTGGAAGGAAATCAAGTTCGAGTTCGACACCGTGGACAAGATCACTGCCTGACCGCGGGCTGGTCGCCGGTTCCATCCTCCCGGCGCCTCACCCTCCGGCCCCTGAAGGAGAGGGCCCCGAAAGGAGACATTGATGACGCACATTGAACCCTACGGGCCCACCCCCCGCCATGTGGAGACCTTCTCCTACCTGCCACAGATGACGCCCGAGCGGCTCCGCGCCCAGATCGTGTACCTCATCGAGTCCGGCTGGTCCCCCGCCATCGAACACACGGAGCCCGAGAAGTCCATGTCGAACTTCTGGTACCTGTGGAAGCTCCCGCTCTTCGGTGAGCGGTCGGTGGACAGAGTCATGGCCGAGCTCGAGGCGTGCCACCGTGCCAATCCCGGTCACCACGTGCGCCTCCTCGGCTACGACAATTACATGCAGACGCAGGGCACGGCCTTCATCGTCCACCGCGCTGGAGCCCGGTAATCGTGGGGCGACGGAGCCCCCGCAGAACGGGGATCTACGCGGTCCAGACCGCCGACGGCGGCGACCTTGACGCTCGCCGGGATGCCGCCCGTGACGGCCGCGCCGCGGCGATGCAGCGACGCCGCCAGCTGTCCAAGGGCAAGCAGGCGCTGAACGGCGGCGCCGACCGGGCGGCTGCGGCCGGCGCCGGCGCGCGGGCGTTCATCGTCCTCCGAGGCGGAGCCGGCTGAGATGGGGATGTACGCGGTTGACACCGCCGACACCGCAGACCTCGGCGAGTTCTCATCTTCGGCCCGCGACGGGCGCGCCGCGGCCACGTTGCGCCGCCGCCAGCTGTCCCAGGGCAAGCACGCGCTGAACGGCGCCGGTGACCCCACTGCGGCTGCCAATGGCGCCAGTGCGCCCGCCGCAGCGGAAAATCTCCAGGCCAACGGCGCAGGGGCGCCGCCCGCACAAAATCTGCACGCCAACGGCGCGGGCGCGCCTCCCGCCGCCGCCAACGGTCAGGGCGCGCCGAACGGCCCGCAAGCGGCTCCGCAGGGGGCGGGCACCGTGTCCGACGGCGTGGCCGCCGCCCACTTCGGCCGCGCCGTCTCCATGGAGCGCCGCCGCCAGCTGTCCCAGGGCAAGCAGGCGCTGAACGGTGGAGCGCCGCCCGCGGCGGAGAACCGGCAGGCCACCGGCGCAGGAGCGCCTCCCGCCGCCGCCAACGGTCAGGGCGCGGCGAATGGCCCGCAAGCGGCTCCGCAGGGGGCGGGCACCGTGTCCGACGGCGTGGCCGCCGCCCATTTCGGCCGCGCCGTTTCCATGCAGCGCCGCCGCCAGCTGTCCCAGGGCAAGCAGGCGCTGACCGCGGGCGCCGGCCAGAAGGCGGCGGCAGCACCCGCCGGCAGGCCGCCCGCCCGTCCCAGGGGTCAAGGCCCGTCGGACGACGCTCAGGCGGCTCCGGCGGCCGATGGCGTGGCCTCGGCCCACCTCGGCCGCGCCATCTCCATGGAGCGACGCCGGCAGCTGTCCCAGGGCAAGCAGGCGCTGAGCGCAGGTACTGACCGCACGGCGGCTGCAGCCGGCGCTGGCACCGGCGCGCCGCCGCCCGCCCCGCAAGACCTGAACGTCGACGCCCCCCCCTCCGGTCGTGAGCAGGCCAGGGCTCGTCGCGCCGAGGCGAGCCGCCTGGGCAGCGCAGGGATCAGCAGGCCGCAGCGAGAGGGCCGGGTCACGCACCCGCCGAAGGTCATCGTGTCGCCCACCCACGGTGACCAGCGGGTGACCGGGTTGCGGATCGGTCCGGGCGTGCGGGTCACGGGCGACGAGGCGGGCGCCCCGCTACCGGTGACGGGCACGCAGTACGTCCCCGCCGATGGCTCGGCCCCTGAGCCGGGTGCCGGGCCGAAGGTCGGGCACGTGCGCACGCCGCAGGGCCTCGTCGTCTCCGGCACCACGGTTCGAAACAGGGTGCCCATCACCGGCGACGAGTTCGGCGAGCACCTCCGGATCACCGGCGAAGCCGACCAGAAGCTGGACGACGACCTGACTCCGCGCCCCGACGGAAGGTACCGTCCGACGCAGTTCCCGCGCCGGGCCGACCCCCACGGCGCGACCGCGGTCACGCTCCAGCCTCAAGTGGCAGCCTCCCGAGGGGCCGGGCCCGGGTACGCGCTGGCGGCCACCGACGGCGGGCTGGCCGTCAGCGGCACGGCCGTCGGCCGCAGCGGGCGCGTCACCGGGAACGAGGCCGGCGTCTGCCGTCCGATCACCGGCGACCAGTACCAGGACCCCTCCTTCTACTCCAGCGAGTGCGGCGGCATCGGCGGCGGTACCGCGCCGGCCGCCCACCTCAACCGGGTCCGCCTTGACCCGGTGACCGGCGGCAAGGTGACCGTGGCGCAGACCTGGGGGGGCCAGCGCGTCACCGGTCCCAACGTGGAGCACAGCCCCTATGTCACCGGCGACGAGCCGGGTAGCTGCCGGCCGCTGACCGGTACGCCGTACCAGGGACCATCCACCGCCTTCGGCTGGTGCGAGCCCGACGAGGGTGAGAACGCGGCCCGGCGCCTCGACCCCAGGCCCGAAGGCGTGGCCGTGACCGGCGACCTTCCCCTGCACGTGGAGAATGTCACCGGCACCGAGCGTGGCTACCGCAACGACATCACCGGGTCGTCCTACTACGGCGATATGCGGCCCGCCGAGCCGGCGGGCGACGACGCGGCCACCTGGCAGGGGTTCTCGGTGCCCGTGGCCCAGGCGCGGCGCCTGGCCGGCAGGGAGAACGACAACGGCGCCAAGCGGAGGGCCGACGACGCAGAGCCCGCTTCCTGCAAGCCTGGCAGCATCACCGGGTCCTTCGCCATCGGCGACGGCATGGTGACCGGCAACAACGAGTTCCTGTTCCGGCCCCGCCTGAACCGTGACGCCAGGGCACCGGTGGCGGTCACGGGCGAAGGCGAGATCGAAGGTCGGACGATCACCGGCTCCCCCGCCGCCTGGAAGCCCCACGACAAGGTCACCGGCACCGAGGGCTACATCGCGGCCGGGCGCAACCCCAGCGAGGGCGGCGGCGGGTCCAATGGCTGGGCCGGCGCCCGCAGGTTCAAGAACCTGGCCACGCCCGGATGGCCGGGTGAGGGCGCGAAGGTCACCGGCCGAGTGGGCGGGAGCCCGAAGGACGCGGCCAGGGTCACCGTCTCCGGCGGAGCCCAAGGATGAAGTCCCTGCTCCAGCCGGACGGCCGCTGGCTCGCTCCCTGGGACGGGGCGGCGGCGTGGTCGCGGCCGGGTGCGGTGGCGACGGTGACGTCGCCGCCGGGCCGCGCTTCCCGGAACGGGCTGTTCGGGTTCAACCGGCCGGCGGGCGGGCATCCGCTGGCCGAGCCGGCGCTCAGTGGCGCCCTGAAACAGCGAGCGGAGGAGATCGCGGCCGCCTTCGCGCGCATCGAACCCGTCCTCCGCCGGCTGGCACCTCGCCAGTTCGACGACGGCTTCGCCGAGCAGGCGCATCGCCAGCTGGCCGACGCGCTCGGGGTCGACATCCCGGCGGCTGAGCTCGAGTCGTCCTGGAGCACACCCCTGGACCTCGGTCGCGTCCACGCCCGCTGCGTGCTCGGGACGTACCGCAACCTGGTGGAGCGCGAGTTCGACCGGAGCCTGGCGGTGCTGCTCGACGAGGGCGAGAGCAACGAGGTGTTGATCCGGCGTTTCGGCTTCCACGCGGTCGACATCACCGCCTGCGCCGACGGGCGCCTCGCGGGAGCGGTGGATTTCATCCTGCGGGTGCCGCCCGCGGTCGTGGTGTGGCGCGACGCGTATGCCGGCGCCATGTTCGACGTCGAGGACGCGCTGCATCGCTGGGAAGCGGTGGAGCTGCGACGCTGGCGCGAGGGTCGGCCGAACGACGCCAGCGAGCCCACGCGCTACCTGAAGATCGGGCTCTACCACTTCAGCAGCGTCTATCCACGCCACCAGGGTTGTGCCGCGTTCGGCAGTGACGAGGAGCGCGCCGCCAGCGGCCTGCTGGCACGGCTCCAGGAGTTCGCGGGCGCCGTCGAGTCCACCCAGTGCTGCGAGGCGAGGGTGGACACGCTGCTCGTCGGGGTGGACACGGACACCGACGCCATTCGCGTCCACGTTCCCGACGCCGCCGGTAAGACCCACGTGGACCGCTTCGTCTCCAGCGCCACGCTCTACGAGCAGACTGCGAGCCTCGAACGCGAGGCCGCCAAGGAGTTCATCCGCCACGCGGTCGCCGAGTGCATGGGCGTGGACCCGGCCGACGCCGCGACCGAGGGCATGCGCTGGCTCTGCGGCTACCTGCTGAAGAACAACATCGGCCAGGTCGACGCGGTTGTCGGCTGGAACGGCGGAAGGTACGCGGATCCCGGCCACGCCGAGAAGCTGGTCGTGGCCGGCGACGCCGTCGACGACGTTCAGCTGCGCAACCTCACGTTCCAGGCGCAGATGGGCACGGTCGAAGAAGGCGCCGTCGACCTCGACATCGGCATCAAGGTCCTCGCGAAGACGAACGCGCCGCATGCGCTCGCGGTGCCGGTGCTCGTGCACGTCGCCTACGACGAGCGCATCCCGGGCGCCCGCGCCAGGGCGCAGGAACGCGCCCGCCGCCTGATGGCGGCGATCGAGGCCCGGTACGCGGGAGCGGCCGGCCCTGCTGGTCTCGTCACCGAAGGGGTCGTGCGAGCGCGGGGTGGCTCCCGCCTCGACGTGGTCGAGGCCGAGGAGGCACGGCGATGAAGATCTTCCAGGTCGAAGGCACGCTGGTTGCCACCGCCCGCATCCAGGGCCTCGAGCTCCACCGCCTGCTGGTCGTCAAGGACCGGAAGGGAAGCAAGCAGGTAGCGGTCGACCCCGTCGGCTGCAAGAACGGCGACTTCGTGATCGCGTGCGGCAGCTCGGCGGCGCGCGAAGCCGCCGGCCACAAGGACTACCCGAGCGACCTGACCATTGTCGGCATCATCGACTACTGGGAAGAGGAGAAGGTCGAAGAAGACCGGGCAGAGGAACCGGAGCAGGAGCTGGTGGTCGTGGAGTCGGTCGCCGCGTCCGGGGATGGGAAGGCCCGACGATGAACATCCAGCGCGTCGTCGGCGACCTCGTCGCCACCAGCCGAGTCCCCACGCTCAAGAACAAGTCGCTGCGGGTGGTCGAGGACGACAGCGGCGACCTGGAAGTGGCGCTCGACCCGGTCGGTACAAGGCCGGGCGACTTCGTCATCACCATCAGCACGTCGGCAGCCCGCCATGCCGCCGGCGATTACAGCATCACCACCGACCTGACCATCGGCGGGATCATCGACCAATGGAGCGAGGACCGATGGCGCGACTGACTCCGGTCCAACCAGTCCTCGTCCCGTAACACCCAATCTCAACCCACAAGGAAGGAAGCAGAGAAATGGCCAACCACAATGGAAGTGCCGACATTCCGGGCATTGCCCTGGGCATGATCGAGACCCGGGGCCTCGTCCCGGCGATCGAGGCGGCCGACGCCATGACCAAGGCGTCCGAAGTGCGGCTGATCGGCCGTCAGTTCGTCGGCGGCGGCTACGTCACCGTGCTGGTCCGTGGCGAGACGGGCGCCGTCAACGCGGCCGTCCGTGCCGGGGCTGACGCCTGCGAGCGGGTGGGCGACGGTCTCGCCGCCGCGCACATCATCGCCCGGCCGCACGGCGAGGTCGAGGCCATCCTGCCCGACAGCCCCCGCGAAACCCAGGTGGCACCGGTCTAGGCGTCTGATTGGGCTGTTCGCTCCGCCGCGTGGCTCCGGGGCGGCGAGCTGGGCGGAGGCGCCCAGCTCGGGCGGGGACCGGCAACGCCACCGCAAGTCCGGTGGCGTCGAGAATCCCCAATTCACCTACGAGGAGAACCAGATGACCACGGAACCCCGATGGCCGGAGGGCTGGACGGAGGTCGAGACACCACCGTCCCTGTACCGCCGCTTCGAGTTCGCCGCCTACTCCGAGACACGAGCGTTCCTCGACCGGCTCGCGGGCCTCTCGAAGGAAACCGGGCTCTATCCGGATCTGAGCTTCGCCCGGACATACGTCAACGTCACGGTGTATGACGCGGGTGGAGCGGCTGTCGGCGCGGACGCACGGATGTTCGCGGCCCGAGCCGGGGCAATCGCCATCGTGGAGGCCGCTTGACATGACCCCCGCCAAACGCCGCCCGGCCACTCCCGCGAGCCAGGGGCCGACGAGGACGGCCCCGGATGTGCCCATCGTGGCGGCCCCGCGGCCCGTGCCCCCTGCGAAGACCAACGATGGCGCCGAACTGCTCGGCCCAGAGGGCGAGCCCATTGCCGACTCGGCCCCTCCGCCGGAGACCGGGCAAGTGGCCGCTGAGGACGGGGCGACGACGCAGTCGCCACGACGGGCGCGATCGTTCTACCCGTTACCCGTCTGGCCCGACTGATGTTGCCTTCCCGCCGTCTGCCGCTCGGCGGTCGTCCCGTGGTTGACGTGGCGGTCGGCGTGCTCCGCGCCGCGGACGGGCGTGTGTTGCTGGCCCAACGCAAGGCCGGGAAGGACGCGGCCGGATACTGGGAGCTCCCCGGGGGTCAGGTCGATCCGGGTGAGACCGCGGCCCAGGCCGCGGCGCGCGAGCTGCTCGAGGAGGTCGGCGTCCGCGCCCACGAACTGGCGCCCTGGCGGGTCTACGAGCACGACTTCCCGGCCAAGCGGCTGCGGTTGCACTGGTTCCACGTGCCCCGGTGGTCGGGCGAGCCGAAGGGGAGGGAAGGCCAGCAGCTGGCATGGGTGGACCCCGCCCGTCCGACGGTCGGGCCGCTGCTGCCGAGCAACGAAATCGTCTTTGCCACGTTGGCCCTCCCCGAGCTGGTGGCAGTCGCTCGGGTCGGCCGCGGGCCTGGCGCTCCTGACGAGCTGCTGGCGAGGATCCCGTCGTTGGCGGCCGACGGCGTACGGCTCCTGATCGTGCGAGCACTGGACCTCGCACCTGGTCAGCGCGTCCAGCTCACCCGGCGGCTACGCGAGCTGAGGCGGGGTACGGGCATGCGCCTCCTCCTGTCCGGGACGGCGCTCGAGGCACGTCAGGCCGGCGCCTGCGGCCTGCACAGCAGCGCCGCCGCCCTGGCCGGCCTGATAGAGCGGCCGCCGACGCGCCTGTGGGCGGTGTCAGCGCACAACGCACAGGACCTCGAGCGCGCCGCCGCCCTGGGTGCCGACGTCGCCCTCGTGTCGCCGGTCCTGCCCACGGCTTCGCACCCCGGAGACCAGGCGCTGGGTTGGGACGGCCTGCAGGCGCTGGTCGCGGCCACCCCGTTGCCCGTCTACGCCCAAGGGGGGCTGGGGCCCGATGACATCGGCGCGGCGCGCGCTGCAGGGGCGCTGGGTGTGGCGGTCGACATCTCCCGCCTCTAGGGTCGGGCGGCCACGGGACCACGCCGTGATCGGGCGGCCATCACGAGTATCTCCCGGTTGACGGAACGGACCGACTGACGGATCGAGCAGGAGCCCTGGTAGGCGACGGGCTCAGCCTGGTCGGTGACGGCCCACCGGGCTAACGTTCAGGATGGAAAAGAGCATCCTGACCAGGAGGATTCCCACGAAATGAGCGCTACTGATCTTGCCGCCATCGCCCAGCAGATGGTCGCTCCCGGCCGGGGAGTCCTGGCGGCGGACGAGAGCAACGCCACGATCACGAAGCGTTTCGCAGCCCTCGACATCGAGTCGACCGAGGAGAACCGGCGGTCGTACCGCAACACCCTCCTCTCGACCCCGGGCCTCGAGGAGTACATCAGCGGAGTGATCCTCTACGACGAGACCATCCGCCAGAGCGCCGACGACGGCACGCCGTTCCCGAAGATGCTCGAGGCCAAGGGCATCCTCCCGGGCATCAAGGTCGACACCGGCTCGAAGCCCCTGGCCAACAAGCCCGACGAGCAGGTCACCGAGGGCCTCGACGGCCTCCGCGACCGCATCGCCGAATACGTCGAGCTGGGTGCCAAGTTCGCCAAGTGGCGGGCGGTCATCGTGATCGGCGACGGGCTCCCGTCCGACTACGCCATCCGCTGCAACGCCCACGCCCTCGCCCGCTACGCCGCCCTGTGCCAGGAGGGCGGGCTGGTGCCGATCGTCGAGCCCGAGGTCCTCATGGACGCCGACAACGACATCGAGACCTGCTACCAGGCCACCTACCGCACCCACCAGCGGGTGTTCCGCGAGCTGGCCGCCCAGAACGTCGACCTCAAGGGCATGGTCCTCAAGCCCAACATGGTCATCTCCGGCAAGAAGTGCGCGACCCAGGCCAGCCCGGAAGAGGTGGCCGACCGCACCCTCGACCTGCTCTACCGCACCGTCCCCGCCGCCGTCCCCGGCATCGCCTTCCTCTCCGGCGGCCAAACGGCCCAGGTGGCCACCGAGCACCTCGACCTCATGAACAAGCAGGGCCCGCACCCCTGGACCCTGACGTTCTCGTACGGCCGGGCCCTCCAGGACGACGCCCTGCGCACCTGGAAGGGCGCGGCCGACAACGTGGGCGAGGCCCAGAAGGTGGCCTCGCTGCGAGCCAAGCTCACCAGCCTGGCCGCCCAGGGCTCCTACGACCGGGAGATGGAGACCGCCGGCGTCTGATGTGTCGCCGAACCGGTGACGGATGCCGGGGTCAGGGCTCCCGGATCTGTCACCGGTTCGCTATTGCAGGAGCCGGGCGAGGGGGCTGTCGTCGAGCCGGTCGAGCAGCTCGGCCACGTCCTCGTAGACGGCGACGGCGCCGGCGTCCTGGAGATCGGCGCGGGTCGTGCCCCCCGTGAGGACGGCGACCACGTCGATGCCCAGCTTGGCCGCGGCCTCGATGTCCCACTTGGTGTCCCCTACGACGATCGTCTGCTCGGGATCGAGGTCGAGGTGGTCGAGGGCCACGGCGAAAATGTCGGGCGCCGGCTTGCTGGAGCCGACCAGGTCGCCGTGGACGATGTCGGCGATGACGTCGTCGTCGGCGCCCAGGGCCTCGAGGAGCTTGTCGAGGTCCTGCTCCTTCGAGGAGGTGGCCAGCACGACCTGGGCGCCCCGTTCGGCGACGGCGGCCAGCAGGTCGGCGGCGCGGGGGAAGGGGTGGAGGAGCTCCTCCTTGTAGGGCTTGTAGTAATTGGCGTGGACGTCGCTCAGGCCCTCCCGCTCTTCGCCCAGGAGGTCCTGGAGCAGCTGGTCGGAGCCCATCCCGATCAAGGGATGGATGCGGGCCATGGCGATGTCCTCCCCCGCGTCCTGGAGGGCCCGCCACCAGGCGATGGCGTGGAAGTAGTTGGTGTCGAGAAGGGTGCCGTCGACGTCGAACAGCACGGCCGGGCGCGGCGAGGTCATTGCCTGGGCATACCCAGCCGGCGCCGGACCTACCGCCGAGGCGCGGACGGGATGAGCAGCACCTCGGTCGCCTCCGGCCGGAACCCGAGGGTGGCGCACGGCCGGTCGGCCGAGAACGGGCCGGCGTCGGTGACCCGCCAGTCGCCCAGGCCGGCCCGGGCCAGCTCCCGCCGGACGACGTCGGCGGCCCCCGGAGGATCGACGCAGGCAGCGTCGACGAACTGGGGCAGGACCGCTTCGCGGAAGAGCCGGAAGCGCTCGTTGACGTCGGCGCTGGGCGCCCCGGTCGTCGGGGTCGGGGGGTCGGTGGTGGGGACGCTCAGGCTGGTGCACACCCCGGCTCCGGCGGCCCGGGCCGGGAAGACGCCGACCACGCCGGTGCCGAGGATGCATTCGGTGAGCGGAGGAACCTCGCCGCCCTCGCCCAGGACGCCCTGTTCCCAGAGCTCGGCGCACGCCGCCAGCGGGCCTTCCGCGCCCACGCCCACGACCTCCGTGCGGGCCTCGAGGTCCGGCTGCTCGTAGCAGCCGACGGTCTGGGGCTTGGGCGCGGGGTCCCGGAGGTACGCGTAGGCCGCGGCCCCGCCGAGCAGCCCGGTCACAGCGAGGGCCGGGGCCACCAGCCGCGTCCGGCGACGGGCAGGGCCGGATCGGGTCGGCCGGCGTTCGTCGAGCTCACCCGAGACGATGGCCCGGAGGAGCACGGGGTCGGGGCGGAGCTGCTGGACGGCGGCAGCGGGGACCGGGTTCACACCCCGGAGCCGTTCGAGCGGATCGCTCGTGGGATTCACGACGTTGAACCTTCCGCTCGCCGTTCAGGGTCTTCCGTTGCTTCTTGTCCGGCCCGGCGCTCTTCTTTCCCGATTTCCCGGGCCAGCCGGCCGCGGGCCCGGTGCAGCCGCACGGCCACCGACCCCTCACTGCACCCCACCACGGCGGCGATCTCCCGGTGGGGCAGCTCCTCCCACACGGCAAGCCGGAGGAGCTCCCGGTCCGCCTCGCGGAGCCGGCCCAGGGCGGCGAGCACGATGCGGCGGTCGTCGGCGGCCAGCACGTCGCCCTCGATCTCGATCGTCGCCGCGTCCTGCCCCCGCAGCCGGACCGACAGGCTGGCCCGGCGGCGGTCGCCCCGCCGCTGGTTGGCCAGGACCCGGCGGGCCACGCCGTAGAGCCAGGCCCGGGCGGCGTCGCCCGCGGGCATCTCGCCCACGCGCCGCCAGGCGATGGTGAACGTCTCCGCCACCGCGTCCTGGGCGTCGGCGTCCACGAGGGTCCGTCGGCGAGCGTAGGCGTAGACGGCGGCGTAATGGCCCTCGTAGATCTCCTGGAAGCGGGGCAGGGCGTCGTCACGCCCGTCCTCGTGCTCCTCCACGTCCTCCACGACTGCCTCAGCCTCCCACCCCGCTCGCGGGAAGCGGCCGGCCCTGGGGCCGACCGCTCCGCCGCTTCCCGGATCGTCGCAGCGGCTGGGGAGACCGCGACGACCAAGGAGACCTATTCGATGTAGATGGACGAGATGATGTTCTGCCAGCTCGAGGACATGACCGGCTCACCCGCATAGGGATAGGTGGGCCCCGGGTACCACCAGCCGCCGCCCCAGGGGTGCTCGGCCAGGTGGGCGTAGCACCCGCCGACGGCGTAGGACGACGTACGGTCGTCGAACCCGTAGTCCCCGAGGTTCTGCCAGTAGCCGCGGTCCCAGAAGGAGAGCTGGCGCCCGCCGTAGTAGTTGTAGTCGAACAGGCGCAGGGAGCTGGAGCACGAGTACGACGAGGCGACGTACATGGTCTCCGAGTCCTGGGCGCCGGGTGACGCCTGCCGGCGGTCCCGCTCGGGTGACAGCTGGGCGATCCGGGCGTCGAGGGCCTGCGGGGTGCGGAAGCACTCGAGGATCCCGCCGTGGCGCCATACCAGGCAGGCCCGAGCCTCTTCCCAGTCCTCGCTCAGGTCGATGGAGCGGCCCTCGAAGGAGGCGATGGCCGGGCGTCGCTCGCCTGCGGTCGTGGTCGCACGCTCGGTGCCGGGCTCAGAGGCGGCCTGCACCTCGGCACGGGCCGGACCGGCCCACGCCGCGATCAGCAGGACGGCCACGCCCCCAACCCGGACCATGCGATGTCTCCGCACCCCTTCTCCCCGCTTGGTGCCCCACTGCTCGGAGACCGCGTCTCCGTTACGATGCTGAATGTCCGGCCGGGCCGAGACCTTTCACACTTTTTGTCGGCTCTCCCCGGGCACCACGAGCTCGAGCGTGGTTCCCGTGCCGGGCCGGGACACGACGCTGAGCGAGGCGCCGATGAGCTCGGCCCGCTCGCGAATGCCGACCAGCCCGTAGGCGTGGCGCTCCTCGGCCCCGTCGAGGACGTCCTCGTCGAATCCCCGGCCGTCGTCGGAGACCACGAGGCGCGCCCCGTCGTCTACCGCCGAGAGGTGGATGAGCACAGCCGACGCGTCGGCGTGCTTGACCACGTTCTGCAGGGCCTCCTGGGCGATGCGGTACAGCGCCACCTCCACGTGGGACGGGAGGTCGACCGGCTCCACGTCGACCTCGACCTCCAAGCCGCTCAGGGACCGGGCCAGGCTCTCCAGCCCGGGGCCCAGCCCGAGGTCGTCGAGCACGAACGGGCGCAGGCCGGCGATCGCCGCCCGGGCCTCGTCCAGGGCGGCCGTGGCCAGCTCCTTGGCCGTGGCCAGCTCGCGTCGCACCCGGTCGGGGGCGGCGAGCCCATCGGGCGGCGCTCCACCGGACAGCGCGTCTTCCGCCGCGAGCAGGTGGTACCAGAGGCTGACCAGGCGCTGGCTGATCCCGTCGTGGATCTCTCCCGCCAGGCGCCGCCGCTCCAGCTCCTGGGCCTCCACCGTGCTGGTGGCGAAGCGCTCGAGCATCTCCTCGCGCTCGGCCAGCCGCCGGTACAGGCGGGCGTTCTCGATGGCCCGGGCCATGAGGTTGGCCACCTGGGTCAGCAGGGCCAGGTCGCCGTCGCCGTAGTTGCGGGCCGCCTTGGAGTGGACGTTCAGCACGCCCACCACCCGGCCCCGGACCAGCATGGGGACCGAGACCATGGACGTGAAGTCCTCGCCCCGCAGCTCGGGGATGTAGCGGTAGCGCCTGTCCTTCCACTTGTCGGGCACCACGGCCGGCTCGCCGTGCTTGGCCACCCACCCGGCGATGCCCTCGCCGATGGCGAGCTGCACGATCCCCACCTGCTCGTCGAACGGCGGCGTGGCCCCGGCCAGGACCACCCGCCGCAGCTCCTCGTCGACGAGGTGGACGAAGCACACGTCGGACTTGGTGGCCGCGGTGACCAGCCCGGCCACCCGCTGGCTGACCTCGTTGACGTCGAGGTCGGCCGACGTCACCTCGATGATGTGCTCCAGCAGCTCCAGGCTCCCGTTCTGGTGGCGGTTCTGGGCGCCGGGGCGACCACCTGCGCCACCAGTTCGGTCCTCGCTCAATGGAAGATGCCTTCTCTCAGGGCCACGGCGACCGCCTGGGCCCGGTCGGCGACCTCGAGCTTGCGGTACACCGAGCGGGCGTGGGTCTTGACGGTGTCCTCGCCGATGGAGAGGCGGAGGGCGATGGCCCGGTTCGACAGCCCGCGCACCATGAGGCCGAGGACCTCGCTCTCCCGCTGGGTGAGCCCGAGACGGGCGCCGGGCCAGAACTCACCGCTCTGGAGTCGGGCGGCGGTCATGGCCACCCGGCCGGCCAGGGACGGGTCGACGGCGACGTCGCCCTCCATCACCCGCTCGAGCTGGTCGGCCAGCTCGGGCCCGGTGGTGGTCTTGAGGAGGAAGCCGGCGGCCCCGACCCGCAGGGCCTGGAAGAGGTACTGCTCGTCGTCGTAGACGGTGAAGAAGACGACCCTGAGGCCCGGATGGCGGCGGACCAGCTCGCTGCACAGGTCGAGGCCGCTCGCCCCCCGCAGGCGCACGTCGAGCAGGACGACGTCCGGCTGGCGCTCGGCGGCCAGG
Organism: Acidimicrobiales bacterium; assembly: GCA_036260295.1. Taxonomy (GTDB): domain Bacteria; phylum Actinomycetota; class Acidimicrobiia; order Acidimicrobiales; family AC-14; genus CADCTB01. The sequence goes on along the minus strand of DATAAD010000061.1, from coordinate 1,135 downwards.
CGCAGGGCCTCCTCGGCGTCGGTCGTGGCCGCGGCGATCGTCACCCGGTCGCTCTGGGACGCCAGCATCGAGGCCAGCCCCTCGAGCACCACCTGGTGGTCGTCGACCAGGAGCAGCCGGACGGGAGGGCGCACGGAGTCGACGGTGGGGACGATCGACAGGTTCTCCCCCATGAAATCCACCTTAGGGGTGAGGCGTGCCCGAGGGTGAATCCGTAGGCTTGTCCGAACCACCACCTTCGGCGTTCGCGCCCGGAAACCCAAAGCACGGGAAAGAGGTCCATTGTCCGTCACAGAGCACGCAACCGTGACCAACATCAGGCCACCGGGGAGCCCGGTGCAGATCGTGCCGTCCGTGCTGCCGGCCGACTACTCGAAGCTGGGCGAGGAAGTGGCCGCCCTCGAGGCCGCAGGGGTCGACAAGATCCAGTGGGACGTCATGGACGGCGTGTTCGTGCCCAACCTGACCTTCGGGCCCGACCTGATCAAGGCCTGCCGGCCCCACGCCACCGTGCCGTTCGAGGCCCATCTGATGGTGGTCAACCCTGACGCCATGATGCTCCAGTACCTCGACGCCGGGTGCGAGCTGGTGATCGTCCACGCCGAGACGACCACCCACCTGCACAAGACGCTGTCGACCATCAGGGAGGCCGGGGGCAAGGCGGGCGTGGCCCTGAACCCGCACACCCCCCTCGACGTGGTGAAGCACGTCCTCGACCTGGTCGACCTGCTGCTGGTCATGACCGTGAACCCGGGCTTCGGCGGCCAGGCCTACATCGCCACCATGGAGCCCAAGATCCGGGAGGCGGCCAAGCTGATCGAGGAGAGCGGACACTCGATCGATCTCGAGGTCGACGGGGGCATCGCGCCCGACACCATCGCCGGGGCGGCGGCGGCCGGCGCCCGAGTCCTCGTTGCCGGAAGCGCCCTGTACAAGCACCAGGGCGGCCTCACCGATGCCGTGACCACCCTTCGACGCCTGGCCGAAGAGGCCTTGGCGGCCTGACGGACCGAAAGGGACAGATGTCGATGCCCGACAAGCAGGTGAACCTCCAGCGCGCCTGGCGAAACAACGGCGACGGCCCCGGCCGGCCGATCATGCTGGCCATCGCCGGCGACAGCGCGGCCGGCAAGAC
>DATAAD010000060.1:0-11001 GCA_036260295.1 Acidimicrobiales bacterium | reverse complement strand
CGTGCTCGACGTCGCCGTCCGCCGCAACGCCTTCGGGCGCCAGGTCGACTCCTTCGAGACCGACCTCGCCGTCGAGGGCGTGGGCGGTGGCCCGTTCCCCGCCGTCTTCATCCGGGCGCCGGTCGTCGAGCGGGTGGGCGATGACGTCGAGGTCCTGGCCTCGGTGGGGCCGCACCCCGTGCTCTGCCGGCAGGGGCCGGTCCTCGCCGCCGCCTTCCATCCGGAGCTTTCCGACGACCTGCGCCTGCACAAGCTGTTCCTTGCAACTCCGCTCTTCCTGGAGGCTTAGCACCATGTCCGGACATTCCAAGTGGGCGACGATCAAGCACCAGAAGGGGGCCAAGGACAAGGCCCGGGGCAAGCTGTTCGCCAAGGTCCTGCGCCAGGTCGAGGTGGCGGCGCGTGAGGGCGGCGGCGACCTGTCGGCCAACGCCACGCTGCGGACCATGTACCAGAAGGCGCGGGAGGCGTCGATCCCCATCGACACCATCGACCGGGCGGTCAAGCGCGGCACGGGGGAGCTGGAAGGGGTCCGGTACGAGGCGGTGAACTACGAGGGGTACGCGCCGATGGGCGTGGCCGTCTACGTGGAGACGCTGACCGACAACCGCAACCGCACCGGCGCCGACGTGCGGTCCATCTTCTCCAAGAACGGCGGGTCGAGCGCCGAGCCCGGGGCGGTGGCGTGGCAGTTCGAGCGCAAGGCGGTGATCATCGTCCCCAAGGACGGCCCCTCCGAGTCCGAGGACGATGTGATGATGATCGGGCTCGACGCCGGCATGGAGGACCTCGAGGACCAGGGGGACACCTGGCAGGTGACCGCGGCCCCCACCGACCTCGGCCGTCTGCGCGCCGCCCTCGAGGCCGCGGGGGTCAAGGTCGCCTCGGCCGAGCTCACCATGGTGCCGACCACCACCATCGCCCTCGAGTCCGAGGCCGACGCCCGCAAGGTGCTGCGCCTGGTCGACGCCCTCGAGGAGCACGACGACGTCCAGGCCGTCTACGCCAACTTCGACATCCCGGACAACGTCCTCCAGCTGGTCGAAGCCGGGACCTGAGCGGAACCATCCGCCCCTCGTCCCGCCCGCTCCGCTACAGTCCACGAACTCATGTTCGTGCTCGGGGTCGATCCAGGGGTGTCCCGCTGTGGCTACGGCTGCGTGGAGGGGCGGCCGGGAGCCACGCCCCGCGCCGTGGCCGTGGGGGTGTTGACCACGCCGCCGTCCGATGCCCTGCCCGACCGGCTGGCGTCGCTCGACCGCGACCTGCGGGCCCTCGTGGCCGAGTTCCGGCCCGACGTCGTCGCCGTCGAGCGGCTGTTCTTCCAGACCAACGCCCGGACCGCCATGTCGGTGGGGCAGGCCAGCGGGCTCGCCCTCGCCGCTGCGGCCCAGGCCGGGTGCGAGGTCGTGCAGTACACGCCCAACGAGGTCAAGCAAGCCGTGGCCGGCTACGGCTCGGCGCCCAAGGAGCAGGTGCAGCGCATGGTCCAGTCCCTCCTCCGGCTGGCCGAGCCGCCGAGGCCGCCCGACGCGGCCGACGCCCTGGCCCTGGCCCTCTGCCACCTGGCCATGGCCCCGCTCCGGGCGCGGGTCGGCACCGTGCTGGGATGATCGCCCGGCTGCGGGGCACGCTCGTCCACCGCTCCCCGCGGGGCGAGGTCGTCCTCGACGTGGGGGGCGTGGGGTACCGGATCTCGGTGTCGCCGGCCACGCTGGTCGCCCTCGGACGCATCGGCGACGACGTCGTGGTCCACACCCACCTGCACGTGCGGGAGGACGCCCTGACCCTGTTCGGGTTCGCCAGCGCCGACGCCCGCGACTGCTTCGAGTCGCTGCTCGGCGCCCACGGCGTGGGCCCCGGCCTCGCCCTGGCCATCCTCTCCACCCACGGCCCGGAGGACTTGCGCCGGGTGGTGTTCGAGGGCGACCTCGACGCCCTGACCCTCGTCCCCGGGGTCGGGCGCAAGACCGCGGCCCGGCTCCTGCTCGAGCTGAAGGCCCGCCTCGATGTCCCCGAGGGCCTCGACGCCGACCCGGTGGGCTCGAACCTCTCCCCGCGGGCCGAGGTGCGCGAGGCGCTGGCCGCCCTGGGCTACCAGCCCGACGAGGTGCGCCGGGCCATGGGCGAGCTCCCGCCCGAGGGCGACGTCAAGACGCTCGTCCGCACCGCCCTCCACGTGCTCGGGGCCGCTCGATGACCCGGAACGAGCTGCTCACCCCCGTCACCGGGCCGGGGGAGCAGGTCGAGGAGGTGAGCCTCCGTCCCCGGCGGCTGGAGGAGTTCGTGGGCCAGGCCCAGCTCCGCCAGCACCTGGAGATCCTGCTGGAGGCGGCCCGGAGGCGGGGCGAGCCCGTCGACCATCTGCTGCTGGCGGGGCCGCCCGGGCTGGGGAAGACCAGCCTGGCCGGCATCGTGGCCGCCGAGATGGGCGTCACCCTGCGGATCACGTCGGGCCCGGCGCTGGAGCGGGCCGGCGACCTGGCCTCGGTCCTCACCAACCTCGACGAGGGCGACGTCCTGTTCATCGACGAGATCCACCGCCTCCCCCGGCTGGTGGAGGAGGTCCTCTACCCGGCCATGGAGGACTTCCAGCTCGACATCGTCCTGGGCAAGGGCCCCTCGGCCCGCTCCCTACGGCTCGACCTGCCCCGCTTCACCCTGGTGGGGGCCACCACCCGCACCGGCCTGATCACCGGCCCCCTCCGCGACCGGTTCGGCTTCGTCGCCCGCCTCGACTACTACGGGGTGGAGGAGCTGGAGGCGATCGTCGTCCGTGCCGCCCGCATCCTCGGCGTGGCCCTCGACCCCGAGGGAGGTCACGAGGTGGCGCGGCGGGCCCGGGGCACCCCCCGCATCGCCAACCGGCTGCTGCGCCGGGTCCGCGACTATGCCGAGGTGCGGGCCGCGGGCGTCGTCACCCAGGCCGCGGCCCGGGACGGGCTGGCCCTCTTCGAGGTCGACGAGGCCGGGCTCGACAAGGTCGACCGGGCCATCCTGGGCGCCGTCTGCCGGCGGTTCGGAGGTGGGCCCGTGGGCCTGTCGACCCTCGCCATCTCCGTGGGCGAGGAGCCCGAGACGGTGGAGGACGTCTACGAGCCGTTCCTGCTCCAGCTCGGCCTGCTCCAGCGGACGCCGCGGGGCCGGGTGGCCACGGCCGCGGGGTGGGCCCACCTGGGCCTCGACCCGCCGCAGCCCGGGGCGTCGCCCGCCGCCCTGTTCAGCTGAGCGGTAACCTGAGCCTCGGTCGCCCGGCGACCCATTTCCTCATGGGACCTCTTCTCGCCCTCCTCATCACCTTCGGCCTCATGTGGGTGCTGCTCATCCTTCCTCAGCAGCGCCGCATGCGTCAGCACCAGGAGGTCATCGCCTCTCTCGAGGTGGGTGACGAGGTGGTCACGGCCGGAGGGGTGTACGGCACCATCACCTCGGTCGACGAGGACACGCTCGCCGTCGAGGTGGCGCCGGGCGTGGTCCTGCGGGTGCTGCGCAACGCCGTGAGCCAGCGGATCGGCCCGCCCGAGGAGGACGAGGAGCTGTCCGACGACGAGGTGTCCGAGGACGGCGCCTGATGCGCCGCAACCCGATCGTCGCCCTGCTGCTGTTCGTCGTCCTCGCCCTCGGCGCCCTGGGCGCCACCGTCATGGCGGGCGAGAGCCCGCAGCTCGGCCTCGACCTCCAGGGCGGGGCGTCGGTGGTGCTCCAGCCGCGCGAGCGCGTGCCGGAGGGCGTGCTCGACCAGGCCATCGAGATCATCCGCAGCCGGGTGGACGCCCTCGGCGTGGCCGAGCCCGAGATCACCCGCCAGGGCTCGTCGATCATCGTCTCCCTCCCCGGGGTGGCCAACCGGGAGCGGGCCCTGCAGGTCGTGGGCCAGACGGCCCAACTGCTGTTCCGGCCGGTGCTGCAGCAGCTGCCGGCCCAGCCGACGGCCACCAGCTCCACGTCGTCCACGACCACGACGACGGTGGAAGGGGCGGCGCCGACGTCGACCAGCGTCCCCATCGACCTCAACAGCACCACCCCGCCCGAAGAGGACGACGAGACGAAGCAGGTGATCCTGCCCGAGAAGGACAGCAACGGGAACGTCACCGCTCGCTACCTCCTCGGCCCGGCCGAGGTCAAGGGCCAGGCGCTCTCCGACGCCCGGGCGATCGTGCAGCCCACCACCGGGCAGTGGGAAGTCGAGTTCAGCCTGACCGGCGAGGGGACCCGGCAGTGGAACGACATGGCGGCCAAGGTCGGGGCGGGCAACCAGATCGCCATAGACCTCGACGGGGTGGTCCGGTCGGCGCCCTCGCTGCAGACCACCGAGTTCCCGGGCCGCGGCGTCATTACCGGCAACTTCACCCAGGGCGAGGCCAAGGACCTGGCCCTGGTCCTGCGCTACGGCGCCCTACCCGTGCAGCTCGACCGCCAGACGGTCCAGACCGTCTCGGCCAGCCTCGGTCGTGACTCGCTGCGGGCCGGCATCGCCGCCGGCCTGGTCGGCCTCGGGCTGGTCGCCGTCTACATGCTGCTGTACTACCGGGCCCTCGGCATCGTGGTCTGGATCGGGCTGGGCCTCACCGGGGCGATCATGTACTCCCTCGTCACCCTGCTGGGGAACACCACCGGGCTGGCCCTCAGCCTGGCCGGCGCCACCGGCATCATCGTCTCCGTCGGCGTGACGGTGGACTCCTACGTCGTCTACTTCGAACGCCTGAAGGACGAGATCCGGTCGGGGAAGACGATCCGCTCGTCGCTCGACCGGGGCTTCTCCCGGGCCTACCGGACGATCTTCGCCGCCGACCTGGCGTCGATCATCGGCGCCACCGTCCTCTACGTCCTCAGTGTGGGGTCGGTCCGGGGCTTCGCCTTCTTCCTCGGCCTCACCACCCTCCTCGACCTCTTCACCGCCTACTTCTTCACCCGCCCCATGGTCCTCCTGCTCGGCCGCAGCCGGTTCTTCACCGAGGCCCGGTGGGTCGGGGTGGCCCGGGGCCTGAACGCCGCTCCCGAGCCGGCCAGGGCGGCAGCATGAGCACCATCGAGGATGGTGCACCAATGAGCGAACAGACCACCGATCGACCGGCCAAGGCGTCCCTCGCCCACCGGCTCTACCACGGCGAGACCGCGTTCGACTTCGTCGGGCGCCGGAAGATCTGGTTCGTCTTCTCGGCCCTGGTCATCGCCGCCGGGCTCCTGTCGCTGCTGACCCAGGGCCTGAACTACGGCATCGAGTTCGAGGGCGGCACGTCGTGGGAGGTCACCGCCCCGGGGGTGTCCGTCGGCGAGGCGCGCGACGCCGTGCGCCCCTTCGGCCTGGGCGACGCCACCATCCAGACCATCGGCGGCGACAGGATCCGGGTCGCGGGCGACAACCTCCCGCCCGAGGAACAGCAGCGGGTCACCCAGGCCCTGGCCGAGGTGGCCGGGGTCGACGCCAGCCAGGTCAGCGTGAACGACGTGGGCCCGTCCTGGGGGCAGGCGGTCACCGACAAGGCCCGCAACGCCCTGATCGTCTTCTTCGTCCTCATCAGCATCTACATCTCGCTGCGCTTCGAGTGGAAGATGGCGGTGGCCGCCCTGGCCGCCGTCGTCCACGACATCTTCGTCACCGTCGGGGTGTACTCCATCTCCCGCTTCGAGGTGACGCCGGCCACCGTGGTCGCCTTCCTCACCATCCTCGGCTACTCCCTCTACGACACCATCGTCGTGTTCGACAAGGTGGAGGAGAACACCAAGTCCCTCGCCTCCAGCGGCAGGTTCACCTACTCGGACACGGTCAACCTGTCGATGAACCAGGTGCTGATGCGCTCGCTGAACACGTCGGTGGTTGCCATCATGCCGATCGTCTCGATCCTGGTGATCGGCGCCGGCGTCCTGGGCGCCACCACCCTCAACGACTTCGGGCTGGCCCTGTTCATCGGCCTCCTCACCGGCGCCTACTCGTCGATCTTCATCGCCGCCCCCGTGCTGGCCATGCTCAAGGAGCGGGAGCCCCGCTACGCCGCCGTGCGCCAGCGCCTCACGGCCAAGGGCGGTCACGGTCTGCTCACTCCGGCGGCGGCCGCCGCCCTGGCCGCCAGTGGAGGCGCCGGGGCCGCCCCCAGCCCGTCGCGGCCTCGACCGGGCGCCAAGGGCGGTCGCCGGCCCCAGCCGGTCGTCCGCGACGCGTCGATCGACGACGACCTCCTCGTCCCTGCTCGCCAGACGCCCGCCCGGCAGGCCGACAAGGCCCAGCAGCCCTCCCGGCCCAAGCCCGTGCCTCGCCCCGGCGCCCCCCGGCCCCGGAAGAAGGGCAAGAAGCGCTGAGGGTCTCGAGCTCACTCGCTCGCGGCGCGTGCTCCGTTCGCTCGAGTTGAACGTGCCGCCTCCGGCGGCGCCGGCGGCCGCCGGCGAGAGCCCCGAGGGTGAATTGCCCACCGGGTAGGCTCGGTCATGGCTGACGCCGACTGGCTGAGGGGGCGCATCCGTGACGTGGCCGACTTCCCGACCGCGGGGATCGTCTTCCGCGACCTCACGCCGCTGCTGGCCGACGTCGAGGCCCTCCGGTTCACCGTCGACGCCCTGGCCGACACCTTCGCCGGCCGGCGGGTCGACAAGGTGGTGGGCATCGAGGCCCGCGGGTTCATCTTCGCCGCGCCCGTGGCCTACCGGCTGGGGGCGGGCTTCGTCCCTGTCCGCAAGCCCGGCAAGCTGCCGTGGCGGATCGAGTCCGAGGAGTACGCCCTCGAGTACGGGATCGACCGCCTCGAGATGCATGCCGATGCCGTGGCGCCCGGCGACCAGGTCCTCGTGGTCGACGACGTGATCGCCACCGGGGGCACGGCCCGGGCCACGGTCCGGCTCATCGAGCGGCTCGGGGCCACCGTGGCCGGTCTCGCCTTTGCCGTGGAACTGACGTTCCTCGCCGGACGCGAGAAGCTGGAGGGGTACGACGTCGTGTCGCTCGTGACCTACAAGTAGAGGGGAGGAGGAGTGTCCACCACCGCCGACCGTGTCCTACCATGGCGGCGCACGCCCCCGGCCGTCCCCAACGACGTTCGCGAGCTGGTCGACACCTACCGCTCCAGGCACCCCAAGGCCGACACCAGCCTCCTCACCCGGGCCTACCAGGTCGCGTTCGACGCCCACGACGGCCAGGTCCGCCGGTCGGGCGACCCCTACATCGTCCACCCCCTGGCCGTGGCCACCATCCTGGCCGAGCTGGGCCTGGACGACATCACCCTGGCCGCCGCCCTCCTCCACGACGCCGTGGAGGACACGGGTCTCTCCCTCGACGAGGTCACCCGCGACTTCGGCCCCCAGGTGGCGGCCATGGTCGACGGGGTCACCAAGCTGGACCGCGTCCGGTTCGACTCCAAGGAGGCCCAGCAGGCGGCCACCATGCGCAAGATGCTCGTGGCCATGGCCAAGGACATCCGAGTCCTGCTGATCAAGCTGGCCGACCGCCTCCACAACATGCGCACCATCGCCGCCCTGCCCCGTGAGAAGCAGGAGCGCATCGCCCAGGAGACGATCGACGTCTACGCCCCCCTGGCCCACCGCCTCGGCATCGCCGGGATCAAGTGGCAGCTCGAGGACCTGGCCTTCGCCACCCTGTACCCCAAGCGGTACGCCGAGATCGAGCAGATGGTGTCGGCCCGGGCGCCCGAGCGCGACATCTACCTGTCCCAGGTGGTGGAGATGGTCAGGGCCCGGCTGTCCGAGGTCAAGGTCGAGGGCGAGGTGATCGGCCGGCCGAAGCACTACTGGAGCATCTACGAGAAGATGGTCGTCAAGCAGCGGGGCTTCGACGAGATCTACGACCTGGTGGGACTGCGGGTGCTGGTCGGCAGCGTGAAGGACTGCTACGCGGCCCTGGGCACCATCCACGCCACCTGGAAGCCGGTGCAGGGCCGGTTCAAGGACTACATCGCCATGCCCAAGTTCAACCTCTACCAGTCGCTGCACACGACGGTGGTGGGGCCCCAGGGCAAGCCCATCGAGGTCCAGATCCGGACCCGGGAGATGCACCAGCGGGCCGAGTACGGGATCGCCGCCCACTGGAACTACAAGGAGGCGGCCCCGGTCGCCGACGTGGGCTGGCTCAACCGCATCGTCGACTGGCAGCAGGAGACCGACGACCCCCAGGAGTTCATGGAGGCGCTGAAGGTCGACCTGGAGCAGGACGAGGTCTTCGTCTTCACCCCCAAGGGTGACGTGGTGACGTTGGCCATGGGCGCCACCCCCATCGACTTCGCGTATTCCATCCACACCGACGTGGGCCACCGCTGCATCGGCGCCCGGGTCAACGGCCGGCTGGTGCCCCTCGACTCCAAGCTGCAGTCCGGCGACCGGGTCGAGATCTTCACCTCCAAGGTGGAAGGGGCGGGGCCGTCGCGCGACTGGCTGCAGGTGGTGGTCACTCCGAGGGCCCGGAACAAGATCCGCCAGTGGTTCAGCCGGAGCCGGCGGGAGGAGGCGATCGAGAGCGGCCGCGACGACCTCGTCCGCCACATGCGGCGGGAGGGCCTTCCCGTCCAGAAGTTGGCCAACTCGCCGCTGCTCACCAAGGTCGCCGTCGACCTCAACTACGCCGACGTCGAGGCCCTGCACCAGGCCATCGGCGAGAACCACGTGTCGGCCCAGTCCGTCGCCCACCGCCTGGCCCGGGAGCTGCGGGGCGGCGACCACGAGGAGCAGCTGCCGGCCACCGTCCGCCGCCCGACGCGCTCCCGGGTGCAGGGCACGGGAGGCGTGCACGTCGAGGGCCTGGACGACGTCATGGTGCGCCTGGCCCTGTGCTGCAAGCCCGTCCCCGGCGACGAGATCGTGGGCTTCGTGACCACGGGGCGGGGGGTGTCGGTCCACCGGGCGGACTGCGCCAACGCGGTGACGCTCGCCACGAGCATCAGGGAGCGCCAGATCGAGGTGGAATGGGACGGCACCCGCAGCGGCGTGTTCGTCGCCTCCATCGAGGTCGAGGCGCTGGACCGGGCCCGCCTGTTGGGTGACGTGTCCACCGCCCTGGCCGACCACCACGTGAACATCGTGGCCTCGTCGACCCACACCAGCTCCGACCGGGTGGCCAGGCTGCGGTTCGACTTCGAGCTGGCCGACCCCTCGCACCTCGACGCCCTCCTCCGGTCGGTGAAGAAGGTCGACTCCGTGTACGACGCCTACCGGGTCGTGCCCGGCGCCCGTCGTTAAGCCCGGCTCACCGTTCGCCTCAGCCGGTAGCTTCTCTCTGTGGCCGAGTTCCGCGCCCCCGTGGGCACCCGCGACGTCTTGCCGCCCGAGTCGGCGCGGTGGGAGCGTCTCGTGGCCCGGTTCGCGGTCCACGTCGAGCGGGCCGGCTACGGGCTGGTGCTCAGCCCCCTGTTCGAGGACGTCGGCGTGTTCGAGCGGGTGGGCGAGGGCACCGACGTCGTCCGCAAGGAGATGTACGACTTCGAGGACAAGGGCGGGCGGCGGGTCGCGTTGCGCCCGGAGGGGACGGCGTCGGTCGTGCGGGCGTTCGTGCAGCACCGGCCCACCCCGCCGTTCAAGGCGTGGTACGCGGCGCCCAACTTCCGGTACGAGCGTCCCCAGGCCGGGCGGTACCGCCAGCACCACCAGCTCGGCGTGGAGGCGCTGGGCACCGACGACCCCGACCTCGACGTCGAGGTCCTGGCCCTGGCCGCGGCCGTCGTCTCCGCCCTCGGCCTCACGCGGGTCACCATGCTGCTCAACTCTCTCGGAGACGACGCCTGCCGCCCGGCCTACCTCGACGGCCTGCGCTCGTATCTCGCCGGGCAGCAGCTGTGCGACGAGCACGCGGCGACCTACGACGCCAACCCGCTGCGGGTGCTCGACTGCAAGCGGGAGGTCTGCCGCGCCGCGACGCAGGACGCGCCCCGCCTGGTCGACCACCTCTGCGAGCGGTGCGCCGCCCACTTCGCCCAGGTGAGGGCCGGGCTCGAGTCGTTGGGCGTGGCCTATCAGATCCAGCCCCGACTGGTGCGGGGCCTCGACTACTACACCCGGACGACGTTCGAGCTGGCCGCCGAGTCGCTGGAGTCGGCCCAGAACGCTGTCGGCGGCGGCGGCCGGTACGACAAGCTGGCCGAGGCCCTCGGCGGGCCGCCCACGCCGGGGATCGGCTTCGCACTCGGCATCGAGCGCCTCCTCCTCGCGTGCGACGCCGAGGCCGTGTTCCCGGCGCCGGAGGCGGCCGTCGAGGTCTGGGTCGTCGACACCACCGGTACCGCGGCGCTGGCGCTCACCCACGAGCTGCGGGCTGCGGGGATCGCCGCCGACCGGTCGTTCGACGGGCGCTCGATGAAGTCACAGTTCAAGGCGGCCGACCGGTCGGGCGCGGCGATCGCCGTGGTCGTCGGCGAGGCCGAGGCCGCGGCGGGCACGGTGACCGTCCGGGACCTGCGCGCCGGCGACCAGGAGACGGTCGACCGGGCCGACATCGTCGAGCACCTCAGGAAGCGACTGTCATGATGCGAACCCACATGTGCGGCGAGCTGCGGCCCGAGCACGCCGGCCAGGAGGCGAGCGTGTGCGGGTGGGTGGCCAGCCGCCGCGAGCACGGCGAGCACCTGGCCTTCCTCGACGTGCGCGACCACACCGGTGTCGTCCAGTGCGTCGTCGACGGCGCCCACGACCTGCGCTCGGAGTACGTCGTGCGGGTGCGCGGTGTCGTCCGGATCCGGCCGGAGGGCACGGCCAACCCCAACCTGCCCACCGGGGAGGTGGAGATCGGGGCCTGCACCGTCGCCGTCCTCTCGGAGGCGGAGCCGCCGCCCTTCCCCGTCACCGACCGGGTCGACGCCGACGAGGTCCTGCGCCTGCGCCACCGCTACGTCGACATCCGCCGGCCGTCGATGCAGCGCAACCTGCGCCTGCGGGCGGTGGTGAGCGGCGCCATCCGCCGGTCGATGGGCGACCAGGGCTTCGTCGAGGTGGAGACGCCCACGCTGATCGCGTCCACACCCGAGGGGGCGCGGGACTTCGTGGTGCCGTCCCGCCTCCAGCCGGGGAGCT
>DATAAD010000059.1:0-6579 GCA_036260295.1 Acidimicrobiales bacterium | reverse complement strand
CAAGGGCGGGCAGACGTTCGACATCCCCCTGCTCATCGAGCAGGGCGGGGCCATCGCCCACGGCACCCAGCTGCTGATCTTCGGCGGCCTGTTCATGGGCTTCGCCATCAAGGTGCCGATGTTCCCGTTCCACACCTGGCTCCCCGACGCCCATACCGAGGCGCCCACCGTCGGCTCGGTGATCCTGGCCGCCATCCTGCTGAAGCTCGGCACGTACGGCTTCATCCGCATCGCCATCCCGATCCTCCCCGAGGCCGCCCGCTCCTGGGCCCCGTGGATCGGCCTCCTGGCCGTGATCGGCATCATCTACGGCGCCCTGGGTTCCCTGGCCCAGCGCGACATGAAGCGCCTGATCGCCTTCTCGTCGGTCGCCCACATGGGGTTCGTGATGCTCGGCATCGCCACCCTGACCGACTTTGGGATCAACGCCGCCGTTTTCGGCATGGTGGCCCACGGGATGATCACCGGCATGCTCTTCTTCATCGCCGGGTCGATCCAGGAGCGCTTCCACACCCGCGAGCTGTCGCGGCTGGGCGGGCTCCTGCTCCAGGCTCCCCGGCTCGGGTGGATTCTCGGGTTCTGTGCCTTCGCCTCCCTCGGCCTCCCCGGCCTGGCAGGGTTCTGGGGCGAATTCCCCGCCATCCTCTCCGCCTACCAGCCGGCTGACGGCCTGAGCGAGGCCACGTTCCGGGTCTACATGGCCGTCGCCGCCATCGGGACGGTGTTCGCGGCCGGCTACCTGCTGTGGATGCTCCAGCGGGTGGCGTTCGGCACGGTGAAGGACGAGTTCCGGAACGCCCACATCCACGACGTGCACCTGCCCGAGTACATCGCCTGGGCGCCGCTGCTGGTCGCCATCCTCGTGTTCGGCATCTTCCCCCACCTGCTGTTCGACATCACCGACGCGGCCGTCGGCGCCGTGACCTCCGTCGTGGCCGACGGCGGCAACGTCGCTGCCGGGAGGTAGCGGGCCGTGCCGTTCAACCCGCCCGACCTCGACTACCACGCGCTGGCGCCCGAGATCGTCCTCACCGCCGTCCTGTGCGTCGTGCTGGTGGCCGACCTCTTCCTCGACCGCTCCCGCAAGTGGCTGCTGTCGAACCTGGCCGCCTTCGGCCTGGTGCTGGCCATGATCCCCATCCTGTCGCTCGCCCTCTCGGACGACGACGCTCGCTCCCTCGTCGGCGGGGCGTACGTGGTGGACAACTTCGCCCTCGTCCTCAAGGCCCTGTTCCTCGGGGTGGGGTTCGTCGTCCTGCTGATGTCCATCAACTACGTCGAGGAGGGCGACTACTACGAGGGGGAGTTCTACTTCCTGCTGCTCTGCTCCCTGCTGGGCATGGTGGTCATGGCCTCGTCACGGGACCTCATCACCATCTTCGTCGCCCTCGAGACCTTGTCCATCCCCGCCTACATGCTCGCCGGTTGGCGCAAGCGCGACCTGAAGAGCAACGAGGCCGCGCTCAAGTACTACCTGCTCGGGGTGCTGGCGTCGGCCGTGATGCTCTACGGGATGTCGCTGATCTACGGCTTCACGGGGACGACCCTGCTGCGCGAGATCGGCGACCAGCTGCGGGGCGACGCGGCCGCAGAGCCGCTGGTCACCATGGCCATCCTCTTCGTCATCGTGGGCTTCGCCTTCAAGGTCTCCGCCGTCCCGTTCCACGCCTGGGCGCCGGACACCTACGAGGGCGCGCCCACCCCCGTCACCGCCTTCCTCTCGGTCGCCTCCAAGACCGGCGGGTTCGTCGCCCTCCTGCAGCTGGTCTTCGTGGGGTTCTTCGGGCGGGACGACGTGTACGGGCCGCTGTTCGGCATCCTCGCCACCCTGACCATGACGGTGGGGAACCTGGTGGCCCTGCGCCAGACGAACATCGTCCGCATGCTGGCCTACTCGTCCATCGCCCAGGCCGGCTACATCCTCGTCCCCCTGGCCGTCGCCGGGTCGAACGAGGGGGCGGCGGCGGACAGCGCCATGTCCGCGGCGGTCGTCTACCTCCTCGTGTACGCGGCCATGAACCTGGGTGCCTTCGCCGTAGTCATCGCCGTGGCCCGCAAGACCCGGTCGGGCGAGATCTCCTCGTACGGGGGCTTGTACGAGTACGCGCCCGGCCTCGCCGTGCTCATGAGCCTGTTCCTGTTCTCCCTGGCCGGCATCCCGCCCCTGGCCGGCCTGTGGGCCAAGCTCTTCGTGTTCCGGGCCGTGATCGACGCCGGCACGGCGTGGGCCGTGTTGTTGGGCGTGGTGGTCGCCGTCAACTCGGTGATCGCCCTCTTCTATTACGCCGGCGTGGTTCGGGAGATGTGGATGAGCCCGGTGCCGGACGGCGACCGCACCCCGATCCGGGTGCCGGCCCCGCTCATCACCGCCCTGGGGATCACCGCCGTCGTGGTCGTGGTCATCGGCGTCTACCCTCAGGCCTTCGCCCGTTTCGGCGACCTGGCGTCGCTGATCCCGTAGCCGGCGGAGAGCCGCCATCAGCATCGCGGCGCGACTGGCCGAGCGGGCCCGCGCCTCCGGGCCGCTCGGCTACGACGACGTCGTCGAGGCGGCCCTGTACGAGCCGGGGCTCGGCTTCTACGAGACGGGCGGCGCCGCCGGGCGCACGGGCGACTTCGTCACCAGCCCCGAGGTCGGCCCGCTGTTCGGGACCGTGCTGGCCCGGGCCCTCGAGACGTGGTGGGTCGAGCTGGGGTCACCCGAGCCCTTCACCGTGGTGGAGGCGGGGGCGGGGCGGGGCGCCCTCGGGGCGGCGATCCTCAAGGCCTGCCAGGTGCCGCTGCGGTACGTCGCCGTCGAACGGTCGGCCGCCCTCCGCGGTGACGCAGCGGTGGCCGACCTGCCGGGCGAGCCGTTCGTGGGCGTAGTCGTGGCCAACGAGCTGCTCGACAACCTCCCGTTCGGGCTGCTCGAGCGGACGACCGAGGGATGGGCGGAGGTGCGGGTGGACGAAGCGCTGCGGGAGGTGCTCGTGCCGGCCGTCGGTCCGTCGGTCGAGGCCGAGGTCGGGGCGCGGGTGCCGGTCCAGCGGGCGGCCGGGGCATGGGTGGAGAAGGCGCTCGACCTCGTGACCGTCGGGCGGGTCGTCGTCTTCGACTACGCCGACACGACCGCCTCCATGGCCCGCCGTCCCTGGACCGACTGGGTCCGCACCTACCGCGGCCACGCCCGCGGCCGCCACCCCCTCGACGACCTCGGCGCTCAGGACATCACCTGCGAGGTGGCCGTGGACCAGCTACCGCCGCCCACGTCGGATCGCTCGCAGGCCGACTTCCTACGGGCCCACGGCCTGGACGAGCTGGTGGAGGAGGCGCGCCGGTCGTGGCGGGAGCGGGCCCACGTCGGCGACCTCCAGGCCCTCGTGCACCGCAGCAGGATCGCCGAAGCGGCCGCCCTCACCGACCCGACCGGCCTCGGCGCCTTCCGTGCCCTGGAGTGGGTCAGTACCGGTCGCTGACCACAGCTCAAGGCGTGTAGCGGACGCCTTCGGCGGACGAGGCCGGTGAGCTGACCACGACCAGCCCTCCCCACAGGAGCATGCCCCGGCCGTCCCATGCCGCGACCGGCATACCGCGCCCCAGCAGGGGCACGGGCTCGAGGGGGCGCCAGCGGTCGGTGGCCGGGTCGTAGCCCGCGCCGTCGGCGATGGGTACGAAGAACGTGCGGGGCTCGATCACCCGGTCGAGGGCCCCGCCACCCGCCGCCGGCAGTCCGATCCCGCCCCAGAGCAGCAGCTCCCGCCCGCTCCACACCGCGCCGGGAGCCATGCGGGCCGACAGGGGGGCGTTGGGCAGGCGCCGCCACCGGTCGGCGGCCGGGTCGTAGGCCGCCCCGTCGGCGAACAGAGAGGTGGAGTCGAGGGTCGTCCCGCCCCACACGAGGAGCTCACGCCCGGTCCAGACGCTGGCCGCGTCGGCCCGCCCCTCGACGGGCGGGGCGGCGATCGGCCGCCACCGGTCGGCGACAGGGTCGTAGGCGGCTCCGTCCTCCAGCTCGACGTCCCCGGCGGGGTCGACCCCTCCCCAGACGACCATCTCCCGGCCGGTCCAGGCCGCGTACCCACCGGCGCGGCGGGCGATCGGAGCCTGGGCGATCGGGCGCCAGCGGTCGGCGGCGGGGTCGTACGCCGCCCCGTCGGCGAACCCCTCGTCGTGGTCGCCCCCGCTCCAGACCACCAGCTCCCGCTCCGTCCACGCCGACGCCACCGCGTTGCGGGCCGCGAGCGGCGCGGCCGCCATCGCCCGCCACTCGTCCCGAGCCGGGTCGTAGGCGGCGCCGTCGGCCAGGAAGCCGTCCTCGCTCACCCCGCCCCAGACGACCATCTCGGTGCCCGTCCAGGCCGTGGCCGCAGGCGTCCGCTTCGAGAGCGGCGAGACGGCCAGCTTCCGCCAGGCGTCGTTGGCCACGTTGTAGGCCGCCCCGTCGGCCAGATGGGGTGCGTCGATCGACGGGCACGAGGCGCCGGCGCAGTTCTCCCCGCCCCAGATCAGCAGCTCCGTCCCCGTCCAGACCGTGGCCGCGTGGTACCGGCCGCACAGCCCGGAGGGCGACATCTCCTTCCAGTGAGACCCGCCCCGGTCTCCGATGCCCACGTCGGGCGCCGTCTCCGTGGGACAGGGCGGTGTGACCGGGTCGCCGCGGCCGGTCGTCCGAGCCAGTTGGGCGAAGCCGACCAGGCCCAGGACGACGAGCGGCACCACGATCAGGCCCACCCGGCTGCGCCGCTCGGCGGGAGGCTTGGTGGCGTGGTCGGGGCACTTGAACCCCACGGGCGTGCGGATGGCGCAGTCGGGGCAGATGGGGGTGTCGCAGGTGACGCACGTGATCCGCGTCGGGTTGCCGTGACGCTGGCACGTGAGCTCCTCGCCGACCCCCACGACCGAGAAGGGTACCGAGGAACGGTGGGTAGGCTCCGTGCTCATGGCTGAGTCGACTCCGACCATCGAGGCTTTCCAGCTGGAGGAGCGGCGGTTCCCGCCCCCGGAGGACTTCAAGAAGGAGGCCCTCGTCGTCGACACCTCGATGTACGAGGAGGCGGAGCGGGACTGGCAGGGCTTCTGGGCCCGGCAGGCCGCCGACCTCCTGGACTGGGACGAGGACTGGCAGACCATCCTCGAGTGGGACCTCCCCTTCGCCAAGTGGTTCGTCGGCGGCAAGCTCAACGTGGCCTACAACTGCGTGGACCGGCACGTGGAGGCCGGACGGGGCGAGAAGGTCGCCTTCCACTGGGAGGGCGAGCCGGGCGACACCCGCACCATCACCTACGCCGACCTCCAGGGCGAGGTCGGCCGGTTCGCCGCCGTCCTCCGCTCGCTCGGCGTCAACAAGGGTGACCGGGTGGCCATCTACATGCCGATGATCCCCGAGCTGCCGGTGGCCATGCTGGCCTGCGCCCGGCTGGGCGCGGCCCACTCGGTGGTCTTCGGCGGGTTCTCGTCGGAGTCGCTGCGCGACCGGATCAACGACGCCGAGGCCAAGGTCCTCGTCACCGCCGACGGCGGGTGGCGTCGAGGCAACGTCATCCCGCTCAAGGACAACGCCGACGCTGCGGTGGCCGAGACGCCCTCGATCGAGCACGTGGTCGTCGTCCGGCGGACCGAGAAGGACGTGGCGTGGGACGACGGCCGCGACCGCTGGTACCACGACCTCATGGCCGGCGTCTCCGACGAGGAGGCGGCGGCCAAGCCCGAGCCCATGGACTCCGAGCAGCTGCTCTACCTGCTCTACACCTCGGGCACCACGGCGCGGCCCGAGGGCATCATGCACAGCACGGGTGGCTACCTCACCCAGTGCGCCTTCACCCACAAGTACGTCTTCGACCTCCACCCCGAAACCGACGTGTACTGGTGCGCGGCCGACATCGGCTGGGTCACCGGCCACAGCTACATCGTCTACGGACCACTGGCCAACGGGGCCACGTCGGTGATGTACGAGGGGAGCCCCGACTTTCCCCAGAAGGACCGGTGGTGGTCGATCGTCGAGCGCTACAAGGTCAGCATCCTCTACACCGCCCCCACAGCCATCCGGACGTTCATGAAATGGGGAACCGAGTTCCCCGAGGCCCACGACCTCTCGTCGTTGCGGGTGCTCGGGTCGGTCGGCGAGCCCATCAACCCGGAGGCCTGGATGTGGTACTTCGAGCACATCGGCGGGAGCCGTTGTCCGTTGGTCGACACGTGGTGGCAGACCGAGACCGGCGCCATCATGATCTCACCGCTTCCCGGGGCCACGACTCTCCGCCCGGGCTCGGCCACGTTCCCACTGCCGGGCATCGCCGCCGAGGTGGTCGACGACCAGGGCAACACGTGCGCCACCGGGGGCGGCTACCTCACCCTGACCCGGCCGTGGCCCTCCATGCTGCGAGGGATCTACGGAGACCCCGAGCGCTATCGCCAGACCTACTGGTCGCGCTTCGAGGGCCGGTACTTCGCCGGGGACGGGGCCCGCGTCGACGACGAGGGCTACTTCTGGCTCATGGGGCGGGTCGACGACGTCATGAACATCTCCGGCCACCGGGTGTCGACCACCGAAGTCGAGTCGGCGCTCGTCGACCATCCCACGGTGGCCGAGGCTGCCGT
>DATAAD010000058.1:0-2090 GCA_036260295.1 Acidimicrobiales bacterium | reverse complement strand
AGGGCAGCGAGACCGGCTCGGGACCGGCGTGGCCGGCGGCAGCCAGTACGGGGGCGCTGAAATAGGGAGACAGAAGCCCGGCCGGACCGATGTTCTGTCTGGAGAAGAACGGCGGCTCGCCGATGGCAGTCAGCATCCCGTTGACGAGGGAGAGGTGCTCCATCTCCTGGCGCGCCACCATGTA
The DNA here is from genome assembly GCA_036260295.1 of Acidimicrobiales bacterium. Classification (GTDB taxonomy): domain Bacteria; phylum Actinomycetota; class Acidimicrobiia; order Acidimicrobiales; family AC-14; genus CADCTB01. The sequence continues at coordinate 1,906 of DATAAD010000058.1, read as the reverse complement.
CAGCACCGAAGCCCAGCGCCGGACGTACTCGAGCTGGGCCGGGGTACACCCGTCGTCGGGATCCTTCTTCATCGAGAAGGCCGCATACAGGTACGAGCACATGAGCTGCTGCTCGATCTCTGCGGCATCGTGCAGCGCCCGGACCAGCTGGGCGCGGTCCTGGATCTGGCTCACCGCGTCACTTGGAGCCGCGCCCCCGCAGTCGGTCGAGCCGATCGAACGGTCGATCCACGCTCATCTCCGCCTCCGCCTCTCGATCACTCCACTGCATTGGTCGGGCAGCAGGTGGAGAGGCTAGCGAGCGAGCGACCGGGCCGCCCCAGGACCTGCACGTGGTGGAGTTGCTCGTCCACGCCGACGACGCACCGCGTGCCGGTCGTGGGCTGATGTTGGTGCCCGCCCTAACCCTCGACCTTTCAGTAGGCCGCCGGCGGATCGGCTGGTAGTCCGCGAAGAAGCCCTCCTGGCAAGGGAAACTGCTGGTGTCGAAGCCCGCAGAACCCAAACCAGGAGGGCACCTTGAAGGTGAAGCGTAACTCCGCCCGCCCACACCTGACGGTGACCGCCGACGGGCGCTCGGTGGTCGGCCACGCCGGGGCCAGGCTGCTGTCGGACCTAGCCGAGGCGGTCGGGCTCACCGACGGCCTGTCGAAGGCCATGGCCCCGACCAAGCAGCGCCGACGGGGCCACGACCGGGGCCAGGTGCTGGTCGACCTGGCCGTCATGGTCGCCGACGACGGCGAGACGATCTCGGACCTGGCCACCCTGCGGGACCAGCCCGAGCTGTTCGGCACGGTGGCGTCCACGCCCACGGCGTGGCGCACGCTGGAGGCGGTCGACGAAGCCGCCCAGGAGCGGATCGCCCACGCCCGGGCTCACGCCCGGGCCGCGGTGTGGGCGGCCGGCGCCGACCCCGGCTTCTACGTCCTGGACTTCGACGGCACCCTCGTCGGCTCCCACTCCGAGAAGGAGGGGGCGGCGCCCACCTACAAGCGGGGCTTCGGCTTCCACCCCCTGGTCTGCTTCCTCGACGCCACCGGCGAGGCCCTGGCCGCCATCCTGCGCCCCGGCAACGCCGGGTCGAACACCACCGCCGACCACGTCCGGCTCCTTCGGCTCGCCCTCGACCAACTGCCGGTCGACCCCGCCGCCGCCGAGGTGGTCGCCCGGGCGGACTCGGCCGCCCTCACCCACGGCTTCGTCGACGCCTGCCGGGACGCCGGGGTCCGCTTCAGCATCGGCCACGACCTCATCGAGTCGATGCGGAAGGCCTGTCTGGCCGTGCCCAAGCGCCGGTGGCGGCCCGCGATCTCCTCCGACGGCGCCGACGAGCGGGAGGGCGCCGAGGTGGCCGAGATCACCGACCTGGTCGACCTGTCCCGCTGGCCGGAGGGGACCAGGGCGATCGCCCGGCGCGAGGAGCCCCACCCCGGTGCCCAGCTCACCTTCACCGACGCCGATGGCCACCGCTACCAGGTGTTCCTCACCGACCTCGCCGACCCCGACGTCGCTTTCCTGGAGGCCCTCCAGCGCGGCCGGGCCCGGGCCGAGAAGCTCATCTGCGAGCTGAAGGCGACCGGCCTGTCCAACCTGCCCTCGGGCGACTTCGCCATCAACGAGGCGTGGCTGACCGTCGCCCTCCTCGCCCACAACCTGCTGGCCTGGGCCCGCCTGGTGGCCCTCGACGGCGACCTCGCCCGGGCCGAGCCCAAGCGCCTGCGTTACTGCCTGCTGCACACCGCCGGCGTCGTCGCCCGTGGCGGGAGGCGTACGCGGTTGCGCCTCGCCGCCGGGTGGCCGTGGTCGGCCGAGCTCGTTGCGGCCTTCGAGCGCGTGCACGCCCTGCGGCTCACCACCTGACGTCGACGCCTGCGGCCGAACGGGAAGCCGCGCACGAGTCCCCCCC
>DATAAD010000057.1:0-23732 GCA_036260295.1 Acidimicrobiales bacterium | reverse complement strand
CGTCGAGCTGTCGATCTTCATGAAGGCCGACGCCTCGCAAGCGGAGTCGGAGGCCATCGACCGGCAGCTGAAGAACATGCCCGAGGTGAAGGACTACCGGTACGTCAGCAAGCCCGAGGCGTTCGAGGAGTTCAAGCAGATTTTCGCCAACGAGCCCGACGTCCGCGACAGCCTCACCGTCGACCAGATCCCGCCGTCGTACCGGGTGGTCCCCCGTGAGGCCGAGCAGACCAAGATCGTCGGCGAGCGGTTCGAGGACACGGCCGGCGTCTTCCGGGTCAGCTACGCCAAGGAGGAGGTCGACGCCCTGGTCTCGGTGACGAACTTCCTCCAGATCATGCTGTGGGGGATCGCCGCCGTCCTGCTGGCTGCCGCCTCCCTGCTCATCCTCAACACCATCCGCATGGCGATCTTCGCCCGGCGGCGGGAGGTGGCGGTGATGAAGCTGGTGGGCGCCACCAACTGGTTCATCCGGGTGCCCTTCATGCTCGAGGGGCTCCTCCAGGGCGTGGCCGGGGCGGCCATGGCCTTCGGCGTGGTCTGGATCGGGCGCGACCTCATCCAGGACCGCATCGCCGGGGCCCGCAACGACATCCAGCTGTTCAAGCAGTTCCTGGTCACCGGGGCCGACGTCACCGGCACGGGCGTCCTCCTGCTCATCGTGGGCGTGGTGGTGGGCACCGTCGGCTCGGCGCTGGCCGTCAGCCGGTTCCTCGACGTCTAAAGGACGCCCCCTTTCCTTTGCCGATGGGGCCGGTGTGGCTACTGTGGCGGAAGTGAAGGCTTGGCGAGGGGCCGTCGCGCTGCTCTTGGCCGTCGTGGCCGCCGTGCCCTCGCTCTCCGGCGCGGCCGGGGCCCAGACCTCGTCGGACCAGACCCGGATCGACCAGCAGATCGAGGCCACGAAGAAGCAGGTCGACACCGCTTCCAAGGAGGAGGCCCGGCTGCTGGGCCTGATCGAGGAGTCCACCGCCCGGAAGAACGCCCTCGACGCCAAGGTCGCCGGCTTCGACGGCCAGATCGCCGCCGTGCAGCGCCAGCTCGACGCGGCCCAGTCCAAGCTGTCGGCCCTCGAGGCCGAGCAGCGGATGGTCGAGGCCCGGCTGGTCGAGGCCCGCCACGCCCTGGCCCTGGCCAAGGAGGAGCTCGGCCGCCAGGCCATCGCCGCCTACACCGGCCAGTCGGAGGCGGCCAGCTACGCGTCGATGCTGCTCAAGTCTTCCAGCCTCACCGACCTGGCCTCCAAGCGCTCGTACATGCGGGCGGTGGTCGGCTCCCAGACGGAGGCCATCGCCGCCACCGAGCGCCTGCGCGACCAGGTCGGCGACCTGGGCAAGCAGGTCGAGTCGTCCAAGGCCGAGGCCCAGGGCCAGCGCGACGTGGTCGTCGGCCAGCGGGCCACCCTGCAGACCAGCCGCGACGCCCAGGCCGCGGCCCGCTCCGAGGTCCAGGCCGAGATCGCCCAGACCGACCGGCTCCGGGCCGAGGTCCTCGATCGCAAGGAGGAGTTCGAGGCCGAGCTGGAGGACCTCGAGGAGGAGTCGGCCGCCATCGCCGAGACCCTCAAGCGGCGCCAGGCCGAGCAGGCGGCCGCGGCCGCCGCCGCGGCCCGGGCGGCCACGAGCACGACCACCCCGAGCGCCACCACTCCGGGCGGGGGGACGATCGCCACCACGGCACCGGCACCGGCTCCGGCCGCGGCCGCACCGGCCCGGGCGCCGGGACGGCTCGTGCACCCCGTGCCCGGTGCGCCGATCACCTCGCCCTTCGGGTCCCGGGTGCACCCCATCTACGGGACGGTCCGCATGCACACGGGCATCGACTTCGGAGCCGACTCGGGCACGGCCATCAGGGCCGCGGGTGACGGGGTGGTGGTCAGCGCCAGCTGGTACGGGGGCTACGGCAACGCGACCATCATCGACCACGGGGGCGGGCTGGCCACCCTGTACGGGCACCAGTCGTCCATGGCCGTGTCGGAGGGCCAGAAGGTCACCGGTGGCCAGACCATCGGCCGGGTGGGCTGTACTGGCGACTGCACCGGGCCGCACCTGCACTTCGAGACCCGAGTCAACGGCGACCCGGTCAACCCGGCCAACTACCTGTGACGTCTCGCCGCTAGAGGCGGATCAGGCCTCGCTCGAGGGCGGTGGTCACCGCGGCGGTGCGGTCGTTCACCCCCAGCTTGGTGAAGGCGTGGAGCAGGTGGGACTTCACCGTGGCCTCGCTCACGTGCAGGGCCCGTCCCACGTCGCGATTCGTCGCCCCCCGGGCGACCAGCTCGAGCACCTCGAGCTCCCTCGCGGTCAGGGCGTCGACGGGCGGCGTGCGGGACTGTCGGACGAGGTGGGCGGCCACCGCCGGGGCCAGCACGGTCTGGCCCGCGGCCGTCGCCCGCACGGCCCGGCGGAGCTCGGCCGACGAAGAGTCCTTCAGGAGGTACCCGCTGGCGCCCGCCTCCACCGCCCGAAGCACGTCGGCCTCGCTGTCGTAGGTGGTCAGGACGAGCACCCGGACCCCGGGGTGGGCCGAGGTGATCCGCGCCGTCGCCTCGACGCCGTCGCAGCCCGGCATGCGCAGGTCCATCAGCACCACCTCGGGCTCGAGCCGGGCCACCAGGGCGACCGCCTCCTCGCCGTTGCCCGCCTCGCCCACCACCGTGAGGTCCTCGTCGCCGGCGAGCATGCCGCGGAGGCCGTCCCGAACGACCGGGTGGTCGTCGACGAGGACCACCCGGACCGGTCCCGTCCTCACGGGGCGCCCACCGGGAGGTGCACGGTCAGCGTCGTCCCCTGGCCCAGCTCGCTCTCCAGCCCGAAGAACCCGCCCGACGCCCCCACCCGCTGGCGCAGGGCCTCCAGCCCGAAGCCGCCGTCGGACCGCTCACGGGGCGCCGCGGGGTCGAAGCCGCGGCCGTCGTCGTGCACGTCGAGCACCACGTCGTCGCCGAGGAACGACAGGGTCACCGTCACCGACGAGGCCTTGGCGTGGCGGGCCACGTTGGCCAAGGCCTCCTGCGTGGCCCGCAGCAGGGTCACCTCGGCACCGGGCGGGAGGGGGACCGGTTCGCCCGTGACCGTGACCTGGGCGGCGACCTCGGCGTCCTCCGACCACCGGCCGACCACCCGCTCGAGGGCCTCCGGCAGGGGCGCCGCCTCGAGGGCGGCGGGGCGGAGGGCCTCCACCGAGCGCCGGGCCTCACCGAGGCTGGCTCGGGCGATGTCGTGGGCCCGCTCCACCCGCTCGACGACCTCGCCGGGCGCCCGCGACAGGGCGCTCGCCGCCGCCTCCAGCTGGGTCAGCACGCTCACGAAGCCCTGGGCGAGGGTGTCGTGGATCTCCCGGGCCAGCCGGGCCCGCTCCTCGAGGACGCCCGTGTGCCGGGCCTGCTCGACCAGGGCGAAGTTGGCCAGGGCCAGGCCGCAGGAGGTGGCCAGCGTCTCGAGGGTGCGCCGGGGGGCATCGCTCAGCGCCGGTCCCGCGACCTCGACGGTTACCTCGCCACTGGTGGCCTCGAGCGTCACCGCCGGTTTCGCGTCGCTCGTCGCCCACCGGGCCACCGGCTCGCCGCCGGCCCGGAGCACCACCGTGTCCACGCCGTGGCCCCCGAGGCACTCCCCGACGGCGGCCGCCACTTCGTCCCCGGTGCGGGCCCGGCTGATGGCCAGGCTGGCCTGGAGGACCGACTCCGCCTCCTCGTGGGCCGCCTGGAGGGCGAGGATGGCCTCGTGCCGTTCGTAGCTCTGGCGGCTTATGGCGGTGATGAACAGGCCCAGGGCGGGGGCCAGGACGGCCGACCCGACGACGGAGACGAGGAACTCCCAGTCCCGCAGGGCGGAGGCGCCCCGGGCCCCGACGAGCACGGCGGGCACGATGAGAGCGGCGAAGGCCACGGCCCACTTCCGGGGCAGCATCTGGAACACCTGCGGGAACAGGCCGTACATGGCGAAGAAGAAGGCCTCCTCGGCGTTGACGAGGACGACCATGGCGGGGAGGGTCGCCGCCGCCCACGCCAAGCCGACGACCAGGTGCTCCCTGCTCTCCTCCTCCACGCCCTGCAGTCGCCGGGCGGCCAGGTGGCGGGCGCCGGCGACGACCGCGACCAGGAGCAGGAGGCCGGCCGCGTCCAGGGGCTTCGGGCCCAGGCGGGCCAGGGCGACCACGGTGGCCACGGCCAGGGCCACGTGGAACATGGCCACCCACATCCGGTCGTAGCGGTCCCACGCGTGCACGGCGCCGGAGGGGGCCGCGGCGGCAGCGCCCATGCCGCCAGTCTCGCTCATTCCCAGCGGAACAGGCGGGTGGCCGCCACCGCGCTGGCCACCGCCGTCCCGGCCAGGACGGCCAGGGCGCCGAGGTCCCACGTGCCCGCCGTCCACGCCTGCCCGAGGCCGTCCACCGCGTAGGTGAGGGGCACGAAGTCGCCGATGGTCCGGGCGATGTCGGGCAGCTGGTCGCGGGGCCAGGTCGCCCCCGACACGAAGATCATCGGGAAGAACACGATCGAGGCCAGCGCCTGGGTGCTGCGGGCCGGAAGCGGCAGGGACGCCAGCAGGAAGGCCAGTGACAGGAGGGCGACGGTACCCAGGGCGAAGGTGGTCGCCACGGCGACGGGCGAGGCGGGCAGGTCGAGCCCGAAGCCGGCCAGGGCCACGCCGACCAGGAGGAGGGCGCCGGCCACGGAGACGGCCGAGGCCACGACGACCTGGGCCCCGAGGACCACGCCCGGCCCCACGGGCGTGGCCCGGAGCCGGCGAAGGACGCCCCACTCCCGGTAGCGGGCCAGCCCCTCGGGCAGGCCCATGACCGACATGGTCGCCATGACCAGGGCCAGCAGCCCCGGGACGAGGACGTTCATCTTGCCCTCGCCCCCGTACTCGGCCATCGGGCGGTTGCCGCCCTCGCCGTTCAGCATCAGGAGCAGGATGGGGAAGGCCAGGGTGAAGAAGACCCCGGCGGGCTCACGGAGGAAGAGCTTGAGCTCGGTGGCGGTCGTCCTCCACAGCGCGGTCGTGTTCATCGGACCTCCATCTCGACAGAAGCGGGCGGTGTGGTGGAGCCCGGCCCGGTGCGGGCCAGGAACACGTCTTCGAGGGAGCGGACGCCGGCCTCCTCGACCAGGTCGGCCGGCCGGCCGAGGGCCACGACGCGGCCGCCGTCGAGCATCGCCACCCGGTCGCAGAGGCGCTCGGCCTCCTCCATGTCGTGGGTGACGACGAGCACCGTGCGGCCCTCGTCCCGGAGCGACTCGACCTGTCGCCACGTGTCACGGCGGGCACGCGGATCCAGGCCAGTGGTCAGCTCGTCGAAGCAGACGAGCTCCGGCGAGTGCAGCAGGGCCAGGGCGAGGAAGAGCCGCTGGCGCTGCCCGCCGGACAGGTCGCCGAAGGCCGTCGACCTCTTGTCGGTCAGGCCCCAGCGGGCGAGGAGCTCGTCGACGTCGACGGTGTGCGGGTAGAACGAGGCGAACCAGACGAGCGCCTCGCCGACCCGGAGCCGGGGCGGCAGCTGGGCGGCCTGGAGCTGGGCGCCCACCCGGAGGCGGACCTCGGCGCCCTGGCGGGCAGGGTCCAACCCGAACACGCGGACGGTGCCGGCGTCCGGCTCCCGGAGGCCCAGCAGGCACTCGAGGGTCGTCGTCTTGCCCGCGCCGTTCGACCCGACCAGCCCGAACACCTCGCCGGTCGGCACCGTGAACGAGACGCCGTCCACGGCGACGAAGGCGCCGTAGCGCTTGTGCAGGTCGGCCACTTCGATGGCCGGAGCGTCTGGAGTGAGCATGCCCTCACGATGACGGAGGGCGCCCGCCGGGACATCGCCCGGACGGTCAGAGTCGAATCAACCGTTCGGTGGATGGGCGCGTCAGCGGGTGGTGCCGCGGCGCAGGCGGAGCATGGGCGGCGGCGGGGGGCCGATCCACCCGTCGACCAGCTCTTGACCGCGCTCGGCCCACTCCTCAGCGGTCATCGCGTAGCGGATGTGGTCCTCCCACCGACCGTTGATGGCCAGGTAGCGGACGGCAACCCCCTCGTCGCGCAGGCCGAGCTTCTCCACCACCCGGCGGCTGGCCCGGTTGCGGGGGATGATCGCCACCTGCAGCCGGTGGAGGCGCAGGTCCTCGAAGGTGAAGCGGGCCACGGTGACCAGCGACTCGGGGACGTAGCCGTTGCCCGCCCTGGCCTCATCGATCCAGTAGCCCACGTAGGTGTTCTGGAACGGGCCCCGCTGGACGCCGGAGAGGTTGATCTCGCCCGCCAAGGCGTCGTCGACGAAGATGCCGAACCCGTAGCCGGTGCCCAGCTGCCACTCCCGCTCCCGGGCGCCACAGCGGGCGTTGAACGCCGGCCTGCTCTCGGTGTCGTCGGGCTGGCCGGGCGGGGGTTTGGGCTCCCACTTGGTCAGCCACTCCCGGTTGCGCCGGCGCACCTCGCGCCACTGGTCGAAGTCGCTCAGGACGAGCGGGCGGAGGACGACCCTCCTGCCGTGGAGCTGCGTGGGAAGCGGGCCGGGGGCCACGGCCGGGACTCTACCCACGCAGTGACAGAACGAGGCCGTCGAGGATGTCTGACTCGCTGACCAGGCAGTGGTCGAGCTCGAAGTAGCGCATGATGGCGGTGACGATCACCGCGCCGCCCACGATCACGTCGGCCCGGGCCTCTTCCAGCCCGGGGTTGTGGATGCGGTCGGCCCTCCGTTCCGTGGCCAGGGTGCGGAAGACGTCCTCGGCCGCGGCCCGGGTGAGGACGAAGTGGTGGGTGCGGTCGCGGTCGTAGGTGGCCAGGCCGAGCTCGACCGCGGCCATGGTGGTGACCGTCCCGGCCAGGCCCACGAAGCGCTTCACCTCGGAGACCGAGGGGATGACCCGGGCCACGTCGTCGAGGTGGCCGCGCACGACGTCGAAGGCCTGGCTCAGCTCCTCGGGCCGCGGCGGGTCGGAGTGGAGGAACTTCTCGGTGATGCGGACGCAGCCGATGTCGGCCGACAGGACGCCGTCGGGCACGGGCGGGACGCCGACGACGAACTCGGTCGAGCCCCCACCGATGTCGGCGACGAGGAAGGGGCCGTCGTCGCGGTCGAGCTCCGCGGTGGCCCCCAGGAAGGCCAACCGGCCCTCCTCCTCGCCCCCCAGCAGCTCGGGCGCCACGCCGACCACCTCGGACGCGGCGGCGAAGAAGTCGTCGCGGTTGGCGGCGTCCCGGGCCGCGGAGGTGGCGGTCATGCGCACCCGCTTCACGCCGTGTCGGTCCATGACCTCCCGGAACTCGCGCAGCACGGCCACCGTCCGCTCGACCGCCTCGGGAGCCAGCCGGCCGGTGGCGTCCACCCCCTGACCCAGCCGGGTGATGCGCATGAGGCGCTCGAGGGTCTTCCCGTCGCCGTCGGCCACCAGCAGGCGGGTGGAGTTGGTCCCGCAGTCGATCCCCGCGAACATCAGCTCAGCTGCTCGGCGACCCAGCGGCCGATGGGGTCGTCGCCCCCGGCCAGGTACCAGGCGTAGTGGGCGTGCAGGCACTTCACGCCCTTGCGGGTGCCGGCCACGCCGCCCGAGGGGCGGGGGCCGGTGTGGCCGGGCGGAAGGGCGGCGTCGCGCTCGCCCGCGTAACGGGCGTGGGCGGCTTCGACGTCGGCCGGGTCGACGGCACCCTCGGCGGCCCGCACCCCGCCCGCGGCCTCGAGGGTGCTGACGGCGCGGCGCAGGTCGTCGTCGACCAGCCAGTAGCGGGTGGGCATGGGCGTGCCGTCGGCCAGCAGGGGGGCGTTGCGGATGACCACGGGCCGGCCGTCGTCCCGGCGGACGACCACCTCGAAGTCTCCCTGGGGCGGGCGGCCGAGGAGGGCGGTGACGCTTTCGCGGTCATCCACGGGAGCGGAGCTCCTGAGCCAGCCGGGGACCGGTGGCGGCGTCGTCGTGCTTGAAGAAGACGTAGGCGTCCCGGTCCTCGGCGACCACCTTGGCCACGCGCTCGGCCCACAGGTCGAGGTCGGCGGGCGGGTAGTCGCCCTTCCGGAGCCGGACGTACGCCAGCGGACCGACCGAGGGGAGGGACGGGCTGTCGGTGATGACGAGGGTGGCCCCGGCCGCGTCGAGGCGGTCCAGCACGTCCGGGCGGTGCCAGGCGGGGCCGAGGTCGAAGGCCGCGGTCGCCCGGTTCCCGAGGGCGGAGAGGATCCGGTCGAGGCGGCCGAGGTCGGGCCGCTGGTGGGGGAGGGAGAACAGGACCGGTCCCCGCGTGGGCCCGAGGGCGGCCACCGCGGCCAGGAAGGCGTCCACCCGGCTCTCGACCCCGTCGAGGTCGCGGCGGTGGGTGATGCCCATGTGGGCCTTGGTGGCGAACCGGAAGTCGGGCGGGACGGCGTCGACCCAGCGCTCGAGGGCGGCGGCCGATGGGAGGCGGCGGTAGGTGGCGTGGGCCTCGACCGTGTCGAACGAGGCGGCGTACACGGCGAGCATGCGGGCCGGCGACGTGCCCGCGGGGTAGAAGGGCCCGACCCACTCCGGGTACGACCACCCGCTCGTCCCCACTCGTACCTGGGCCATGGGAACGAGCGTGGCACAACGACGCCCATGGCGCGATAGTCGGCGCGGGCGCCCACGGCGCGCCCGAGGGGAGGGGAGAGCATGGCAGTTGCGTTGGAGATGGAGTTCCGCGGTGGAACCCTCGATCAGTACGACCAGGTGATGGACAGGATGGGGCTCCGGCCGGGCGGCGAGGCTCCGCCCGAGGGCCTGCTCTTCCACTGGGTCAAGAGGACCGACGAAGGCATCCAGGTCACCGACGTCTGGGAGACCAAGGACGCCTTCGACGCCTTCGCCCAGGCGAAGATCGCCCCGATCACCCAGGAGGTGGGCGTGCCGGGACCCCCGGAGATCCGGTTCTACGACGTCCACAACTACCTGGCGGGGTCCTAGAACCAGCTGGTGAGGCGGTCCCACAAGGACCGCGACCGCTCGGCCGGAGGTGGCGGCGGCGCCTCCGGCGAGGGCGCAGGGGCGGGCGCGGGTGCCCGGGCCTGGGGCAGGATGAAGTACGCCTCCTCGCCCGGCTTGACCAGGTTGTACTGGCGGGCCAGCCGCTCGACCTCCTCGTCGGTGCGCAGCTGGGCGGCCCGTTCCTCGAGGATCCGGTTGCGGTCGCCCAGGTCGGCCAGCTGGGCGGCCAGCGCCTGGCGGTGCCGGCGCTGGTCGAGCACGGCCTTGGTGGGGAACACGGCCAGGGCCAGCACGCCGATAAGGGCGAGCCCGGCGAAGACCGGCCCGGCCCGCCCTCTCACGAGCGGCCTTTCATCATGGGACAGGTCGCCGGGCCAGGGCCGCGCCCCCCCGGAAGGCGGCCGACTCGCCCAGCTCCTGCTCGATGCGCAGGAGCTGGTTGTACTTGGCCACCCGCTCCGACCGGGCCGGGGCGCCCGTCTTGATCTGGCCGCAGTTGGTGGCCACGGCCAGGTCGGAGATGGTGGTGTCCTCGGTCTCGCCCGACCGGTGGGACATCACCGCCCCGTAGCCGGACCGGGTGGCCAGGGCGACGGTGTCGAGTGTCTCGGTCAGGGTGCCGACCTGGTTGGGCTTGACCAGGATGGCGTTGGCCACCTGGGCGTCGATGCCCTGCTCGAGGCGGGCCGCGGCGGTGACGAAGAGGTCGTCGCCCACCAGCTGTACGCGCCCGCCCACGGCCCGGGTGAGGGTGCCCCAGCCGTCCCAGTCGTCCTCGGCCATGCCGTCCTCGATGGAGACGACGGGGTGGCGCTCGGCCATGTCGGCCAGCCAGCCCGACAGCTCCTCGGACCCCAGGGTGCGGCCTTCGCCGGTCAGGTTGTAGGTGCCCGCGGCGGCGTCGTAGAACTCGGTGGCGGCCACGTCGAGGGCGATGGCCACCTGCTCGCCGGGGACGTACCGGGCCGCCTCGATGGCCTCGACCAGCACCCGGATACCCTCCTCGTTGGAGGCCAGGTCCGGCGCGAACCCGCCCTCGTCGCCCACTGCGGTCGACAGTCCCCGGTCGTGGAGCAGCGCGGCGAGGGCGTGGTAGGTCTCGACCCCCCACCGCAGGCCCTCGGCGTAGGACGCGGCGCCGACGGGCACGAGCATGAACTCCTGCACGTCGAGGTTGTTGGGGGCGTGGGCGCCCCCGTTGAGGACGTTGAGCATGGGCATGGGGAGGACGTGGGCGTTGGCCCCGCCCACGTGGCGCCAGAGGGGCAGGTCGAGCTCGTCGGCCGCGGCGCGGGCCACGGCCAGCGACACGCCCAGCACGGCGTTGGCGCCCAGCCGGCCCTTGTTGTCGGTCCCGTCCAGGGTCACCAGCTGGGCGTCGACCCCGCGCTGGTCGAGGGCCTCCCAGCCGGCGAGCACGGCGGCGATCTCGCCGTTGACCGCCTCGACCGGACCGGACACGCCCTTGCCGGCCCACGGCGTCCCGCCGTCGCGGCGCTCGACCGCCTCGTGGGCTCCGGTGCTCTTGCCCGAGGGGACGGCCGCCCGCCCGCGTGCCCCGCTCTCGAGGACGACCTCCACCTCGACGGTCGGGAACCCCCGCGAGTCGAGGATCTGCCTACCTGTGACCCGCTCGATGCCGCTCACCTGTTGCTCCTGTTGTTCTTGTGGGCAAAGTTACTCCACGACGCCCGGGGCGCGGTCCATTGGGGTAAGAACCAGGCGTGATCGACGTCGCTCCCGGAACGATCGCGGTGTACACCGACCTGGGCTGTCCGTGGTCCCACCTTGCCGTGCACCGGCTCCTCGCCACCCGCTCGACGATGGGCCTGGACGCCGAGGTGACCCTCGACCACCGGCCCTTCGTGCTCGAGCTGGTCAACGCCGAACCGACGCCCAGGCGCACCTTGGATGCCGAGATCCCGGTGCTGGGTGCGCTCGGCCCGGGCGCCGGCTGGCAGATGTGGCAGGCCGAGGAGTCGGCCTGGCCCGTCACCATGCTGCTCCCCATGGAGGCGGTGCAGGCGGCCAAGGACCAGAGCCTCCAGGCCAGCGAGCAGCTCGACCAGGCCCTGCGGGTGGCGTTCTTCGGCGAGAGCCGGTGCATCTCCCTGCGCCACGTGATCCTCGAGGTCGCCGCCGGCTGTGCACGCGTCGACGTCGACGCCCTGGCCGAGGCCCTCGACGACGGGCGGGCCCGGCGGGCGCTCCTCGACCACCACCGGGCCGCGGTCGAGAGCGACGCCGTCAACGGCAGCCCTCACCTCTTCCTCCCCGACGGCACCAACGCCCACAACCCCGGCATCGAGATGCACTGGGAGGGCGAGCAGGGCAAGGGGTTCCCCGTCGTCACCAAGGACGACCCGAGCATCTACGGCGACCTGCTCGTCCAGGCCGCCCGCCTGGCCGCCTGAACCTCCTCGACCTCCTCGTCCTCGGCGCCGTCCTCTCGGCGGTCGTCGGTGGCTACCGCATGGGGTTCATCGCCCGCGTGGCGTCCTGGATCGGGCTGATCGTCGGGATCTACGCCGCCTACCGGCTGGCCCCCGTGGTGCTGGAGCACTACGACGGCGGCTTCCAGGAGAGCCGGCTGCTGATCATCCTCGGGCTCCTCCTCGTCCTCGGTACGGGAGGGGCGAGCCTCGGCGCCCTTGCCGCCCACGGCCTGCGCACCCTGATCCCGCCCGGCACCGGCCTGCGCACCGTCGACCGGGCCGCGGGCGGGGTCGTCGGCGGCCTGGGCGGCCTGTTCATGGTGTGGCTGCTGGTGCCGATCCTGGCCGACATGCCGGGCGCCATGTCGGAGCTGGCCCGCAACTCGGCCATCGCCCGCAACATCCACCGCTACGGTCCCGAGACACCCCGGGCCCTCGAGGACCTGCGCCGGCAGGTGTCGGACTTCAACTTCCCCGAGGTCTTCGCCGGGATCCGGCCGTCGCCCAACGCCGGCGCCCCCCCGGCCGACCTGGCCCTGCCCGCTGCCGTCCGCACCCGGGTGGCGGCCTCGACGGTCAAGGTGACCGGGGCGGCATGCGGGCGGACGCTGTCCGGGAGCGGCTTCTCGGCGGCCGACGACACCATCGTGACCAACGCCCACGTCGTGGCAGGGGTCGACCGGCCCTCCGTCCTACGTCCCGACGGACGGCGCATGAACGCCACGGTGGTCGTCTTCGACCCCAACCGGGACCTGGCCGTCCTGCGGGTCAACGGGCTCGACCAGACGCCGCTGCTCGTGGGCGACGCTTCCCCGGGCGACGACGCCGCCGTGTTCGGCCACCCTCGCGGCTCCGACGCCCTCGTCATCAGCCCGGCGCGCATCGAGTCGACCATCCCCGCCACCGGTGTCGACCTCTACGGCTCCTCTCGGGTCCGGCGTGAGGTCCACATCCTGGCGTCCGACCTCGAGCCCGGGGACTCAGGGGCGGCCGTCGTCAACACCAGCGGCCGCGTCGTCGGCGTCGCCTTCGCCATCGCCCCCGACCAGCCGGCCACCGCCTACGCCCTGTCGAGCGACGAGCTGCGCGCCGTGCTGTCCGTCCCCCGGGGCAACGCGGTCGACACCGGCCCCTGCCTGCGGGGGTAGCCGGGGCAGTACGCTGACCGGATGGCACGGTTCGGGGCGGTCGTCACCGCCATGGTCACGCCGTTCCACGGCGAGGGCGCCCTCGACCTCGACGGGGCGGCGGCCCTGGCCCGCTGGCTGGCCGACCACGGCAGCGACGGCCTGGTCCTGGCCGGCACGACCGGCGAAGGCTCCACCCTTACCGACGAGGAGAAGCTCGACCTGTGGCGGGCGGTGGCCGAGGCGGTCACCATCCCCGTCATCGCCAACACGGGCAGCAACGACACCGCCCATTCCGTCCACCTGACCAGGGAGGCGGCCGGCTGTGGGGCGGCGGGCGTGCTGGCCGTAACCCCGTACTACAACCGGCCGTCCCAGGCCGGGATCGAGGCCCATTTCCGGGCCGTGGCCGCGGCCACCGACCTGCCGGTCGTGCTCTACGACATCCCCGTGCGGTCCGGGCGCAAGATCTCCCACGACGTCATGGTCCGCCTGGCCCTCGACGTCCCCAACCTGGCCGGGGTCAAGGACGCGGCCGCCGACGTGGCCGCCACCGCCCGGCTGCTGGCCGCCGTCCCCGACCGCTTCGAGGTGTACAGCGGCAACGACGACCACACCCTGCCCCTCGTGGCCCTGGGCGCGGTCGGGGTGGTCGGCGTGGCCACCCACTGGGCCGGCGTGGAGATGGGCGAGCTGATCGCCGCCGTGGGGAAGGGCGACCTGGGCCACGCCCGCGAGGTCAACGCCCGCCTGCTGGAGTCCTACCTGTTCGAGACGGGCGACGCCGCCCCCAACCCCATCCCGGCCAAGGCCATGATGCGCACCCTCGGCCTGGCCGTGGGCGAGTGCCGCCTGCCCATGGGCGCGGCCCCCGAGGGCCTGGAAGACCGGGCGAGAGAGGTCTACGCCAACCTGCATGCCTAGTTCTTCGAATGCCTGAAATCCGCGGGATGGCTGATCCCCTCCGCATCACCTTTTTGGGCGGCCTCGGCGAGATCGGGCGCAACTGCGCCTGCCTCGAGCAGGACGGTCGCCTGCTGCTGCTCGACTGCGGGCTCATGTTCCCCGACGCCGAGATGCCGGGCGTCGACCTCGTCCTGCCCGACTTCACCTGGCTCCACGAGCACGGCGACCGGCTGGAGGGCTGCATCCTCACCCACGGCCACGAGGACCACATCGGCGCCCTCGGCTTCCTGCTGCGAGACCTGTCGTTCCCCATCTTCGGCTCGGCGTTGAGCCTGGGGCTGGCCAAGAACCGGATCGAGGAGGCGGGGCTGCTCGGGCGGACGGAGCTCGTCCCCGTGGCCGACGGGGAGCGGCGGCGCATCGGCCCGTTCGACTGCGAGTTCATCCCCGTCACCCACTCGGTGCCCCACGGGTTCGCCACCGCCTTCCACACGCCTCAGGGCGTGGTCCTGCACTCGGGCGACTTCAAGCTCGACCTCACGCCGGTCGACGGCCGGGTCACCGACCTGGCCCGGATCGGGGCCATCGCCAAGGAGTCCGGGATCCGCCTGCTCCTGTCCGACTCCACCAATGCCGAGGAGCCGGGGCACACGGTCAGCGAGCGGGCCGTGGGCGCGGTGCTGGCCGAGCTGTTCGCCGCCCACAAGGGCAAGCGGATCGTCGCCGCCTGCTTCGCCAGCCACATCCACCGCATCCAGCAGATCGCCGACGCCGCCGTGGCCCACGGCCGCACCATCGCCACCCTGGGCCGGTCGATGCTGAAGAACGTGGCCCTGGCCCGCGACATGGGCCTCCTCCACATCCCCGACCACCACCTCGTCGACATCGAGAAGATCGACGCCCTCGAGCCGGGCCAGGTGTGCGTCATCTCCACCGGCTCCCAGGGCGAGCCCATGTCGGCCCTGTCGCTCATGGCCGCGGGCGAGAACAAGTGGCTCAAGCTGACCGAGGACGACGTGGTCATCCTCAGCGCCCACGCCATCCCCGGCAACGAGTACAGCGTGAACAAGGTGATCGACGGGCTGTACCGGCTCGGCGCCGAGGTCGTGCACGCGGGGACGACGCCCGACGTCCACGTCACCGGCCACGCCATGCAGGGCGAGCTCAAGACCCTGCTGTCGGTGGCCCGGCCCGAGCACTTCATCCCCGTGCACGGCGAGTTCCGGCACCTGACCCACCACGCCCGCCTGGCCATGGAGATGGGCGTGGCCGCCGGCAACGTGCTGCTGGCCGAGGACGGCGACGTGGTCGAGCTGTCCGACAAGGGCCTGGACTTCGTCGACACCGTTCCCGCCGGCTACCTCTACGTGGACGGGATCGTGGGCGACGTCGGCCACGGGGTCCTGCGGGACCGGAAGGTGCTGGCCGAGGAGGGCGTGATCGTCGTCGTGGTCACCGTGGACGCCTCTTCGGGCGAGGTGCTCACCGGGCCCCAGATCATCACCCGGGGCTGGGTGCACGCCCCGGAGGCCGAGGCCCTGCTCGACGAGGCCCGCCAGCGGGTCACCGAGGCCCTGGAGCACGCCGCCGATGCCGGCAACACCGACTTCGAGACGCTCAAGCGCCAGGTGCGCCAGGCCCTGGGCCGGTTCGTGAACGAGCGGACCAAGCGCCGGCCGATGATCGTGCCGGTCGTGATGGAGGCCTGACAAGCTCCGAACTGGTGCGCGAAATGGTCGTGGGGGCGACCGTTTCCGCCACCAGTTCGGATGCCGGCTGTCGCTGCTGTTGCTGGTGTTACCGTTGTTGCCACTGTGGCCACCCGTCCGGCGACCAAGAAGGCTCCGGCCAAGAAGACGGCAGCCAAGAAGCCGCCTCCGCCGAAGCAGGAGAAGTCGCCCCGGCTCGGGGGCCACGGGTACGACGTGGCCGGGCTGGTGCTGGTCCTGCTGGCCCTGGTCGCCGCCCTGGCCGTGTACGCCGACCTGGCCGGCCCGGCCGGGCGGGCGCTGCGGGACGGGGCGGGCGTGGTCCTCGGGTACGGGCGGTGGGCCCTGCCCTTCCTGCTCGGCGCCGCTGGGGGGATGCTGCTGTGGCGGGAGGTCCCGGGTGACCCGGGGCGCCTGGCCGTGGGCCTGTTGCTGACCGCGGTCGCCGGCTGCGGGCTGGTCCACCTCGCCACCGGCGGGCCGGGGTGGGTCGCGGCCGCCGACGAGCTGCGGTCCTCGGGCGGGATCGTGGGGACGGTGGCCGCCGTCCCCCTGCGGACCGTCCTGGCCGGGCCCGGCGCCGCCGCCGTGCTGCTGACCGTCCTGGGCGTGGCCCTGCTGGTCATTGCCCGCACGACGGTCCGGACGGCATCGGCCCAGGCCGCCGACGCGGCCAGGAAGGGGTGGAGGGCGCTGGCCGCGGCCGGCCGCTCGATGGTCGAGCTGCGACCCCCCCCGCTCCCAGCCGTCCCGGAACCCGAGTTCGAGGCGCCCCTCCCGGAGCTGAGCGCCCCGCAGCCGGAACCACCGCCCCCGGTCGAGATCCGCCTGCCCCCCACCCCCGTGGAGGAGCAGGGCGAGCAGCCCGAGCAGCTGGCCATCTCTCTGGGGCCGGCGGCCGAGCCCAGCGCCTGGAAGCTGCCGCCTTTGTCCCTGCTGAAGCGGGGCAAGGCCCACGAGGTCGACCAGGCCCTGGTCGAGGCCGAGGGCCGCACGCTGGAGCGGGCCCTGGCCGCCCACGGGGTGGACACCGCCCTGGTCGGCATGACCGTCGGCCCCACCGTCACCCGCTACGAGCTGGCCCTGGGCCCGGGGGTGAAGGTGGCCAGGGTCACCAACCTGCACAAGGACATCGCCTACGCCATGGCGTCGGCCGACGTCCGCATCCTGGCCCCGATCCCCGGCCGGTCGGCCATCGGCGTGGAGGTCCCCAACAAGCAGCGCCAGCTCGTCCTGGTCGGCGACATCCTGGCCTCGCCCGAGGCCCAGACGGCCTCCCACCCCCTCGAGGTGGCCATGGGCCGCGACATCGCCGGCCGGCCCATCCTGGTCAACCTGGCCAACGCCCCCCACATCCTCATCGCCGGGGCCACGGGCGCGGGCAAGTCGTCCTGCCTCAACTCCCTGCTCACGTCCATCCTGGTCCGCTCGACGCCCGACCAGGTGCGGCTGATCCTCGTGGACCCCAAGCGGGTGGAGCTCGGCCAGTACAACGGACTGCCCCACCTGCTCACCCAGGTCGTGGTCAACCCCAAGCGGGCGGCCAACGCCCTGTCCTGGGCCGTCCACGAGATGGAGCGGCGGTACGACCTCCTGGCCGAGGTGGGCGTGCGGGACGTCGCCGGCTACAACGCGGCCTACGACCGGGGCGACCTCGTCCCCGACCCTGGCTCAGACGTCACCTACCACCGCCTCCCGTACATCCTGCTGGTGGTCGACGAGCTCAACGACCTGATGATGGTGGCCGCCCGGGACGTGGAGGAGTCGATCTGCCGCATCGCCCAGATGGCCCGGGCCGTCGGCATCCACCTGGTGATCGCCACCCAGCGGCCCTCGGTCGACGTCATCACCGGGGTGATCAAGGCCAACATCCCCTCCCGCCTGGCCTTCGCCGTCAGCTCGGCCACCGACAGCCGGGTCATCCTCGACCAGGTCGGGGCCGAGCGCCTGGTCGGCCAGGGCGACATGCTCCTCGCCATCGCCTCCTCCAACGTCCCTTTGCGGGTCCAGGGGGCCTGGGTGGGGGAGGACGAGGTCCGCAAGGTGGTGGCCCACTGGCGGCGGCAGGCCCCCCAGCCGGCCTATGTCGAGGGGGTCGAGGGCGACGAGCCCGGCGGCGGGCTCGACGGCGCCGGCGGCGGGGCCCACGAGGACGACGACGACATGCTCGAGCAGGCCATGGAGCTGGTCGTGCGCTCCCAGTTGGGGTCGACGTCGATGCTCCAGCGCAAGCTGCGGCTCGGGTTCGCCCGGGCCGGACGGCTCATGGACCTGCTGGAGCAGCGGGGCGTGGTCGGTCCTTCGGAGGGGTCCAAGGCCCGGGCCGTCCTCATGACGCCCGAGGAGCTCGACGAGCTCAAGTCCCGGTCATAGGCACGAAAAAACGCCGGTGGGCGCCTCTCCATTGAGGCGCCACCGGCGTGATGATTGACGGGTTGAGCTAGGCGGCGATACGGGGACGCTCGCTGGCGCCCGGCTTGTTGCCGGCGATCGAGGTCGTCCCGAACCACCCGAGCAGGGCGGACCAGGCGCTCGAGAGCGAGCCGATGACCAGGCCGGTGCCGACGGTGCCCATCCACGCCTCGCGGACCGGGATGCCGTAGCCGTCGAACAGCGAGAAGTCGAGGGCGACGGCGAACACGATGCCGAGGGTGAAGATGAACAGGGTGCGGATCCGGTCGAGCCCGGGAACGTTCTCGAGGACGAGGTCGGTGACCTTGAGGGCCACCAGACCGAGCAATGTGACGACTGCGAACTCGTGCATTTGGAAGGGCCTCCTTTACCTTGACGCTTCCACTGAATTGGACCGGCAATGGCCGGAAAAGGTCACATGGGTTTGCGTCGGGCGCCGAGATCTGGGAAAGACTGGGGCCATGGCCAACTACGAGGGGTACTGCGTGAAGTGCCGCGAGAAGCGCGAGTTCGAGGGCACCGAGGTGGAGCTGGCCAACGGCCGGCGGGCGGCCCAGGGCACGTGCCCCGAGTGCGGCACGAAGATGAACCGCATGCTCGGCAAGCAGAAGTAGGCGGGGCGCCGGCCGAATAGATTGGGCGGGTGCCGGAGCGCTACTGGGTCGAGACCCTCGGCTGTCCCAAGAACCAGGTCGACTCCGACAAGCTGACCGGCACGCTCCTGGCCGAGGGGCTGGAGGCGGCGGAGCGTCCCGAGGACGCCGACCTCGTCGTCGTCAACACCTGCGCCTTCATCGAAGCGGCACGGGAGGAGTCGGTCGAGACGATCCTCTCGCTGGCCGAGGCCCGCCGGCCGGGCGCCCGCCTGGTCGTCACCGGCTGCCTGGCCGAGCGGGCGGGCGACGAGCTGGCCGAGGCCCTCCCCGAGGTCGACCAGGTGGCCGGTTTCGGCGTGCCGGTCACCCTGGGACGCAAGGCTCCCGCGTTCGACCTGCTGAACCTCCCCCGGCCTCGGTCGGCGGTGCCCTGGGCCTACGTGAAGGTGGCCGAGGGGTGCGACCGCACGTGCGGGTTCTGCGCCATCCCCTCCTTCCGCGGACCGCAGCGCTCCCGTACCGAGGTGTCGATCCTGGCCGAGGTCGAGGCCCTGCACGTGGCCGAGGTCGTGCTCGTGGCCCAGGACCTGGCCTCCTTCGGGCGGGACCTCGGGCGCAAGGGGGCGATCGTCGGGCTGGTGGACGCGGTGGCCTCCCGGGTGGCCCGCGTGCGGCTTCTCTACCTGTACCCCTCGGAGCTCGATGACCGCCTCGTCGACACCATCTGCGCCACGGGGGTGCCCTACTTCGACCTCTCGCTGCAGCACGCGTCCAAGCCCCTGCTGCGGCGCATGCGCCGGTGGGGCGACGGGGAGCGGTTCCTCCGTCGCATCGAGTCCATCCGCCGGCTGGAGCCCGCGGCCGCCTTCCGGTCGTCGTTCATCGTCGGCTACCCCGGCGAGACCGAGGAGGACCACGACGTCCTCCTGCGCTTCGTCGAGGAGGCCCGGCTCGACTGGGCCGGGTTCTTCGCCTACTCGCCGGAGGAGGGGACCCTGGCTGCGGGCCTGGACGGGGCGGTCGACGAGGGGCTCGTCGCCGAGCGCCTGCTCGAGCTGTCCGAGCTGCAGGACCGGGTCACGGCCGAGCGCCGGGCCGACCTGGTCGGCGACGTGGTCGAGGTGCTGGTCGACGAGCCCGGGGTGGGCCGGACGCACCGGGAGGCGCCGGAAATCGACGGGATCGTGTCCGTGCCCGAGGATCTGGCCGTGGGCGAGTTCGCCAAGGTGACCGTCACCGGAGCGGCGGGCCCGGACCTGGAAGCCGGGTAGGCCCGCCGACGTGGCCACCAACACCTTCGGGCCTTCGGCCCTCGCCACGCCGGCCAACGCCGTCACCCTGGCCCGGATCCTCGTCCTGCCCGTGCAGGTCGCCCTCGTCCTCGACGACGGGTCGGAGTGGGCGGCCCTGGCCCTGTGGATGGTCCTGGCCGGCAGCGACGTGTTCGACGGCTGGCTGGCCCGCCGCCACGGCGCCACCCGCTCGGGCGCCTTCCTCGACCCCCTCGCCGACAAGTTCCTCGTCATCGGGGCCATGGTCGCCCTGGTGGCCAAGGGCGTCCTCTGGTGGGTGCCGGTCGTCCTCATCACCGTCCGGGAGCTGGCCCTGAGCGGGTACCGGTCGTACGTGGGCCGGCGGGGCGTGTCGGTGCCGGCCCGGTTCCAGGCCAAGGTCAAGACCTGGGTCCAGGCCATCGCGGTGGGGCTGTACATCGCCCCCGTGGGCGGGGACGCCTACCGGGGCCTCAAGCTCAGCGTGCTGTGGGCCGCGGTCGCCCTCACCATCGTCACGGGGATCCAGTACCTGTGGGACGGCCGGCGGGTCATCCGTGCGTTGTGAAGTCGTCGCCGTAGGGACCGAGCTGCTGCTGGGCCAGGTCGTCGACTCCAACTCGGCCTACATCGGCGACCGGCTGGCCCTGGCCGGGATCGACTGCCACTTCCACACCAAGGTGGGCGACAACCAGGGCCGGATCGCCTCGGTCCTGCGGATCGCCCTCGACCGCAACGACGCCGTCATCGTGTGCGGGGGGCTGGGCCCCACGTCGGACGACATCAGCCGCGAGGCCATCGCCGAGGTCATGGGCGTGCCGCTCAGGCGCGATCCGGCCATGGTCGAGCGCATCCGGGGCCTGTTCCTGGCCCGCAAGCGGGAGATGGCCGAGAGCAACGCCCGCCAGGCCGACCGGCCCGAGGGAGCGACGTTCATCCCCCAGGAGCGGGGGACCGCGCCCGGCCTCATCTGCCCCCTCGGCGACAAGGTCGTCTACGCCATCCCGGGGGTCCCCTTCGAGATGAAGGAGATGCTCGACCGGGCGGTCATCCCCGATCTGAAGCGCCGGTCCGGGTCGACCACGGTCATCCTCAGCCGCATGGTCCGCACGTGGGGGATGCCGGAGTCGACCCTCGGCGAGCTGGTCGCCAGCCGGGTCGAGGCGTTGGAGGAGCGGTCCAACCCGACCATCGCCTTCCTGGCCTCCGGGATCGAGGGGATCAAGATCCGCATCACGGCCAAGGCCGAGACCGAGGCCGAGGCCGAGGCCATGCTCGACGAGGAGGAGGCCCAGCTGCGGGCGGTCCTGGGCGACCTGGTCTTCGGCGTCGACGACCAGTCCATGGAGCGGGTGGTGGCCGACCTGCTGCGCGAGCGGGGCCTCACCGTGGGCGTGGCCGAGTCGCTGACCGGGGGACTGGTCGGGGCCCGCCTGGCCGAGACCGAGGGGGCCAGCAGGTGGTTCCGAGGGTCGATCGTCTGTTACGACAGCAAGGTCAAGTTCGACCTCCTCGACGTCCCCGAGGGCCCGGTGGTGAGCGCCGAGGCGGCCGAGGCCATGGCGTCGGGGGCGACCAAGGCCCTCGAGGCCGACGTGGGGATCAGCGTGACCGGCGTGGCCGGCCCCACCACCCAGGACGACCAGCCCGTGGGCACCGTCTTCATGGCCGTCGCCCTGGACGGCCAGGTCGAGTCGGCCGAGAACCACTTCCCCGGCGACCGCCAGCACATCCGCCAGTTCTCCACCATCTCCCTCCTCGACATGCTGCGGAAGCGCCTGCTCGCCACCCCCGTCCCCAACCGGTGACAGAAGTGGTCGCCCGGGCGACCATTTCCGCCACCAGTTGGGCCGGGAGGGACGGGTGAGGCGCCTCTTCGTCGCCGTGTGGCCGCCGGAGGAGGTGCTCGACCAGGTGGCCGCCCTGCCGCGGCCGGCGGTGGAGGGCCTCCGCTGGACCGCCCGTGACCAGTGGCACGTCACCCTCCGCTTCCTCGGGCCGGTGCCCGAGGTGGAGCCCGTGGCCCACGCCCTCGCCGCCCTGCCGCCCCTCGAGCCGAGCTCCGCCCTCCTGGGGCCGGCCACCGGGCGGTTCGACCAGCGCATCCTCCACGTCCCGGTGCGCGGCCTCGACCGGGTCGCCACGGCCGTGGTCGACGCCACCGCCTCCCTCGGGACGCCGCCGGACGACCGGCCCTTCCACGGCCACCTCACCCTGGCGCGCGTGGCCAAGCGGGCCAAGGTCGACCTGCGACCGCTCGCCGGCGCGGGCATCGAGGCCCGATGGCCGGCCGACGTCGTCTGCCTCGTGGAGAGCCGCCTTTCCCCCAAAGGGGCACGGTACGACGTGCTCGAGCGCTTCCGGCTCACGCCGCCGCCCCCAGCAGCAGATACCGGAGCCGGCTGATCATCGTCTCCGGCCGGTGGACGATGTCGCCCCATCCGAACCGCTCGACCACGGACCAGCCGCCGGCCAGCAGGGCGGCGTCGCGCCGGGCGTCGGCCTCTCGGTCGAGCAGCGAGGTGTGGTAGCGCCTGCCGTCGACCTCTATCAGGGCTCGCACGTGGGGGTAGGCGAAGTCCACCCGCCCGATCCACCTCTCGGCGTCTCCGGCGTCGAACTGGCGGACCGGCTCAGGGAGCCCGGCGTCCCGGATCCGCTCCAGAAAGAGCACCTCGAGCTCGCTGGCCGGGGACACGTACGCAGGCCCGCGCTCGGCCAGGATCCGCCGCATGACGGCGATGCCCTTCCTGCCCCGCCCGACAAGGTCGAAGAAGGCCTCCTGGAGCGTGGCGAACGTGGCGACGCCGGCGGCCAGGCAGTTGTCAACGGCCCGAGCGGTGCGCCGCGGGTGGACCACGCCGGCCAGGTCGACGAGGGTCCGCGGGACCCGCGTGGTGACGATCCCGTCGATGACCGTCAGGTGGTGCTCCGGGAAGGGGCGCCACAGGTGGACCACGCCGCCCACCGTCCGCCGCCGCTGCGACCGGGCGACCGTCACCTCGGGCGGGCCGCGCCGCTCGAACCCGGGAAAGCCCAGGAGGGCGGCCGCCGAGCGGTGGGAGGCCGCCGCCGACGGGCCGGCCGCGAGCGTCGCCGCCACCACGCGCTGCTCCCAGGTGCGAGGTGACCCGCGCACCCTCAACACCCGCTCCGGCGTCGGCTCCCAGTAGCCCGACGCCAACCGGTGCCGGATGGCGGAGCGGGTGAAGCCGGCGTCCCGCGCCTGGGCGAGGGTGAAGACACCATGCTGCTTCTCGGCGACCACGACGATGTCTCGTCCCATCCCGTCCACAGTGGCGGGAGGGTGAGACACCGGACGAACCGGTGGCGGAATTGGTCGCCCCAGCGACCATTCGTGCCACCGATTCGGGTGGACGGAGCGCTACTCGGTAGGCACCTCGGCCGACTCCTCGGCGCCGTGGTCCATGAGGAGGCGCACCATCTCCTCGTCGTCGTGCTGCTCGGCGGCCATGAGCGGCGTGTAGCCCCCGTGCTGGCGGGCGTTGACGTCGGCCCCGGCGAGGAGCAGGGCGGCCACCACCTCACGGGCGTTGGCGGCCACGGCCGAGTGAAGCGGCTGGACCTCCATCTCGTTCCTCGACACTGCACCGACATCGGCGCCCCGGTCGAGCAGCAGGCGGACCGCCGACCCCCGGGCGAAGAAGGCGGCGAAGTGGAGGGGCGTGTAGCCGTCCTCGGAGTAGGAGCTGATCAGGTCGGCGTCGGCGTCGAGCAGCTCGGTCAGCCGGTCGACGTCGCCCACGGCCGCGGCATCGAACACGTCCAGCTCGGGCTTGGCCTCGAGCACGATGTCGGCGATGTCCTGCTTCTGGGCGTAGAGGGCGGCCCGGACGGCCGAGCGGCCGTTCTCGTCGCGGGACGCGGCCCCGGCCGGGTCCTCCTCGACCGCGGCCCGTACGGCATCGATGTCGCCCGCCTTGATGGACTCGAAGATCGTCGCCATGGCCCGAGCCTAAGCCCTGCAGCGACCGGCAGATCCTTGACCGAACGCCCGTTCGGAACTACCGTACTGGAACTTCACCCCTGTGATTGTCACATCCCCTCCGTAGGGTGAGGCCTCGTCAACAGCAGCCGACCACAGAAGGGATTTCCGGTGGAACGAGACAAGGCCCTCGAGATGGCCATGAGCCAGATCGACAAGCACTTCGGCAAGGGCTCCGTCATGCGCATGGGGGAGAAGGTCCACGTCAACGTGGACGCGGTTCCCACGGGCGCCCTCGCCCTCGACCTCGCCCTCGGCATCGGGGGCCTTCCTCGGGGCCGCATCGTCGAGGTCTTCGGGCCCGAGTCCTCCGGCAAGTCCACCCTGGCCATGCACGTGGT
>DATAAD010000056.1:0-34629 GCA_036260295.1 Acidimicrobiales bacterium | reverse complement strand
GGCTCCAGCTGCGTACCGGGGGCGACCCGGGCCCGCAGCACCCGCAGCCGGCGCCCCCGGAACGTCGTCCACGCCTGGCCCAGCCGGACGACGCGGTGGAGCTCGAGCGCCGGGCGGGACCAGTCCAGGTGGTGCTCCTCGGGCTCCATCTTGGCCGCGTAGGTCGGCTCCCCGATCTGGGGACGCGGCTCGGGGAGGCCCGAGGCGAGAAGCTTCACGAGCATGCGAGTGCCCATCTCGGTCAGGGCCGACCGCAGCTCCTCCAGGGTCTCCTCCTCGCCGACGGCCCGCTCCTCGCAGGCGTAGACCGGCCCCGTGTCCAGCCCCTCCTCCAGGGCCATGACGCACACCCCGGTCACGGAGTCGCCGGCCAGGATGGCCCGCTCGACGGGCGCCGCACCCCGCCACCGAGGCAGCAGGGAGAAGTGGATGTTGACCATGGGCAGCACGGCGAGGATGTGGGGCTTGATCAGCCGGCCGTAGGCCACCACCACCCCCAGCTCGGCCCCGGCGTCGAGCAGGTCGTCGACGCGGGAGGTGACCGGAAGCCCGAGCTCCTGGGCCATGGCCTTGACCGGGCTCGGGAGCAGGGCGCCGCCCCGGCCCCGCTTCTTGTCGGGCCGGGTCACGACCAGGACGACCTCGTGCCCGGCGGCGACCAGGGCGCGCAGCGGGCCGGTGGCGACGTCGGGCGTCCCGAGGTAGGCCAGGCGCAGGAGCGACCTACCCGACCGGCTCGCGCTCGCCGCCCTCGGGCAGGCCCATGGCCCGCCGCCGAAGCGTCCGCATGGCTTCCTTGTACTGGCGGCGGTCGAGGTGCGACAGGAGGAGCCGACCGTCGAGGTGGTCCACCTCGTGCTGGAGCATCCGGGCCATCAACTCGTCGGCTTCGAGGCTCACCACGTTGCCGCCGAGGTCGAACCCGTCCACCCGCACCTCCTTGAACCTCACGATCGGCCAGGCGAGATCGGGGACCGACAGGCACCCTTCCGTGTACTCCCACTCGCCTCGGTGGCCGGACAGTACAGGGTTGACAATGGCCCCGGGGCCGTCGCCCACGTCGTACACGAACACCCGCTTCTGCACTCCGATCTGGTTGGCGGCCAGCCCGACCCCGGGCGCGTCG
This sequence comes from Acidimicrobiales bacterium, assembly GCA_036260295.1. Lineage (GTDB taxonomy): Bacteria > Actinomycetota > Acidimicrobiia > Acidimicrobiales > AC-14 > CADCTB01. The sequence continues at coordinate 33,503 of DATAAD010000056.1, read as the reverse complement.
TACATGGTCTCCAGCATGTCGTCGGCCAGCTTGCGCAGCGCAGCGTCGAACTCAGTCACCTCGGCGCAGGGGAGGCGCAGGACGGGGTCGCCGAACGTGCGTATGGGAAACAGAGCCATGAGGCCGACACTACCGGGCAGGGTCGGAGTTCAGGCCCGCAGCGGGTCGACCTCGATCCGCAGGCGGCCGGGAGGCCGGGGCGTGGCGGCGAGGGCGTCGCACAAGGCCCGGTGGCCGGCCGCCCGCAGCAGCCAGCGGTCGTTCGCCGGCCCCAGCACCTCGAGGCGGTCACCGATGGCGTCGACGAACGCGGCCGCGGCCTGACCCGACACCGCGGCCACCGCCGTCTCGGGCGGGAAGCGCAGCGCGGCCCGCCGGGCGGCCTCGACGACGGCCAGCCGCGAGGGGTCGGCGTGGAGGGCGGCGTCGATCACCTCATGGTTCGGCACCCGCGTCTGCACGAGCATGCGCCCGCGACCACCCCTCCCACCGACCAGCCGGGCGGCGCGGGCCAGCATGGCCAACGCAGCCTCGGCCGCCCGGTACCTCGGGGCCAGCAGCTCCTGGTCGAAGTCGAGGAAGGCGACCGAGGCGGCGCCCGCCACCCGGTGAAGGACGGCTTCCGTGCCCACGAGGACGGCTGCCTCCGGGGGCGGCCCGGCGGCGGTGTCGGCAGTGACCTCGGCGACGGGGCGGTTGGCCAGCAGCTCGAGCTCCTCACGCGCCCTCGTCACGCCCACCCGCAGCGTGGCCAGCCGGGTGGCGCCGCAGGCCAGGCAGACGGCCGGTCGCTCGGTGCCGCAGCGGCGGCAGCGCAGGCCCTCGCCCGTGCTCTCCACCGCCGCGCTGCAGGCCTCGCACCGGGCCAGCTCCCGGCAGGTGGCGCAGGCCAAGAGGCGGGCCCGACCCTTGCGGTTCAGAACGCACACCAGGCGGGCGTCGGGCTCGGCCTCCCGGGCCAGGGCGACCAGGCGGGAGGAGTACAGGCCGGCGCCGGGCGGGTCCTTCCGGCGGTCGACGACGTCCAGGACGGGCCACCCGCTGCGCTCCTCGGCTCGGGAGGCCACCACGAGCGGCCCGTACGCCAGCGCCTCGAGCGACGGGCACGGCGAGGTCAGCACGCAGGGGACGCCGGCGCGCCGGGCCCGTTCGACGGCGACGTCGCGCGCGTTCCACGTGGGAGCCCGCTCCTCCTGGTAGGCCTCGTCGCCCTCGTCGACGACGAGGACCGCTCCCAACCGGGGCCGGGGGGCCCAGGCGCCGGCGCGGGCGCCGACGGCCACGCAGCCTCCGGCGGCCGCCCGGGCCCAGTCCTGGGGGACGAGCGCGACGTTCGCCCCCTCGTGGCGCAGACGGGCGGCCAGGTGGCCGGCGGCCGCCACCGACGGGGCCAGCACCAGGGCGTCCTCCCGGGCGGCGACGGCCAGTGCCGTGGGCAGGACCTCGGCGGTCGGGGGTACGCGCATGACGCTGACGCCGTCGGGCAGCGGGCCTCCCGCCCGCGGCTGCCAGATCGGCCGCGGCGGGAGGCGGCGCACGGCGCGTGGCGGTGAGGCGGTGCCCAGCAGCTGGGCCGGGCGCCCGGCCCACCGCCACGCGGCCCAGCGGGCCAGCTCGACGAGGTCGGGCGGCGGCCCCCAGCCCGTCACCTTGGCCAACAGCTGCAGCGGCCGATCGGTGGCCGGCTCGTCGGCAAGGGCCACGACCCACCCCCCGACCCGCCGGCCGTGCAGGGGGACGCGCACCATGGTCCCGACGCGGACCTGGCCCGCCAGGTGGCCGGGGATGAGGTAGTCGAAGACCTTGTCGAGTGGGAGGTCGGGCAGAACCCGGGCTACACGAGGTCGAGAGCCCGCTTCACGTCCTCCAGGCGCGAGAGGCGTTCCCACGTGAACTCCTTCTCGGACCGCCCGAAGTGGCCGTAGGCGGCGGTGCGCCGGTAGATCGGCTTGCGCAGGTCGAGGTCGCGGATGATCGCCGCCGGGCGGAGGTCGAACACCTCGTTGGCCATGACCGCGATGCGAGCCGGGTCGACGGTCTCGGTGCCGAACGTCTCGACCATGATCGACACCGGCCGGGCCACGCCGATGGCGTAGGCGACCTGGATCTCACAGCGCCGGGCCGCGCCCGCGGCCACCACGTGCTTGGCCACCCAGCGGGCCGCATAGGCGGCCGAGCGGTCGACCTTGGACGGGTCCTTGCCCGAGAAGGCGCCGCCACCGTGGCGGGCGGCGCCGCCGTAGGTGTCGACGATGATCTTGCGCCCGGTGAGGCCGGTGTCGGCGTGGGGCCCGCCGAGCACGAAGCTGCCGGTGGGGTTGGCCAGCAGGTCGTAGTGGTCGGCCTCGAGGTCGGGCGGGAGCAGCGGGTGGATGACGTGCTCCTGCAGGTCGGGTTTGAGGAGGGTCTCGCTGTCCAGGCCGGGCTGGTGCTGGCTGGAGATGAGCACCGTCCGCAGCCGCTTCGGCCGGCCGTCCTCGTAGTCGACCGTCACCTGGGTCTTGCCGTCCGGCCGCAGGTAGGGCATCACCCCGGCCTTGCGGACCTCGGACAGCCGGTGGGCCAGGCGGTGGGCCAGCCAGATGGGCAGCGGCATGAGGTCGTCGGTCTCGTCGCAGGCGTAGCCGAACATCATCCCCTGGTCGCCCGCGCCCTGCTCGTCGACGGTGTCCTCCTCGCTCCTGCCCGTGCGCACCTCGTACGCCGAGCTGACGCCCTGGCTGATGTCGGGCGACTGCTCGTCGATCGAGGTGATGACCCCGCAGGTGTTGCCGTCGAAGCCGTAGGACTCGCGGTCGTAGCCGATCCCGCACACCGTCTGGCGCACGATCTTGGGGATGTCGACGTAGGCGCTGGTGGTGATCTCGCCGGCGACGACGACGAGGCCGGTGGTCAACAGCGTCTCGCATGCCACTCGTCCAGTCGCATCCTCGGCGAGGATGGCGTCGAGGATGGCGTCAGAGACCTGGTCGGCCATCTTGTCCGGGTGGCCTTCGGTGACCGACTCGGACGTGAACGTGTACGCCGTGCTCATGGTTCGCTGCGCTCCGTGCTCATGGGCTCCCCCCTGCTGTGTCCGTCAATCCTTGCTCATCGAGCAGGCGGGCCACCACATCGAGCACGGTCGACGCCAGTTCCCGCTTGGTCGTGAGCGGGATCTCGGTCACGTTCCCTGCCGCGTCGACCAGCAGGGCGGCGTTGGTGTCGAGACCGAAGCCGGCGCCCGGGGCGGTCACGTCGTTGGCCACGACCAGGTCCACGTGCTTGCGCCGGAGCTTCTCCTCGGCCCGGGCCCGCAGGTCGCCGGTCTCGGCCGCGAAGCCCACGAGGACCTGGCCCGGACGCCTCCGCCGGCCCAGCTCGGCCAGGATGTCCGTGGTCGGTTCGAGCACCACCTCGGGGACACCGTCTGTCTTGTGCAGCTTGACCTCGGCGCTCACCTTGGGCCGGAAGTCGGCTACCGCGGCAGCCATGACGACCACGTCGGCGCCGGTGCCGCGTGCGAGGACGGCGGCCTCCATCCCCGCCGCCGTCTCCACCGGCACGACGTCGACGCCTGGAACCGGGGCCCGGTCGGCGGCGGTGACCAGCACCACCGACGCCCCCCGGGCCGCGGCCTCGACGGCGAAGGCCTCGCCCTGCTTGCCCGACGACCGGTTGCCGAGGAACCGGACAGGGTCGAGGGGCTCCCGGGTGCCTCCCGCGGTGACCAGCACGGTGCGCCCGGCCAGGTCTTGGCGGGCCAGCAACCGCTCCACTACGGCGAGGATCTCCTCGGGGTCGGCCAGGCGACCGGCGCCCTCGTCGCCGCCCGCCAGCCGGCCGACACCGGGCTCGACGACGACCACGCCCCGGCTGCGCAGGCGGGCCACGTTGTCGACGGTGGCCGGGTGCTCCCACATCTCGGTGTGCATGGCCGGGCACACCACGACGGGCGCCCGGGTGGCCAGCAGGGTGGCGGTGAGCAGGTCGTCGGCGATGCCGGCCGCGTACTTGGCCAGCAAGGTGGCCGTGGCCGGCGCCACCACGACGACGTCGGCGGCCCGGCCGAGACGGGTGTGGGGGATGGGGTCGGCGTCCGTCCACAGCGAGCCGTGCACCGGCTCCGAGGCCAGGGCGGACAGGGTGGCCGTCCCGAGGAAACGGGTGGCGTCCGCGGTCATCACCGGGGCCACGAACGCACCGGCGTCGACCAGCCGGCGGCACACCTCGACCGCCTTGTACGCGGCGATGCTCCCTGTCACGGCAAGCACGACACGCTTGCCGGCGAGGCGCACTACTTGATGGCTTCCTCGGCGTCCTCGGTGCGCACGAAGGTGATCTTGTTGGCCGCGATCTCCTCGAGGGCGATCGACAGCGGCTTGCGGGAGACGGAGGCGACCTGCGGGGGGACGATGGCGCCCAGGCCCTCGCCCAGCTGGCTGAAGTACGAGTTGATCTGCCGCCCACGCTTGGCGGCCAAGCTGACCAGGCTGAACTTCGAGTCCACCTTGTCGAGGAGGTTCTCGATAGGCGGGTAGATCATCGTCTCGCGTTCGGCCAAGGCTCTTCCTTACTCGCGGTGGGACTCCAGAATAGCAGCGACCTCCTCGACGGCCCGGTCGAGGTCGTCGTTCACGACGACGTGGTCGGCGAGCTCCCGGCCCGCCCGCTCCTCCTCGGGGGCGGCGGCCAGGCGGCGGGCGATGAGGTCCTCCCGGTCCCCGCGCCCGCGCAGGCGCTGCTCCTGAGCCTCCCGCGACGGGGGCTCGACGAAGACCACCACCGCGTCCGGATGGCGTTGGCGGACCTGGGTCGCCCCCTGCACGTCGATCTCGAGCAGCACGTCGTGGCCCTCGGGCGGATCGGGCCACGGCGTCCCGTACCGGTTGCCGAAGACCTCGGCCCACTCGAGGAAGCCTCCCGACTCGAGATGGGCGTCGAACGTGGCCCGGTCGACGAACACGTAGGCGTCCTCCGGCTCGCCGGTCCGACGGGGGCGGGTCGTCCACGACCGGCTGAGCCACAGCCGGGGCACCCGCCGGCACAGCGCGGCGGCGATCGAGCCCTTGCCGACCCCCGAGGGGCCGGCGAGCACGAAGACGCGCGAGCTCAGGACTCGGCGGGGAACGCCTTGAGCAGGGCGTCGCGCTGCTGGGCGCCGAGGCCGCGGACCCGCCGGGCCTCGCTGATGCCGATCTGCTCCATCATCCGCCGGGCCCGGACCTTGCCCACCCCGGGGAGCGACTCCAGCACGGTGACCACCTTCATCTTGCCGACGACCTCGTCGCGCTCGGCCTGGTCGAGCAGCTCCTTGAGCGTGGTCGAGCCCATCTTGAGCTTCTCCTTGAGCTCGGCCCGCTGCCGCCGGGCGGCGGCGGCCTTGTCGAGTGCAGCTGAGCGGTCCTCAGGAGAGAGCGCAGGGGGCAGCGGCATGGCGCGCACCCTAGCGCACCCCTTCCCAGGGCGGCTCGGGGAGCTTCGTCGTCCGGGCGCCTCGCTCGGGGAGGCCTTCAGGCTCCGTCGCCGAGCGACGCCGCCAGCGCGGCCGCCGCCGCCGGTGGGTCGGGCGCCGCCGTCACCGTGCGGCCGACCACCAGCAGGTCGGCACCCTGCTCCATGGCCTGGCGGGGCGTGGCCGGCCGGGCCTGGTCGTGGGAGTCGCTGGAGACCATGCGGATCCCTGGGACGACGGCCATGAGCCGAGGGGCGAGCTGCTTGGCCTCGCGCACGTCGCCGGCGGCCAGCACCAGCCCGCCGCAGCCCGCCTCGACCGCGGCCGCCACCCGGTGGCCGAGGATATGGGCCGGGGCGTCGCCGTCGCTGGTGAGGATGGTGACGGCCAGAGCCGTGGGATGGGGCAGGCCGGCGCTCTCCGCTCCTTCGGTGAGCCCCTCGACCCCGGCCCGCAGCATCACCGGGCCGGACCGGGCGTGGAGGGTGAGGTAGCTGGCGCCCAGGGCGCCGACCACGCGCGCCGCCTTCCGCACGGTCGTGGGGATGTCGTGGAGCTTGAGGTCGAGGAACACGTCGTAGCCGAGGTCGGCCACGGCGCTGACCGCGTCGGGGCCCGAGGCGGTGAACAGCTCGAGCCCGACCTTGGCCGTGCCGAACCACGGCTGGAGCTGGCGGGCCAGTCGCAGCGCCACCACCAGGTCGTCGACGTCGAGAGCGAGCACGAGCCGGTCACGAATCTGCACGGGACTTCCCTACCAGATCGGCGACCCTTGCCACACGGTGGCGGCGGCACCAGCGCTCCAGCTCGGCGAGGATGCGGGCCGGCGCCCGGGGATCGGCGAAGGTCGCCGTCCCGACCTGGACGGCCGACGCCCCGGCCAGCAGCAGCTCCACCGCGTGGTCACCGGCGGCCACCCCGCCCACACCCACGACCGGCGCGGCCGGGAAGGCCGAGCACACGTCGTACACCGCCCGCACGGCCACGGGGCGGATGGCCGGCCCCGACAACCCGCCTCCACCGCCACCGAGCTTGGGGCGGCCGGTCTCGGGGTCGATGGCCATGCCCCTGACCGTGTTGACCAGAGTCAGGGCCTCGGCGCCGGCATCGAGGGCGGCGCCGGCGATCTCGGTGAGGTCGGTGACGTTCGGGCTGAGCTTGGCCCACCTCGGTCGGCCGCAGCCGGCGGTGGCCTCCACCGCCTCGGCCGTCAGCGTCGGCGAATGGGCGAACATGGCCCCCCGGCTCCCCCTGCTGCGGGCCACGCCGTGGAGGTTGGGGCAGCTGAGGTTCACCTCCACGGCGACGACCTCGGGCGGGGCGCCGGCGAGGGCGGCGGCCGCCTTCTCGTAGGCCTCCACGGTGAACCCCCAGACGCTGGCCACGACGCGCGCCCCGGTGGCCAGCAGCTCGGGCAGCTCGTCCTCCAGCCACGCCTCGACACCGGGGTTCTGCAGGCCCACGCTGTTGAGCATCCCGGCGTCGACCTCGGTCACCCGGGGAGGGGCGTTCCCCGCCCACCCCTCGGGCGACAGCGACTTCACGACCACGGCACCGAGCAGCGAGAGGTCGACGTACCGGGCCAGCTCGGCGCCGTGCCCGGCCGTCCCCGAGGCGGTCATCACCGGGTTCGGGAGCCGCACCGAGCCGACCGAGGTGGTGAGGTCCACCCTTCTGGACCGGCTTCCCGGGCCGCTCACAGGTCGAGCCGTTGCTGGCCCTCCTCGTGGAACTCCTGCAACGAGCGCACCGACAGGCCATGACGGGCCCAGTCGGCAATGCCGGCCGCCGCGGCCAGCGCGGCGGCCGCCGTCGTCAGGCAGGGGACGCTCTGGACGTTGGCCGCCAAGCGGATGTAGGTGCCGTCGGCGCGCGGGCCGCGTCCCCGCGGGGTGTTCACGACCATGTCGATCTCGCCACTGGCGATGAGGTCGACGGCCGAGCGCCCGTGACCGTCCGAGGGCTCGCCGACCTTGTCGACCACCTCGGCCACCGGCACGCCGTTGTCCCGCAGGTACCGGGCCGTCCCGGCGGTGGCGGCCAGGGCGAAGCCGAGCTCGACGAACCGCCGGGCGGCCACCAGCCCGCCCGGCTTGTCCCGTTCGGCCAGCGAGAGGAAGACCATCCCCCCGTCGGGCAGGCGGTCGCCGGCCGCGGCCTGGCTCTTGGCGAAGGCCAGCCCGAAGGTGGCGTCGATCCCCATCACCTCGCCGGTGGCCCGCATCTCCGGGCCGAGCACGGTGTCGACGTCGGGGAAGCGGTTGAAGGGCAGCACCGCTTCCTTCACCGAAACGTGCGCACCGGGGACCGGCGGCCGCAGCAGCCCCTCGGCCCGGAGCTCCTCGAGGGTCGCCCCCACCATCACCCGGGCGGCCACCTTGGCCAGGGGGACGCCGGTGGCCTTGGCGACGAAGGGCACCGTCCGGCTGGCCCGGGGGTTGGCTTCGATGACGAAGACGTTGCCGTTCTGCACCGCGTACTGGACGTTCAGGAGCCCGCGCACGCCGAGGGCGTCGGCGATGGCCCGGGTGTGGCCCTCGATCACGTCGACGACGGCGGCGCCGAGCGTGGGCGGCGGGATGACGCAGGCGCTGTCGCCGGAGTGGACACCGGCCTCCTCGACGTGCTCCATCACCGCGCCGATCAGCACCTCGCCGGTGGCGTCGCGGACGGCGTCCACGTCGACCTCGGTGGCGTCCTCCAGGAAGCGGTCGATCAGCACCGGGCGCTCAGCGGAGAGCCCCCCTTCCCTTCCCAGGGAGCCGAAGCCGGCGAGCTGGGCCATGGCCTGGGCCAGGCCCTCGTCGTCGTAGACGATCTCCATGGCCCGGCCGCCGAGCACGTACGAAGGCCGGACCAGAGCCGGGTACCCGACGCGGCGGGTGACGGCCAGGGCCGTGTCGAAGTCGGCGGCGGTCCCGCCGTCGGGCTGGGGGATGCCGAGACGGGCGCACAGGGCGTTCCACCGCTCGCGGTCCTCGGCCTCGTCGATGGCGCCGGGTGGCGTCCCGAGCACCAGCTCGGGCGGGATCCGCCCGGCCAGCTTGAGCGGCGTCTGGCCGCCGAGGGAGACGATCACGCCCATCGGCCGCTCGACGTCGAGCACGTTCATCACGTCCTCGTACGTGAGGGGCTCGAAGTAGAGGCGGTCGCTGGTGTCGTAGTCGGTGGACACCGTCTCGGGGTTGCAGTTGACCATGACCGTGTCGAAGCCGGCGTCGCGCAGGGCGAAGCTGGCGTGCACGCAGCAGTAGTCGAACTCGATCCCCTGGCCGATCCGGTTCGGGCCCGAGCCGAGGATCACGACCGTCCCTCGGTCGCCGCCCCGAGCCTCGTCCTCGTCCTCGTAGGTGGAGTAGTGGTACGGCGTGTCGGCCTCGAACTCGGCGCCGCAGGTGTCGACCGTCTTGAACGTGACCCGGGCGCCGGCGGCCAGACGGGCGCCGCGCACCTCGTCCTCCGGGGTGCCCCAGAGCCAGCCGAGCTGGGCGTCGGCGAAGCCGAGCCGCTTGGCCCGGCGCCAGAGACGGCGGGTCATGCCGGCGGGGCCGGTCTCGGCCAGCCGCCCCCGCTCCTCGGTGATCTCGGCGATCTGGGCCAGGAACCAGGGGTCGACGTCCGTGGCCTGGTGGAGGCGCTCGACGGTGATCCCCCGGCGGAGGGCGGCCTCGAGCTGGAAGGGCCGGTCGGGCGTGGCGATGGCCGCCCGGCGGACGAGCTCGTCGTCGTCGAAGGCCTCGAGGGCGAGCTCGCCCGGGTCGCAGTTCAGGCCCCACCGCCCGTGCTCCAACGACCGCAGCCCCTTCTGCAGCGACTCGGGGAAGGTGCGGCCGATGGCCATGGCCTCGCCCACCGACTGCATGCGCGTGCCGAGCACGCCCGAGATGCCGGGGAACTTCTCGAACGCCCACCGGGGGACCTTGGTCACCACGTAGTCGATGGTGGGCTCGAAGCTGGCCGGTGTCTTGCGGGTGATGTCGTTCGGGATCTCGTCGAGCGTGTAGCCCACGGCCAGGCGGGCGGCGATCTTGGCGATCGGGAACCCGGTGGCCTTGGAGGCAAGGGCACTCGACCGGGAGACGCGGGGGTTCATCTCGATGACGACCATCTCGCCGGTGGCCGGGTCGACGGCGAACTGGATGTTGGAGCCACCGGTGTCGACCCCGATGCGCCGGATGCACGCGAACGCCGCGTCGCGCATCCGCTGGTACTCCACGTCGGACAGCGTCTGGGCGGGGGCGACGGTGATCGAGTCGCCGGTGTGGACCCCCATGGGGTCGAAGTTCTCGATCGAGCACACGACCACGCAGTTGTCGGCGTGGTCGCGCATGACCTCGAGCTCGTACTCCTTCCACCCGGCGATCGACTTCTCGACGAGGATCTCCGACACCGGGCTGGCCTCGACGCCGCGCCGGGCGATCTCCTCGAAGGCCTCGTAGTCGTTGGCGATGCCTGTTCCTTGTCCTCCGAGGATGAACGACGGGCGCACCATCACCGGCAGCCCGATGTTCTTCACCGCCAACCTGGCCGCGTCCAAGGCGAGGTTCTCGCGCATCCGCTTGTCGACGACGACACCGTCGGCCTCCAGCATGCTCACCACGTTCGGGTCGGCGTGGGCGATCATCGAGGCCGGGACCTGCAGCCCGATCTCCGTCATGGCCGCCCGGAACCGGTCCCGGTTCTCCGCCGTGTGGATGGCGTCGAGCGACGCGCCGATGAGCTCCACGCCGAAGCGGTCGAGCACCCCTCGCTCGCTGAGGGCCACGGCCAGGTTCAGGGCGGTCTGGCCGCCGAGGGTGGGCAACAGGGCGTCGGGTCGCTCGCGTTCGATGATGGCGGCCACCACGTCGACGTCGAGGGGTTCGACGTAGGTGCGGTCGGCGAACTCGGGATCGGTCATGATCGTCGCCGGATTGGAGTTGACGAGGATGACGCGGAACCCCTCGTCGCGCAGGACGCGACAGGCCTGGGTGCCCGAGTAGTCGAACTCCGAGGCCTGCCCGATCACGATGGGCCCCGACCCGATCAGCAGGATCGAGTGGATGTCAGTGCGCTTCGGCACGCGTCATCAGCTCTTCGAACTCCCTGAACAGGTACCTCGCGTCGTGAGGCCCGGGGCCGGCCTCGGGGTGGTACTGCACGCTGAAGGCGGGGACGTCGCGGCAGCGCAGGCCCTCGACCACGCCGTCGTTGAGGTTGACGTGGGTCACGTCGGCCGATTCGACCGAGCCCTCGGCCACCGCGTAGTTGTGGTTCTGGCTGGTGATCTCGACGACGGCGTCGCGCAGCCGCTTGACCGGGTGGTTGCCGCCGTGGTGGCCGAACGGGAGCTTGTAGGTCGTCCCACCGAGGGCGGCGGCCAGCAGCTGGTGGCCCAGGCAGATGCCGAACACCGGCACCTGGCCGAGGAGGCTGCCGATGTTGGCGACGGCGTAGGTCACCGCCGCCGGGTCGCCCGGTCCGTTGGACAGGAACACGCCGTCGGGGGGGTTGTCGAGCAGCTCGTGGGCCGGCGTGGACGCGGGGACGACCTCGACGGTCGCGATCTCGCCCAGCTGGCGGAGGATGCTGGTCTTTATGCCGAAGTCGTAGGCGACCACCCGGAGTGCGCCGTCGCCCGTGGTGTAGCGGGCGGGGGTGGTGACGCCCGCCACCAGATCGATGCCCTCGGTCCCCTTCTCGGCCTGGGCCGCCGTTTTCAACCGGGTCTCGTCGGCGGTGCCGAAGGCGCACGGCATGGCCCCCGTGTCGCGGATGTGACGGGTCAGGCGGCGGGTGTCGACGCCCGTGATCCCGGGCACCCCGTGGGCGGCCAGCCAGGTGTCGAGGTCGACGGTGGACCGCCAGCTCGACGGCCGCCGGGCCAGCTCCCGCACGACGACCCCGCGGCAGAACGGCCGCGCGCTCTCGGAGTCGGCGGCGCTTATCCCGTAGTTGCCGATGTGGGGGTAGGTGAAGGCGATCACCTGGCCGGCGTACGAGGGGTCGGTGATGACCTCCTGGTAGCCGGCCAGGACGGTGTTGAACACCAGCTCGCCGGTGGCCACGTCGACGACCGCCCCCACGGCCTCCCCCTCGAACACCGTCCCGTCGGCCAGGACCAGCAACGCGTCGGTCACCGCGCCTCCGGGCTCACCGCTGGGCCGACCCGTCGACGACGACCGGCTCGCCGCGAAGCAGGGTGTGGCGGACGCGCCCGGTCAGCTTGCGACCGGCGTAGGGCGTGTTGCGCGACCGGCTGTGCAGCGCGTCGGGGTCGACCACCCAGCTGTGGGCCGGGTCGATGACGCAGAGGTTGGCGGGGCGACCCTCGGCCACAGGGCCGCCGTGGGAGGATTCGAGTCCGGCGATCCGGGCCGGCTCCCAGGAGAGGAGCCGCAGCACGGCCTCGATCGGCAGGTCGAGCTCGGTGAGGGCCAGGGCCAGCGCCGTCTCCAGGCCCAGCATCCCCGGCCGGGCGTGGTCGAACGGGACGTCCTTGTCCTCAGGCGGGTGCGGCGCGTGGTCGGTGGCGATGGCGTCGATGGTGGCATCGGCCAGCCCCGCCTTGACCGCTTCCACGTCGGCGGGGGGACGCAGCGGGGGGTTGACCTTGAACACGGTGTCGTAGGACGCCAGCTCGGCATCGGTCAGCGTGAAGTGGTGGGGCGCGGCCTCGGCCGTGACCGGCAGTCCCTCGACCTTGGCCGCCCGTACTGCTGCGACCGACCCCGCCGTCGACAGGTGCAGGAAGTGCATGCGTCCACCGGTGAGGCGGACGAGGGCGACGTCGCGCGCCACCATGAGCTCCTCGGCCTCGGCCGGCATTCCCGGGAGGCCGAGGCGACTCGACCACGCCCCCTCGTGCATGTGGCCGCCGCCGGCCAGGGCCTCGTCCTCGCAGTGCTGGGCCAGGGTCACCCCGAGGGCGGAGGCGTACTCCAGGGCCCGCCGCATGAGGCGGGCGTCCTGCACGCCGTTCCCGTCGTCGGTGAACAGTCGCACGCCGAGGTCGGCCATCTCGCCCAAGGGGGCGAGCTCGCGCCCGAGCCGGCCCTTGGTGATGGCGCCCGCCACCCACACGTCGCACGTGGCGCCCACCCCGAGCTCCAGCACCTCGCGCACCACGCCGGCGCTGTCGATGGGGGGCTCGGTGTTGGGCATGGCCACGACCGCGGTGTAGCCGCCGACGGCTGCCGCTCGGGCGCCGGTCTCCACCGTCTCCGCCTCTTCCCGGCCGGGCTGGCGCAGGTGGGCGTGGAGGTCGACCAGCCCGGGGGCGACGACGCAGCCGTCGGCGTCGAGCACGGTCGCCCCGGGGGGCGCGTCGAGCCCTTCGGCGACCGCCTCCACCCGCCCGGCCTCGACCAGCACGTCGGCGACGCGGGAACCGGTGGCGTCGACGACCGTCCCGCCCCGGACGAGCAACCGGCGCACGCTCACGAGGGCCCCTGGCCGAGGAGCAGGAAGAGGACGGCCATGCGCACGGCCACCCCGTTGGCGACCTGGCGGGTGACGACCGACCGGGGCAGGTCGGCCACGTCGGACGCGATCTCCACGCCCCGGTTCAGGGGGCCGGGATGCATGACGAGGGCATCGTCGGGCAGGAGCCGGACGCGGTCGCGCGTCAGCCCGTAGCGGGCCGTGTATTCGCGCAGTGAGGGCAGCAGGGCCTCCGACTGGCGCTCGGCCTGCATGCGGAGGAGGTAGACCACGTCGACCTTGGGCAGCACCGCGTCGAGGTCGGAGCTGACGTCCACCGGCCAGCCCTCGAGGCTCGGGGGGAGGAGGGTCGGCGGGGCGACGATCGTCACCTCCGCACCCAGGGCGGTGAACGCCAGCACGTTGGAGCGGGCCACCCGCGAGTGCTTCACGTCGCCCACCACGGCGATGCGCATCCCTTCCAGGGACGTGTTGTCCGTGCCGGCACGCAGCCTGCGCCGGCCCCGGATGGTGTAGCAGTCCAGCAGGGCCTGGGTGGGGTGCTCGTGCCAGCCGTCGCCGGCGTTGATCACCGAGCACTCGACCCACGAGGCCACCTGCCACGGGACCCCGGCCGAGGAGTGGCGCACCACCAGGGCGTCCACGCCCATGGCCTCGATGGTCCGGCACGTGTCCTTCAGCGACTCGCCCTTCTTCACCGAGGACGACGACACGGCGAAGTTCATGGTGTCGGCCGACAGCCGCTTGGCCGCCATCTCGAACGACAGGCGGGTGCGGGTGGACTCCTCGTAGAAGAGGGAGACGACCGTCTTGCCCCGCAGCGCCGGCACCCGGGGGATGGCCCGCTCGGAGACCTCGACGAAGGAGTCGGTGACCCGCATCACCTCTTCGATGCCGTCGGCACCGAGATCGGCCAGTGACAGCAGGTGGTTCACCGCTTCTCCCCCACGTCCACCCCGTCCTCCCGCACGTCGACCACCTCGTCGCGGCGGGTGGGCAGGTTCTTGCCCACGAAGTCGGGGCGGATGGGCAGCTCGCGGTGGCCCCGGTCGACCATCACCGCCAGCTGCACGGCCCGGGGCCGGCCGTAGGCGTTGAGGGCGTCGAGGGCGGCCCGCACCGTGCGCCCGGTGAAGAGCACGTCGTCGACGAGGACCACGGTCAGGCCGGTGATGTCGAAGGGGATGTCGGTGACGGCCTCGGGGATGACCGGGCGGAGACCGATGTCGTCGCGGTAGAGGGCGACGTCGATGCTGGCCACCGGCACCTCGACCCCCTCGATCCGCGAGAGGGCCTCACCGAGCCGGCGGGCCAGCGGCACGCCGCCCGTCTGCAGCCCGACGAGCACCACCCGGTCGAGGCCGTGGTTGCGCTCGACGATCTCGTGGGCGATGCGGGTGACCGCCCGGCGCAGGTCCTCGGCGTCCATGACCTGGCTGCGGGCAAAGAAAACGCCCCCGTACGGGGGCGTCGCTGCGCGTTCTCGCTCGGCCATCGGTCGGCTCCCTTTCCGTGCCGGCCTCACAGGACCGGCGTTAACGGCTCGTCCGAGCGTAGCGCGTGGTCAGCCGACGATCGCGGCAACGTCGGGCGCCAAGTCGCCCACGGCCTCACCCTCGCGCCACGCCCTGACCGTCCTTTACGGTGAACCGGTACCGTCGTTCATCTCTCTCATGTCAGCGACTGACGAGGTACTTCGTGCCCTGGGCGAGCATGCCCTCGAGGCGGGCCACAAGATGTTCGACAACCTGGCGCAGCAGGAGACGCTGGCCGCCACCGGGCTCACCTACGAGGAGTGGTACCGGGGGCTGGTGGAGTTGCGGTCGCAGGCGCTGGTGCAGATGCGCGACTACGACGGCAACGTGGCCCTGCTGGCCCTGACCCAGGTCGGCGTCTGGGCCTACGCCACCCGGTTCCGCCCCGAACTGGCCGACCTCACCGAGCGCCTGCTCGACACGCTGGACGGGACCGAGGCCAACGTGGCCCTCGCCCTGGGCGCCGAGCTGGGCGAGTCACCCCTCCTCGTCGAGGCCGTCCTCGACCACCTGGCCGGCCGGCGCATGGTGGTCTACAGCCGCGTCGGGCGCGACAGCTTCCGGATCCACCGCTTCAGCATCTGACCGAACCGTCTCGGCGATGCGGGCGAGCATGCCGTTGACGAAGCGGCTGGACTCGTCGGTGGAGAAGCGCTGGGCCAGCTCGACCGCCTCGGAGATGACGGCACCGGTCGGCACGTCGGGCCGGTGGAGCAGCTCGTACACGCCCATGCGCAGCAGGGCCCGGTCGAGGGCCGGCATACGGTCGATCGTCCAGTCCCGGGCGTAGCTGGCGATCCACTTGTCGAGCTCGTCCAGGTGCTCCCCCACACCGGTGACGAGCTCCGCGGCGAAGGGTGCCGGCTCGACCGGGAGGGCGGCCAGGACCACAGCCGGAGCCGCATCCTTGCTCTCCGCTTCGTAGAGCAGCGAGAGCGCCCGCTCGCGCGCCTGGCGCCGGCTCCCCCCGGCCTCGCCGACCATCTAGTGCCCCATCCGGCAACGCTTGCCGCGCTCAGGCCGGCCAGGACCACCGCTGGCTCCGTTCTCGTCCTCGACGCACCCGAGTGGGTGCGCCATCGTCCTGTGGCCTTGCCAGCGGCGCCGCTGCCTCGCCCTGAGCATCGCCAACGTCACCTGCTGGAGCACTAGACCCGGGTCAGGTAGTCGCCGCTGCGGGTGTCGACCTTGATGCGGTCGCCCGGGTTGACGAAGAGGGGGACCTGTACGACCAGGCCGGTCTCCAGGGTGGCCGGCTTCCGCGCCCCCGACACCCGGTCGCCCTGTACGCCGGGCTCGGTCTCGGTGACGACCAGCTCGACGGCCGCGGGCAGGTCGACGCCCACCACCTGGTCGTTGTACATCTGGAGGATCACGGTGTTGCCCTCGGACAGGTAGCTGGCCGCGTTCCCGAGCGTCTCGGCGTCCACGTTCAGCTGGTCGTACGACACGTTGTCCATGAACACGTAGTGGGCGCTCTCGCGGTAGAGGTACTGCATTTCCCGCTTGTCGATGATCGCCTGCTCGAGCTTCTCGTCGGCCCGGTAGGTGCGGTCGAGCACCGCCCCGGTTCGCACGTTCTTCAGCTTGGTCCGCACGAAGGCCCCGCCCTTGCCCGGCTTGACGTGCTGGAACTCGACGACCGTGAACAGCCCCTCGGGCAGGTCGAGGGCCATGCCGTTCTTCAGGTCGTTGGTCGAGACGTTCATGAGACGACGAGCTCCTTGGAAGCGTTGGTGAGGACGGTGCAGCCCTCGTCGGTGACCACCACCGTGTCCTCGATGCGGACCCCGCCGTGCTCGGGCAGGTACACGCCGGGCTCGACGGTGACCACGTGGCCGGCGGCGAGCGTGTCGGTGGACGTCGACGCCACCCGAGGGTCCTCGTGGATCTCGAGCCCGACCCCGTGGCCGGTGCTGTGCAGGAAGGCGTCGCCCCAGCCGGCCTCGGCGATCACCGTCCGGCACACCTCGTCGACCGCCTTGCCCTCGGCGCCGGCCCGCACCGCCTCCACCCCGGCCTGCTGGCTCTCGGCCACCACCTCGACCATGCGGCGGGCGGTCGCCGAAAAAGGCTGGCCCACGCACAGCGTCCGGGTCATGTCCGAGCAGTAGCCGTCGACGATGGCACCGAAGTCGAGGACGACGAGCTCGCCCCGATCGATCCGCCGCCGGCTGGGCCGGTGGTGGGGCTTGGCCCCGTTGGGCCCGGAGGCGACGATGGTCTCGAACGAGGGCCCCGATGCCCCGCCCCGGCGCATCTCGAAGTCGAGCTCGAGGGCGAACTCCTGCTCCGTCGGCCCCTCGGCCAGCCGGTGGACGACCCGGGCCAGGGCCTCGTCGGCGATGGCCGCCGCCGCCGCCATGCGGTCGACCTCACCTGCGTCCTTGACCTTGCGCAGGTCCTCGACCAGCCCTTCGGTGGGCACCAGCTCGGCGTCGGGGAACCACTGGCCGTCGAACTTGCGCTGCTGGGCCCAGGTGACGGCCGCCGCCTCGAGCCCGAGGCGGGCCAGCCCGGCCGTCGCTTCCTGGAGGATCTCCTTCTGCTTCCCTGCCGTGAGCCCCACCTGGATCCGGGCCTCCACCCCGGCCTGGCCGAGCTCGATGGCCGACTGGTCGCGGTAGCGGCCGTCGGTCACGAACAGCAGGTCGTCGGGGCGGACGAGGAGCAGGGCGGCCGACCCGGTGAAGCCGGTGAGGTAGCGGATGTTCACCAGCCGGGTGACGAGCAGGGCGTCGCAGCCGGCCTCCTCGAACCCCAGGCGCAGGCGTGGGACGCGGGACGCGACGTCCATCGGTGCCCGGGGGGCGGTGCCCACCGGCGCCCGGGGGGCGATGTCCGCCGGCGCCCGGGGGGCGGTGCCCATCGGCGCCCGGGGGGCGGTGTCCATGGGGTGACGGGAAGTCATGAGAGCAAGAGTGCCACGGCGTCGACGGCCAACTCGTACCCGTGCCCCCCGAACCCCATGATCACCCCGGACGCCGCCGGGGAGACGACCGAGGTGTGGCGCCACGGCTCCCGCGCCGAGGTGTTGGACAGGTGCAGCTCGACCACGGGGCCGTCGAAGGCGGCCAGGGCGTCGTGCAGCGACCACGAGTAGTGGGTCAGGGCGGCGGCGTTCACGATGATCGCCGCCATCCGGCCCCGGGCCCCGTGCACCGCCTCCACCAGCCCTCCCTCGTGGTTCGACTGGAGGTGCTCGAGCTTCAACCCGTGCCTCTCGGCGACGGCCGTCGCCCTCGCCACGTGGTCCTCGAGCGTCGCCGAGCCGTAGATCTCCGGTTGGCGGGTGCCCAGGAGGTTCAGGTTGGGCCCCGAGAGGAGCAGGATCGTGCTCACCCCGCGCTCACCGTCGCTTCGGCGAGGGTGGCCTCCACTGCGCCGGCCGGGACGCCGGCCACCACCTCCACCCCCCCGGGACCGTCGAGGACGAACGTCAGCCCGTCGACCGCCTTCTTGTCCCGGGCCATGAGCCTGACCAGCTCGGCCGGGTCGTGGCCCGGCGGCACCGCCGTGGGCAGGTCGTACCCGGCGACCACCCGCTCGTGGTCGGCGACCACCTCGTCGTCCACCCGGCCCAGGCGGCGGGCCAGGCGGGCGGCGAACACCAGGCCGATGGCCACCGCCTCCCCGTGGCGGAGGTCGTAGCCGCCGGCCGTCTCCAGGGCGTGGGCGAGGGTGTGGCCGTAGTTCAGGAGAGCGCGCGTGCCGGTGGTCTCCCGCTCGTCGGCGGCGATGTGCTCGGCCTTGCACCGCACGCAGGCGGCGACCGCCTCGTCGAGGGGCAGGTCGGGCAGGCGGTCGACGCCGAGGAAGGCGTACTTGGCCATCTCCCCCAGGCCACTGCGGTACTCCCGCGGGGGCAGGGTGGAGAGCACCCCGGTGTCGCAGAGGACGGCGGCCGGCTGCCAGAACGCTCCCACCAGGTTCTTGCCCTCGGGCAGGTTCACGCCCGTCTTGCCCCCGATGGCGGCGTCGACCTGGCCGAGGAGGGTGGTGGGCACGTGCACGACGGCCACCCCGCGGTGGTACACGGCGGCGGCGAAGCCGACGGTGTCGGTG
The DNA here is from genome assembly GCA_036260295.1 of Acidimicrobiales bacterium. Classification (GTDB taxonomy): domain Bacteria; phylum Actinomycetota; class Acidimicrobiia; order Acidimicrobiales; family AC-14; genus CADCTB01. The sequence goes on along the minus strand of DATAAD010000056.1, from coordinate 15,047 downwards.
ACCACTCCCCCGCCCACGGCCACCACCACGTCGCCCCGCGTCAGGCCCCAGCGGGAGAACCCCCGGCACAGCTCCTCGACGGTCTCGAGGCACTTGGCCTCCTCCCCTTCCCCCATGAGGAAGGTCCGCTGCTCCACGCCCGCGTCGACGGTGACACCCACCGCCTCCTGGGTCACGACGGCCGCCCGGTGCACCCCGACCGGCAGCACCTCGAGGAGGCGGTGGCGGGCCCCCGGGCCGACCAGGACCTCGTAGGCCCGGCCCTCGCCGAGGGGGACGGGAACGGCGATGAGGCCGTCAGCCATGCCTGCCGTCCCGCTGTCTCTGCAAGCCGTGCTCGATGGCGGCGTCGACACAGGCCACGACCTGCTCGGGGGTGAGGTCGTCGACGTCGACCACCACGTCGGCCACCTCCTCGTAGTACGGGCGGCGGACGGCGGCCAGGCGCTCGAGGGCGCCGGCCGGATCCTCGTCGAGGAGCGGGCGGTGGGTGCCGGACGGGACCCGGGCGGCCAGCGTCTCGGGGCGGGAGCGCAGCCAGACGACGGGCCGGTGCATGCGCAGGAGGCGGCGGTTGCCCTCGTCCAGGACGGTGCCGCCGGCGGCGGCGATGACCCGGGGGGTGGTCGAGGCCAGGGCGTCGGCCAGCACCTGGGCCTCGAGCCTCCGGAACGCGGGCTCGCCGTCGGTCCGCCAGATCTCCGCCACCGTCCGCCCCGTCATCACCTCGATCTGGCGGTCGCTGTCGAAGAACTCCCACCCCCGGCACTCGGCCAGCCGCCGCCCCACGCTCGTCTTGCCGGCCCCCATCATCCCCACCAACACGATGCTGGTCGTGTCACCCAAGGGAATCGACGAAGGCATCGCGGTTCCGCACCACCTCGGCGACGGAGTCGCCTCCGAACTTGCGCAGCGCCTCGGCGGCCAGCACGAGGGCGACCATGGTCTCGGCCACCACGCCGGCCGCGGGGACGGCGGTCACGTCGGTCCGCTCCTTGAACGAGACCGTGGCCTCTTTGGTCTCCACGTCCACCGTCTTGAGCACCGGCCGGTTCAGCGTCGACAGCGGCTTCATGGCCGCCCGCACCACGATGAGGTCGCCGGTGGACATGCCGCCCTCGATGCCGCCGGCCCGCGTCGTCTCCCGGTGGTAGGCCCGCTCCTGCGCGTCCCACACGATGGCGTCGTGGGCCTCGGAGCCGCGGCGCCCGGCGCCGTCGAACCCCTCGCCGAAGCCCACGCCCTTCACCGCCTGGATGCTGCACACGGCCTGGGCCAGGAGGCCGTCCAGGCGGCGGTCCCAGTGCACGTGGCTCCCGAGGCCGACGGGGACGCCGTACGCGAGGATCTCGACCACCCCGCCGAGGGAGTCGCCGTCCTTGGCCGCGGCCTTGATCTCGGCGATCATCGCCGCCTCTGCGTCGGGGTCGAAGCACCGGACCTCCGAGGTGTCGACCGTGGGCAGGTCCCGCGGGGCGGGGCGGTCGACCGCCTTGGCCACGACCGGGCCGAGCTGCACGACGTGGGAGAGCACGGAGACGCCGAGGTGCGAGAGCAGCGCCTTGGCGCACGCACCTGCCGCCACCCGGGCTGCCGTCTCCCGGGCCGACGCCCGCTCCAGCACGTCCCGGGCGTCGGTCAGGCCGTACTTCTGCATCCCGGCCAGGTCGGCATGGCCGGGGCGGGGGCGGGTGAGCGGCTTTTCCGTCGCCCCCGGCGCAGGATCCATCTCCCTGGTCCACTTCGGCCACTCGGTGTTGCCGATCTCGATGGCCACCGGCGAGCCGATCGTCCGGCCGTGGCGCACCCCTCCGAGCAGGGTGAGCTCGTCCTGCTCGAACCGCATCCGCGGGCCCCGCCCGTAGCCCAGCCGGCGGCGGGCCAGCTCGGCTGAGATGTCCTCGACGGTGATGCGCAGGCCGGCAGGTAGCCCCTCCACGATGACGACGAGCGCCTTGCCGTGCGACTCGCCGGCGGTCAGGTAGCGGAGCATCCGGCCAAATCTACCGGGGAGGGCGGCACGCCCCTATCGGTAAAGCTCGCCGGTGGGCCGGCTCCGGGGGCCGAGCGAGCACGAGCGAACTCGCCTGAGGGGAGCGAAGCGAGCGAGGGCGAAACCTCACCCCCCCTGCCACCAGCGGATGATGCCCTGGCCGGCGAAGACGGCAAGGGTCGATCCCGCGGCGAGGAACGGCCCGAAGGCGATGTGCTCCTGGAGGCTCCTCAGGCGCAGGGCGGCGAGCACGACGCCGATGACCGCGATCAGCAACACCCCGAGGAACAGCCCGGTGACCACGTGCCCGAGGCTGATCCAGCCGAGGAACAGCCCGAGCACGAACGCGAGTCGCACGTCGCCGAACCCCATGCCCGAGGGCGAGATGAGGTGGATGACGAGGAGGGCGAGCCAGGCCAGGGTGGCCCCGATGAGGGCCTGCGCGAGCCGGTCCCACTCGTCGCCGGCCAGGGCGGCCACGGCCAGCAACGGGACCGAGGCGAAGATCGTGGGGTACACGATGCGGTTCGGGATGATCTGGCGCTGGGTGTCGATCACGCTGATCGACACCAGGCAGACGAAGAACACCAGGTAGGCGGGCACGGCCCAGTCGGCCCCGAAGCGCAGGCCGGTACCGGCGAACAGGACGACGGTGACCGCGATCACCAGGCGGTGCAGGGTCGAGGAGCTCAGGCTGGCGGGGCTGGGGGGAGGCCGCAGCGGCTGCTTCTCGGGGATGCGCTCGACCAGCAGGTTCGCCAGCATGCCCGCCGGGACGCCCATCAGGGCGCAGACCACGGTGACGACGCCGGTCATCCCAGGGCTCGTACTGCGGCGGCCCGCATGACGCCCAGCGGCGCCGGCCGCCCCGTCCACTGCTCGAACGCCAGCGCGCCCTGGTGCACCAGCATCCCCAGCCCCCCGGCGGTCCGACAGCCCGCCTGGCGAGCCGCTCGCATGAGCGGGGTGATGGCCGGGTTGGGGACCAGGTCCAGGACCAGCTGGCCCGGTCGCAGGAGCGTAGGGTCGACCGGAAGGTCCTCCGGCGTCGACCCGGCCAGTCCCAGGGGCGTGGCGTTGACGACCAGGTCGGCCCGGACCACCTCCCCGGCCGACGTCGCCCGGCCGACGTCCCCAGCCACGGCCGACGCGGTCTCGCCCCGTTCCGGTGTCCGGTTGGCGACCATGACTTCGCGGGCACCGGCCCGGGCGAGGGCGTGCACGACCGCCCGCGCCGCGCCCCCCGCGCCCACCACCAGGCAGACCCGGCCGTCCGGGTCGAACCCCTCGTCCGACAGCGAGGCCAGGAAGCCGGCGCCGTCGGTGTTGTCGCCGAGGAGCCGCCCGCCGTCCTGGGCCACGACGGTGTTGACCGCCCCGACGGCGCGCGCCACGGGCGTGACGTCGTCGACCTCGGCCAGCGCCGCGGCCTTGTGCGGGATGGTGACGGACAGCCCGCCCAGCCCGAGCGCCCGCGCCCCGGCGAAGGCGGCCGCGACCGTGCCGGGCGCCACGTCGAAGGCCAGGTACACCCAGTCCAGGCCGAGCTCGGCGAAGGCGGCGTTGTGCATGGCCGGTGACAGCGAGTGGCGAACGGGGGAGCCGATGACCGCGGCGAGACGGGTGGAGGCGCCGGGGCCGGTCACCGGCCCTCTAGCCGCACAGCCCCTTGGCGATGCACTGGTTGACCAGGTTCTGGAACTCCCGGTCGTCGGCGGTGAAGGAGTGGCGCCCGCTCGGGTCGGTGAGCACGTAGTAGATCCAGTTGCCCGGCGTGGGCGACACCGTCGCCTCCAGGGACTTGCGGCCGGGGCTGGCGATCGGCCCGGGGGGCAGCGCCGGGATCCTGTAGGTGTTGTACGGGGAGTCCACCTCGCGGTCCTTGAAGCTCACCGACTGCTGCGGCCGGTTGAGCGCGTAGAGCACGGTGGCGTCGATCTGCAGGGGCATGCCCCGGTTGAGGCGGTTGTAGATGACGCGCGCCACCTTGCCGCGGTCCTCGTCGACCCGGGCCTCGCGCTCGACCATCGACGCCACGATGACCGCCTGGTAGGGCGTGATGCCGAAGCGGGCGGCCGCCCCCGAAAGGTTGAGCTGGGTGGCCAGTTGGTCGAAGGAGTCGACCATCTTCCGCAGGATCTTGGCCTCGTCGTCGCCCTTGGTGATGAAGTACGTCTCCGGCAGGATCAGCCCCTCGAGGTTGTTGTTCCCCGGAGGCTGGTACTGGGAGCGGATGGTCCCGCTGTTGGCCACGTCGAGGAACTTGTCGGCCGAGCGCCCCGGCATCTCGCCGACGACCTTGGCCACCTCGGGCAGGGTGAGTCCTTCGGGCACGGTGACCCGCTCGTCCTCGGCCCGGGCCGCCCCTCCCTCGAGGACCTTGACCACGTCGCTGAGGTCGGACTTCTTCTCCAGGCTGTAGTCACCGGCCTCGATCGGCCCCACGCCGGTCACGCGGGCGTAGTACCTGAAGATGTCGGCGTTGGCGATGACGCCCTCGCGCTCGAGCAGGGCGCCGATGTCGGCGGTCGACATGCCCTCGGCGACGGTCAGCCGCACCTCGGGCCCGCTGTCCCCCGGCGGGTTGATCTGGCGCTGGACCCACACCACGCCCGCGCCGACCGTGATCAGGAAGACCACCACGACGGCGAGGAGGACGAACGGCCACCGCCGGCCGGGCTCCTCGTACTGGAAGTAGTCGGGCTGCTCGCCCTGCTGCAGATCCACGCCGGTCACCGCCGCGCGTCCAGCCAGGACTGGAGCAGGACGGCGGCCGCCGTCTGATCCACCGCACCCGCCCGCCGGGCCCGCCGGCGCCGACGCCCGGTGACACCGGCCCGGTCGAGGGAGCGGTTGGCGGTCACGCTCGTCAGCCGCTCGTCGTGGCACTCGACGGGCACGTCGAGCACCTCCCTCAGGGCTTCCGCCTCCTCGAGGGCAGCCCGGGCCGCGGGCCCCTTGCGACCGTCCATGGACAGCGGCAGACCGACCACCACGAGGCCGGCCCCCACTTCCGACACGATGTCCGCCACCCGGGCCCGGTCGGCGCTCACGTCGCCCGACCGCTCGATCACGCTGTACGGCGTTGCCAAGATCCCCCCTGCATCGCTGACCGCCACTCCAATCCGTCGAGTTCCGAGGTCGAGGGCCACCACCCTCATGGACCAGTGACGGCAGCCCGCGCCTGGTCGAGCGCCTCGTCGATCCTGCTGGCGTCCCGGCCGCCGGCCACGGCTACGTCGGGGCTCCTTCCCCCGCCACCGCCGACCGTACGGGCCGCGTCGGCGATGAGCTTCGAAGCGTCGAGCCCGCTGCCCTTGGCCACGGCGGCGATGAGGGCGACACCGCCGCCCTCGGGCGTCCCTGCCAGGACGGCGGCGCGGATGCCGGGCTGGTCACGGATGGCCAGGGCCAGCTCCTTCAGCTCGTCACGCGTGGTCCCGTCGAGGCGGGCGACGACGACGCCGTCCACGGCCTGCTTGGCGAACTCCTGGGCCCGGCCGCCGGCGCCCTGGCGACGGAGGGCCTTGACCTCCTCGCTGAGGGCCCGGTTGTCGTCGAGCAGCTTCTCCACCCGCTCGGGCACCTCGGGCGGTGGCACCCGTAGCAGCGTGGCCGTGCGGCCCAGCGTCTTCTCCTCGTCTCGGATGCGCTCGAGGCTGGCCGTGCCCGTGACCGCCTCGATGCGCCGGAGGTTGGCGCCGATCGAGCTCTCCGAGACGATCTTGATGGGGCCGATGGTGCCCAGGGCCGGGACGTGGGTACCCCCGCACAGCTCGACCGACCGGGGCCCGGCCTCGACGACCCGCACGACGTCGCCGTACTTCTCCCCGAAGAAGGCGATGGCGCCCAGCCGCTCGGCCTCCTGCCTCGACACCTCGTAGGCCTTCACCGGCTCGTTGGCCAGGACCTGGTGGTTGGCCAGGGCCTCGACGTGCTCGAGCTGCTCCTGGGTGACGGCCTCGTAGTGGCTGAAGTCGAACCGGAGCCGGTCGGGCGCGACGAGCGAGCCCGCCTGCTTGACGTGGCTGCCCAGCACTTCGCGCAGGGCCCAGTGGAGGAGGTGGGTGCCGGTGTGGTTACGGCGGATGGACTCCCGCCGGGCCGTGTCGACGGTGGCGGTCACTTCGTCACTCGGGGCGAGCTCGCCCTCGACCATTCGCACGGTGTGCCGGTGCAGGCCGGGCAGGGCGTAGGTGGTGTCGAGGACCTCCGCCCGCCCCCTGGAGCCGCTGATCGTGCCGGTGTCGCCGACCTGGCCGCCGGACTCGGCGTAGAACGGCGTGCGGTCGAGGAAGACCTCGTCGCCGATGACGGCCCGGACCGTGGCCGCGCTCACCTGCTCCTGGTAGCCGGTGAACTCGTCGGGCCCGTAGGTGTCGAGCAGGGCCTTGTAGGCGGCCCGGCGCTCCTCGGCGTCGGCGGGGACGCCGGCCGCGCCCTGGTTCGCCGCCTGCTGCCCGAGGCGGCGCTGGGTCTCCATGGCCTCCTCGAAGCCGGCCCGGTCCACGGTGATCCCGCGCTCGGCGGCCATCTCCAGGGTGAGCTCCAGCGGGAAGCCGTAGGTGTCGTGGAGCCGGAAGGCGACGCTGCCAGCCAGCACGCCCCCGTCCTGGCTCGCCTTGTCGAGCTCCTCGTCGAGGATGGCCGACCCCGAGCGCAGCGTGCGGTGGAACCGCTCCTCCTCGCGTCCGACGATGGCGGCGATGTCGGCCCGGCCGGCGACCAGCTCGGGGTACGACGGCCCCATGACCTCGACGACGGCGTCGACCATGGCCGGCAGCACCCGTCCTTCGACCCCCAGTCCGTAGGCGTGGCGGACGGCCCGGCGGAGGATCCTTCGGAGGACGTAGCCACGGTCCTCGTTGGAGGGCGTCTGGCCGTCGGCGACCATGAAGGTCACCGTGCGGGCGTGGTCGGCGACCACCCGCAGGCTCACGTCGGCCTTGGGGTCGTCGCCCAGCCGGCGACCGGTGGCCTGCTCGGCGGCGTTGACCAGCCCGCGCAGCTCGTCGGTCTCGAAGACCGAGCCGACGTCCTGGAGGACGGTGAGCATGCGCTCCAGGCCGGCGCCGGTGTCGATGATGCGCAGGGGCAGGGGCTCGAGCCTCCCGTCGCCCAGGCGGTTGTACTGCATGAAGACCAGGTTCCAGATCTCCCGGAACCGCTCCGCGCCACCGTGGGCCGGCCCTCCCGGCTCTCCGTAGGCCTCGCCGCGGTCGAAGTAGATCTCCGAGGAGGGGCCGCAGGGCCCGGTGTCGCCCATCTCCCAGAAGTTGTCCTCGCCCATCCGCTGGATGCGCTCGGCGGGCAGGCCGACGGAGTTGCGCCAGATCCCGGCCGCCTCGTCGTCGGTCTCGTGGACGGTGACCCAGAGACGGTCGCCGTCGATGCCCAGGACCTCCGTCAGCAACTCCCACGCCCACGGGATGACCTCGGCCTTGAAGTAGTCGCCGAAGCTGAAGTTGCCCAGCATCTCGAAGAACGTCAGGTGTCCCCATGTGACGCCCACGTTGGCGATGTCGTCGTGCTTGCCCTTCACCCGGAGGCACTTCTGGACCGACGTGGCCCGCGGCGGCTTGGGCACCGGCTCCTCGCCCAGGATGATCGGGAGGAACTGGTTCATGCCGGCGTTGGCGAACATGGGCGCGGCAGGGTGATGGGGGATCAGCCCCATCGAGGGGTACGGCGTGTGGCCCCGGTCCACGAAGAAGCCGGTGAAGGCGCGACGAAGTTGCTCTGCTTGCATTACTGGGCATCCATGGCGGTACGGCCAGACTACCGACCGAACGAGCGGGGGTTCGGCGGAGTTCCGGGTTCAGCGGGTGCGGCGCTCGATCTCGGCCCGCAGCTCGGCCTCGCGCTGGCGCATGGCCGCCCGGCCGTCATCCAGGGCGGCCTTGAGCTCGGCGCCGAACGACCTCGCTCCGGCGACCGCGTCCTGGCCCAGGCGCTCGGGCGCGAAGCGCTCCACCGTTCGGCGGACGGTGCGCATGAGCCAGAACGACGTGCCGTAGCCGATGGTCAGGCCGGCGGTCAGCCAGAACAGGCGCTTGAACACCGGTGCTTCAGGTCCTGCCCACCAGGCGGCCGACCATCCGGGAGAGCCCGGCGGAGATGGCGGCCAGCTTGATGACGGGGGTGGCGAACGCGGTCAGGGCCAGGCGCGACGCCGAGTCCACCGTGCCCTTGATGGACTCCGTGCGCTCGAGGATCGATTCGACGTGGACCAGGTCGCCCTTGGCCTGCCGGACGGCGGTGTGGACGTCGCTGATCAGCGGCACCGCCGTACGCCGGACGTCGTCGAAGGTGGCCCGGACGGAGGCCAGGGTGCGGATGGCCGACCCCACGAGGAAGAGCAGGCCCACGACCAGCATGGCGAAGGCCACCGAGAACACCGTCGCCGCGAACTCCCCGGGGGTCATACGTCGTTCTCGCGTGCTCGCATGCGCTCGGCGATCTCCCGTTCGAAGCCATGATCGGACGGCTCGTAGTACACCCGACCGGCGACCTCAGGGGGGCGATGCTCCTGGGGAACCCACCCGCGCGGGTCGTTGTGAGGATACTCGTAGCCGATCCCGTGACCCAGCTTCTTGGCCCCGTAGTAGGACGAGCTGCGGAGGTGCACGGGGACCTCGCCCGCCGGCCGCTCCTTCACGTCGGCGTGGGCGGCGCCGAGGGCGGCCACCACCCGGTTCGACTTGGGCGCCGTGGCCAGGTGGATGACGGCCTGGGCCAGGTTGAGCTGGGCCTCGGGGAGGCCGACGAACTCCACCGCCCTCGCCGCGGCGTCGGCCACCAGCAGCGACATGGGGTCGGCCATGCCCACGTCCTCGGAAGCGAGGATGACCAGCCGGCGGGCGATGAAGCGGGCGTCCTCCCCCGCCTCCAGCATGCGGGCCAGCCAGTACAGGCCGGCGTCGGGGTCGGAGCCCCGAACGCTCTTGATGAAGGCGGAGACGATGTCGTAGTGCTCGTCGCGCTCGTAGCGAAGGGCGCGGGCGTCGAGGGCGGCCTCGGCCTCGGCCAGCCCGACCGCCTTGCCCTCTCGGGCGAGGGCGATGGCCACCTCCAGGGCGTTGAGGGCGACCCGTGCATCGCCGTCGGCCCGGCCCACCAGGTGGGTCAGAGCCTCCTCGTCGGCCTCCGCCTTCTCCAGCTGGAGACCGCGTCGCAGGAGCTCCTCCACGGCGTCGGCCGACAGCGGGTGGAGCCGGAACAGGCTCGACCGCGAGAGCAGGGGGGCGTTGACCTCGAAGTAGGGGTTCTCGGTGGTGGCGCCGATCAGGACCAGCAGCCCCTCCTCGACCGAGGGCAGGAAGGCGTCCTGCTGGCTCTTGTTGAACCGGTGCACCTCGTCGAGGAAGAGGATGGTGCCCTGCCCGTGCTCGGCCAGCCTGGTGCGGGCCCGGGCCACGACCTCGCGTACGTCCTTCACGCCCGCCGTGACCGCCGACAGCGTCTCGAACGCCCGGCTGGTCGACGCGGCGATGAGCTTGGCCAGCGTGGTCTTGCCCGTGCCGGGCGGTCCCCAGAGGATCACCGACGACATCCGGTCGGCCTCGATCAACCGCCGCAGGGGCCCGTTCGGTCCCAGCAGGTGCTCCTGGCCGACCACCTCGTCCAGCGTGGTCGGCCGCAGCCGGGCGGCGAGCGGCGCCTGCCGCCGAAGCCGCTCCTGCAGAGCGGCCCCGAACAGATCCTCGGCCATCCCGCGCCAACCTACCGAGTGTGGACCATTCGCGGCGCTATGCCGCACCGAATCGCCCACACTGGGCCAGCACGGTCCTCACCGCGGCGACAATCGTCGCGTCCGGCGACCGGGAGGTGAACTCGAGCACGGTCCAACCGGCGAGGACGAGGGCGTTGGTGCGGGCGCGATCGTCGTCGAACGCAGATCGGCCCCCGTGGAACTCCCAGCCGAGCAGCTCGATGGCCAGCTTGGCGGCCGGGTAGGCGAGGTCGATCCGGAAGGTTCGGCCCCCGATCCGCACCCGGCACTGCTGCACCGGCGCCGGCAGACCCGCCGCGACGAGCACCCGGAGCACGCGGGTCTCCAGGTCGCTGTCGCCCGGGTCGTAGCCGGGCAGCCGGTCGGCGAGCAGCTCGTGGATCGAAGCCGGTCGTCGGCCCGGGGCCTTCTGCAGCCGGCCGACACACGAACGCAACCGGTCGAGACGGAGGAGCCGGCGGCGCAACCCGTCGTCGAGCATGCGGCCGAGCACCGGCACCGGAAAGCCGGCGGAGAGGTCGACCAGCGTGCGCTCAGGGGTCGTGACCGGGATTCCTGCACGCCGGGTCAGATCGGCGGTGAAGAGGGCGCTGGTCCGGTGACTGCGGACGCCGGCCATCTTCACCCGCCGTTCGAGGCCGACGACCAGGTCGACCTCCTCCGCCTCGACCGCGTCGAATCCCCAGAGACGGCCGGCGGTGTGGTGGGAGATCCACGCCCCGGGTTGGAGGCTGAAGGCGGTCGCGGCCACCGCCTGACCCCACGAGGGCGGAGCGCCGGCCACCGCGTAGACCCGAGGCCGGGCCACCGACCACTCTCCGGAGCGCACCCTCTGGCGCACCTGGCCCGTGCTCAGTCCCGCGCCCAGGGCCTGGTCGAGCGTGATGAGGCTGTGCTGTGAGGCCGCGATCTGGTTGAGGCGCCGTCGGATGTCCACCGGACCAGCATGTCGACGGGGTGAGACACCACGCAGTGTGGGCGATTCGGTGCGGTATTTCGCCGCGAACCGCCCACACTCGGGTGGTCAGCTCGGTTTGGGCAGGACGCGCAGGCCGAGCTCGGCCAGCTGGCGGGGGTCGATGGGGGTGGGGGCGCCGGTGAGGGGGTCCATGCCCGACTGGGTCTTCGGGAAGGCGATGACCTCGCGGATGTTCTCCTCGCCGGCCAGGAGGGCGACGAGGCGGTCGATGCCGAAGGCGAAGCCGGCGTGGGGTGGTGCGCCGTGCCGGAAGGCGTCGAGGAGGAAGCCGAAGCGGGCCTGGGCCTGCTCGGGCCCGATGCCCAGGAACGAGAAGATCCGCTGCTGGACGTCCGACCGGTGGATACGGACGCTGCCCGAGCCGAGCTCCCACCCGTTGAGGACGAGGTCGTAGGCCTGGGACCGCACGGCGAGCGGGTCGGAGTCGAGGAGGTCGAGGTCGTCGGGGTGGGGCATGGTGAAGGGGTGGTGGGCGGGGATGGGCCGTCCCTCGCCGTCGAGGCCCTCGAACAGGGGGAACTCGGTGACCCAGACCAGGTGGAGACCGCCCTCGCTCACGGGAGGGCGACCGAGCTCCAGACGCAACAACCCGAGGACGTGGTCGACCGTCCGCCGCTCGCCGGCGGCGATGAACAGGAGGTCGTCGGGCTCGGCGGCGAACGCCTTGCGCAGGGCGACCTGCTCGTCGTCGGCGAGGAACCTGGTGATCGGGGAGTTGAGGACCTCGTCCTCGACCCTGATCCACACCAGCCCGCCCGCCCCGGCCTGTTTGGCCTGGTCGGTGAGGCGGTCGAGCCGCGCCCGGCCCATGCCGCCCTCACCCGGCACGCGGATGCCCTTCACACAGGGGGCCTGGAAGGCCCGGAAGCCGGTGCCGGCCACGGCCTCGGTCAGCTCGGCCAGCTCCAAGCCGAAGCGCAGGTCGGGCTTGTCGGTGCCGAACCGGTCCTGGGCCTCGCGCCACGTCATCCGGGGGATGGGCAGGTCGACCTCGCCGCCCGCGGCAGCGATGGCGGCGGCCACCGCCTCGGAGATGAAGCCGATGACGTCGTCCTCGTCGACGAACGAGGCCTCGGCGTCCAGCTGGGTGAACTCGAACTGCCGGTCGGCCCTCAGGTCCTCGTCCCGCAGGCAGCGGGCCAGCTGGTAGTACCGGTCGATGCCACCCACCATGAGCAGCTGCTTGAACAGCTGGGGGCTCTGGGGCAGGGCGTAGAAGCTCCCTGGCTGGAGGCGCGAGGGCACGACGAAGTCCCGCGCCCCCTCAGGGGTGGAGGCGATCAACGTCGGTGTCTCCACCTCGACGAAGCCCTGCTCGTCCATCGACCGGCGGATGGCGCCGCTCACCACCGCCCGCAAGCGCAGGTTGCGCTGCATGGACGGCCGGCGGATGTCGACGTAGCGGTGACGCAGGCGGAGGACCTCGTCGGCGTCGACGCGGTCGGTCAGCGGGAACGGCGGGGGCTCGGCGACCGAGAGGATCTCGACCGTGCAGTCGCCGATCTCGACCTCGCCCGTGGGCAGGTTCGGGTTGGCCGTGCCCTCGGGCCGGATGCGCACGACCCCGCTCACCCGCACGACGTACTCCGAGCGCAGGTCGTGGGCGCCGTCCACCACGCACTGCACGACTCCCGTGTGGTCACGGACGTCGAGGAAGGCCAGGTGCTCGCCGTGCTCACGCCGGCTGGCCACCCACCCGCACACGCTGGCCTCCTCGCCGGCGTGCTCGGGCCGCAGCTCGCCGCACATGTGGGTTCGCATCATGAGAGGAACTTCCAGACGTGTTGGAGGAGGTCGTCGCGCGAGACGCGCCGCTCTTCGCCGTATTGGAGGTCCCGCACGGTGACGAGACCCGATTCGGCCTCGCGCTCACCCACGACGACGGCGACGCGGGCGCCCGACCGGTCGGCGGACTTGAACTGGGACTTCATCGACCGCCCGTCGAACGACCGGTCGGCGGCGATGCCGGCGGCGCGGAGCTCGTGGGTCAGGGCCAGCGCGGCCGTCCCGCCGGTGGTGTCGACCACCCACACGTCGACCGCGGCCTCGGGCGTGGGGAAGACGCCCTCGGCGTCGCAGGCGAGCAGGAGGCGCTCGATCCCGAGCCCGAAGCCGATCCCGGGCGTGGGGGGACCGCCGAGGGCCTCGGCCAGCTTGTCGTACCGGCCTCCGCCTCCGACCGCGTTCTGGGCCGATTCCAGCGACTCGGCGGCCAGCTCGAAGGCGGTGCGGGTGTAGTAGTCGAGGCCGCGCACCAGCCGGGGCTGGATGACGTAGGCCACGCCGAGCGAGTCGAGCCCGGCCCGGACTCGCGAGAAGTGGGTCGCGCACGGCTCGCACAGGTTGTCGACCAGCCGGGGCGCCTCCTCCGTGGCAGCGCGACAGATCTCCCGCTTGCAGTCGAGCACCCTCAACGGGTTGGTGGCGTAGCCCGCGGCGTGCTCGTCGCACAGCTGCTGGTCGGCCAGGTAGTCCCGCAGCCCGTCCAGGTACGCCGGCCGGCACGCGTCGTCCCCGAGCGAGTTCAGCAGCATGGTGACCCGCGTGAGGCCGAGCGCAGACACGACGGACCGGGCCAACACCAGCACCTCGACATCGAGGTCGGGGTCGTCGGTGCCGAGCGCCTCCACGCCCAGCTGGTGGTGCTGGCGGTACCGTCCGGCCTGAGGGCGTTCGTACCGGAAGTTCGGCGCCGCGTACCACCCCTTGAACGGCGTGGTGGGCCGGTGCTGCACGTACGCCCGGACGACCGACGCCGTCCCCTCCGGCCGCAGCGCGACGTGCCGCCCGCCCTTGTCCTCGAAGTCGTACATCTCCTTGCGCACGACGTCGGTGCCCTCCCCGACCCGCTCGAACACGCCCACGTCCTCGAACATGGGGCTGAGCACCAACCCGTAGCCGGCGCGACGTGCCTGCCCGGCGAACAACGCCACCAGGCGCTCCCACCGCGCCGACTCGGGCGGCAGCACGTCGCGTGTGCCCACGGGGGCGCGGAACTCGGCCACAGAGAGAAGCTACCGGGTGCGAAGAACGGGCAACCCGGGGTTAACGGCGTGCACCCGGCACGATGCGGTAGGCGTCGTACACCGAGTCGACCTTCTTCACCGACTTGAGGAGGGCGTCGAGGTGGGAGGGGTCGGCCAGCTCGAAGTCGAACCGCAGCCTGGCTACCCGGTCGGAGCTGGTGTGGGTGGAGGAGGCCACGATGTTCACGTGGTGGTCGGCCAGGGCGGTCGACACGTCGCCCAGCAGGCGGGCCCGGTCGAGCGCCTCCACCTCGATGGACGCCACGAAGACCCCGCTGCGGGTGCCGTCCCACTCGACCTCGATCTGGCGCTCGCCCATGCTCGTGGCCAGGGTCACAGCATTGGCGCAGTCCGCCCGGTGGACCGACACCCCGCGGCCGGTGGTGACGAAGCCCACGATCTCGTCGCCCGGGACCGGCTTGCAGCAGAGGGCGAGGCGGACCATGACGTCGTCCAGCCCCTCGACGTGCACCCCGCCCGTGCCCTGCACCCGCGACCGTGTCGGCCGGCGCACCGTGGCCGGCAGCTGCTCCTCGTGCTCCCCGCCCCGCAGCTCCCGAGCCAGGCGGTGGGCCACCGACTGGGCCGACACGTGGTTCTCGCCGATGGCCTGGTGCAGGGCCTCGACGTCGGCGTAGTTGAGGTCGACGGCCACCTTGGCCAGCACGGCCGAGTTGGCCAGCTTCTGGACCGGCAGCCCCTCCCGGCGCATGTGGCGGACGAGGTCGTCGCGGCCGCTTTCGATGGCCTCCTCCCGGCGGCTGCGGCTGAACCATTGCCGGATCTTGTTGCGAGCCCTCGGTGTGACCACCACCTGCAGCCAGTCCCGCGACGGCCCCGCCCCTTCCACCTTGGACGTGAAGATCTCCACCCGGTCGCCGGACTGGAGCTTGGAGTCGAGCGGCACGAGCCGGCCGTTGACCCGGGCCCCGATGCAGCGGTGGCCGACGTCGGTGTGGATCGAATAGGCGAAGTCGATCGGCGTGGCCCCCATGGCCATGGTGACCACGTCGCCCTTGGGCGTGAAGACGAAGACCTCGTCCTGGTCGAGGTCGAGCTTCAGCGACTCCATGAACTCGCGGGGGTCGTCGGTCTCTTCCTGCCAGTCGACGATGCGCCGCAGCCAGCCCACGTCGGCGACCGGCCCCGACTCCTTGTAGTTCCAGTAGGCGGCGACGCCGTACTCGGCCCGCTGGTGCATCTCCTTGGTCCGGATCTGCACCTCGATGGGCTTGCCCTGGGGCCCCACCACGGTCGTGTGCAGCGATTGGTAGAGGTTGAACTTGGGCATGGCGATGTAGTCCTTGAACCGGCCCT
>DATAAD010000055.1:0-37905 GCA_036260295.1 Acidimicrobiales bacterium | reverse complement strand
AGGCAGGCGTGCTGCTTGTGCTCGGGGCAGAGGCCGCAGTCGAGCGGGCACCCGTCCTTGACCTCGGTCTGGGTCTCCAGCGGGATGGTGCCCGGCTTGTTGTACCGCAGCGAGTCGAAGTACATCTTGGCGTCGGAGTAGAGGAGCGCCTCGAACTTCCCGTGCTCGGTGCAGCGCTTGCGCAGGAAGACGCGGTTGTCCTTGACGTTCACCTCGGCGTCGATCACCGTCTTGCACACCGGGCAGATGCTCTTCGTGTACTCCAGGAACACCTCGTCCCGATCGACTTTTTGCCGAGGTGGCGTCAGGGTCATACGTGGCCTCCCGTCATGGCACGCCGTAGAGAATTGGCCCGAAAGCTAGCACCGGGGTATTCGGGCCTCTGACGTCAGGCGGATGGTGGATCGGCCGCCACCGAGATGCGCGTCAAGCGCCCGTCGGGTGCCGCCTCGGCATGGTCGACGCCCTCGAGAAGCGTCGCTCCGCCCTCGGCCACGATCGCCCACCGAAAGGTACCGTCCTCCACCGGACCGAGCCGGACCACCGTCGCTCCCGCCAGCCGGGACTGGAGGGCGACGATGAGCCCCTCCACCGCCTCCCGTCCCCGGAAGGTCCCGGTCGGCCCGGTGAACTCGAAGCCGTCGGTGACCGACGCGGCCAGCAGCTGGGCCCGTACCAGCGGGTCGGGCTCGTTCCACGCGGCCACGTAGCCGTCGACGGCGGCCTCCAGATCGCCGGGCGTCACCGCCGCACGCTACCGACCGTGACCTTGCGAGCGATCGGTAGAATAGTCCATACTCTCACGACGGACACCTACACCGTCGACGAGCTGGCCCGGGCCGCCGGGGTCACGACGACCACCATCCGGCTGTACCAGGGCAAGGGGCTGCTTCCCGGGCCCGAGCTGCGAGGGCGGGTCGGGCATTACGGCGCCGCCCACCTGGCCCGGCTGCGGCTGATCGGCGCCCTCCAGGAGCGGGGGTTCTCCCTGGCGGCCATCCGCTCGCTCGTCGACACCTGGGAGCGCGGGGCCACGCTGCGCGACGTGCTCGGACTCGAGGAGCAGCTGGCCGGGCCGGCGGAGGAGCCGGTGGTCCTCGACGGCGACGCCTTCGCCGCCCTGTTCCCGTCCGGGGTCGTCGACCCGGCGCTGGCCCGTCGAGCGGTCGAGCTGGGCCTGGTCGAGCTACGGGGCGCGGAGGTGGTGGTCCGGCGACCCCGGTTCCTGCGCATCGGCCAGGAGCTGGTCGACCTCGGCCTCAGCATGGAGGAGGTCCTCGACGAGTACGCCCATCTGAGGGACGTCGCCGAACAGGTGGCCCGCCGGTTCGCCGACCTGTTCGAGCGCCGGTTCTGGGCGCCGGCGGCCGCCGAGGGCCTTTCCGAGGAGCGGATCGTCGAGCTCACGGCCACCCTGGCCCGCCTGCGCTCGCTGGCCTCGTCGATCGTCGAGGCGACCGTGGCCGACGCCGTCGACCGGGTGGCCGGCGACCGACTGGCCGAGCAGGCCCGGAAGCGCACGTGAGCACCGACCGCCCCCGCCAGGACGAGGGCCGGGCCAGGCGTGCCCAGTGGTCCCTCGTCGGCATCACCCTCGCCCTCACCGTGGCCGTGGTCGCCTACCGCCTCACCCACCGGGCCGGGCTGTCCCAGACCGGCGCCTTCTTCGTCGGCCTTCCCGCGGTGCTGGCCATCAGCGTCGCCCTGGCGCCGCGGGCGAAGACGGTGACGGGCATGACCTTCAAGGCGGTGACGTTCGGGCTCCTCCTCTCCGGCGTGGTCCTGGGGGAGGGGTTCGTCTGCATCGTCATGGCCGCGCCGCTCTTCTACCTGGTCGCCATCCCGATCGCCGCGTTCATCCAGCGCCGCCGGGCCCGGGGCAGCCCGCCGGGCCAGACCTACGCCCTCGTCGTCCTGCCCGTCCTCGTCCTCAGCGTCGAGGGGGTCTTCGACGCCACCACCCTCCCGGTCCGCAACCGGGTGGCGGCGACGGGCGTGGTCGCCGCGACCCCGGCGGCCGTCGAGGCCGCGCTGGCGTCCAGGCCGGCGTTCGTCAAGCCGCTCCCGGGCTTCCTGCGCGACGGCGGCTTCCCGCGGCCGCTCACCGCGGAAGGGTCGGGGCTGCACGTCGGCGCCGGCCGTCACATCCTCTTCTCCGGCCCGGACGGGCCCGCACCGCTGGACCTGCGGGTCGTGGAACGGGACGTGAACCGGGTCGTGTTCGGCGTCGAGCACGACGAGACGGCGATGGCCGGGTGGCTGTCGCTGCGGAGGGCGGTCGTGACGTGGTGGGCGACGGGCGAGACGTCGACGCGGGTGCGGTGGGAGCTGGAGTTCGACCGGGCCCTGTCGCCCGCCTTCTACTTCGCCCCGCTCGAGCGGTACGCGGCCCGCCTGGCCGCCGGCTACCTCATCCGGACGGTCGCCACCCCGCATGGCTGAGGCGGCGGTGATCCGGGCCCTGGCCTTCTACGGGCCCCTCGCCCTGGTCGTCGCCGCCGGGGCGCTGGTCCGCCCCGACCGGCGCCGGGCGGGCGCCGCCCTCCTCGCCACGCTGTGGGACCTGGCCGCCCTGCTGGCCGTCAACGTGGTCGCCGCCCGGGCCGGCTGGTGGCGCTTCGACACGGTGGGCGGCGAGGTGGCGGGCGTGCCCGTCGAGGCCTGGCTCGGGTGGGCGCTGCTGTGGGGCGCCTTCCCCGCCGTCCTTCCCCGGCGGGTGCCCGCCGTGGCCGTGGTCGCCGGCCTGGTGTGGATCGACCTCGTGCTCATGCCCCTCGGTCACCCGGTCGTCGTCCTCGGTGACGACTGGCTGGTGGGGGAGGCGGTGGCCGTGGTCGCCGCCCTCGTCCCGGGCCTCCTCCTGGCCCGGGAGACGGCGCGCCGCCGCTCCCTGACCTTCCGGGTCGGCATGCAGGTCGCCCTCTTCATCGGCCTCATCGCGGGCGCGGCCACGCAGGCCGTGCTCGACGCCACCGGCGGCTCGTGGGCCCGGCTCCGGCTCGACCGGCCGGGGGTGCAGCTCGCCCTGCAGGCCATCGCCCTCCTCACCGTGCCCGCCCTGGCCGCGGTGGGCGAGCTGGCCCGGCGGGGACGGGGCACGCCCTACCCGTTCGACCCACCCGACCGCCTGGTGACCAGCGGCCCGTACTCCTACGTGGCCAACCCCATGCAGGTGTCGATGACCCTGGCCCTGGTCGTCTGGGGCGCGCTGCTCGGCTCCTGGGCGGTCGTGGGCCTGGCCGTGGTCGGCGCCGCCTTTTCGGCGGGCATCGCCGGCTGGCACGAGGACACCGACCTGCGGGAGCGCCACGGCGAGGCGTGGTACGCCTACCGGCGCCACGTGCGAACGTGGTGGCCCCGGGCCCGGCCGTGGGTCGGCACGACGGCCGCCCTGTACGTCGCCCCCGGGTGCGATCCCTGTGCCGGCGTGGGCCGGTGGATCGCCGGGCGTCGTCCGGCCGGTCTCCGAATCCGCCCGGCCACCGACGCCCCCCACCCGCTCGGCCGGCTGACCTACGTCGGCGGCGACGGCCACGAGACGTCCGGCGTCGCCGCCTTCGCCCGGGCCCTCGAGCACATCCACCTGGGATGGGCCGTCCTCGCCTGGCTCCTGCTGCTTCCCGGGTTGGGCCGGTTCGTCCAGCTCGTCGTCGACGCCGTCGGTGGGGGACCGCTGGCCGAGCCGGTGGGGGGATCGGCGCCTCACGCTGCGTGACGCTAGGGTGCGCCATCAACGTCCGTTAATGGCGAGGGGTCCGGTGGGAAGACGGAGGCTGCTGGTGGTCGCCGCCGCGCTGGCGTCGTTGCTAGCCGCCGCGTGCGGGGGGTCGGGTCCGACGGCGGGAGGCGACGGGGGGACGCTGCGGGTCAGCGGGTCGACGACGGTCAACCCCGTGGCCGCCGACGCCGCCGAGGTGCTCAGGAAGCAGGGGCTCACGATCACCGTCGACGCCCAGGGCGGCTCGGCCGGCGGCATATCGCAGCTGGCCCAGGGCCAGGTGGAGATCGCCATGAGCTCCAAGCCCATCGGCGACGAGGACCGCGCCGCCTTCCCGTCGGCGGAATTCGTCACCACCCAGATCGGCTCCGACGCCGTCGGGATCATCGTGCGGCGCGAGGTCTACGACGGCGGGGTCAGGAACCTGACCCGCGACCAGCTCAAGGCCCTGTTCGAGGGGCGCGTCCGGAACTGGAGGGAGCTCGGCGGCCCGGACGTGGAGGTCTTCGTCTACGACAAGGAGCCCGGCCGGGGCACGCGCGAGGTGATCGACAAGTACCTCTACGACAGCGCCAAGGCCCCGCCGCCCCCGCAGTCGAACAACTTCGCCGTCGTCGGGGGGAACGAGGAGGGCCGGGCCAAGGTCCTCTCCACCCCCGGCGGTGTGACCCCGCTGTCGACCTCGTTCGTCAACGGGTACCCGAAGCTGGCCGCCGTGGCCGTCGACGGCGTCGAGCCCACGCCGGCCCACGTCGTCGACCAGTCCTACGCCATGTTCCGGCCCCTCTACCTGGTCACCGACGGCCCACCCACCGGCCCCGCCAAGACGTTCGTGGACTACGTGGTCGGCGACGAGGGTCAGAGACTGGTCGCCAAGCACGGGTACCTCACCCTCGCCGAGCTCGGCACTCGCCGCTGATCGACACCCTCGTCCCCCGACCGAGGCCGAGGTTCCCGTGGTTGGGCACGGGGCTCGGCACCGCCGCCGGCGCCGCCGGGCTGGCCCTCGTCCTCATCGTCGCCTTCCTGGCCGTCGGCGTCGCCTCGGGTGCCCTCGACTGGGCTCGGCTGCTCACCTCGGCGGTGTGGGACGTCCCCCGCCGGCGGTTCGGGGCCACGGCCATGATCTGGGGGACGGCGGCGGTGGCGGCCATCGCCCTGGCCATCGCCGCGCCGGTGGGCTGGGCGGTGGCCGTGGCCATCCACGAGGTGGCCCCGGCCCGCGCGCGCCGGCTGCTGCGCTCCGGCGCCGAGCTGCTGGCCGTCGTCCCCTCCATCGTCTACGGCCTGGTCGGCGTGGCCTACGTCCGGCCCTTCGTGGCCCGGGTGGCGGACGTCCCCGGCGGCGACAGCCTCCTGGCCGCCGGGCTGGTGCTGGCCGTCATGGTCCTGCCGACGATCGTCGCCGTCTCGGTGGACGCCCTGGCCGCGGTGCCCGCCGCCGTGCGGGAGGCGGCCGCCGCCTGCGGGCTCACGAGGACGGAGGTCGTCCGCTCCGCCGTCCTGCCCCAGGCCCGGCGGGGCATGCGGGCCGGGCTCCTGCTCGGCCTGGCCCGGGCCCTCGGGGAGACGGTGGCCGTCTTCCTCGTGGTCGGGCGGGCCGACGGCCGGCTGCCGCAGTCGTTGAGCGGGCTGTTCGACCTCCTCGTGCGGCCGGGTCAGACCCTGACCACCAAGCTGAACGGCCCCGAGAGCGTGCTGGCCGGGACGTCGGGCTCGCACTGGGCCGCTTTGTGCGGGCTCGGGCTCATCCTGCTGGCCGCGGTGACCGCCCTCACCGTCGCCGGCCACGGCGGCCCGCCGTCGGGCGTCCGCCTCCGCTCCCGGCTCGGTGGCGCCCGCCGGGCCCGTGCCCTACGCGACCGCGTCACGCGCGTCGCCCTGTCGGCCGTGCTCGCCCTCCCGTTCCTGGCCATCGCCGCCATCGTCGTCGTCGCGCTGACCAAGGGGTCCAAGGCCCTCGACCCCGGGTTCTGGTGGTCGGCGGCCGAGGGGGCGAGCGGTGGCGGCATCCGGGGACAGGTGGCCGGGACCGGCCTCCTGGTCGTGGTGGCCGGCCTCCTCGCCGCACCCGTCGGCCTGGGGCTCGGGCTGGTCATGTCGGAGTACGCACCGCCCGCGGCCAGCCGCTGGATGCGGACCCTCACCCTGACCCTGGGCGGCGTCCCGTCGATCCTGCTCGGGCTGTGGGGCTACTGGCTGTTCTCCACCCGGTTCGGCTGGGGCAAGAGCTGGCTGGCGGGGAGCATCGTCCTGGCCGTGGTCGCCATCCCCCCCGTCGTCGTCGCCGTGGCCGCCGCGGTCGCCGCCCTCCCGCCCGGCCGCCGGGAGGCGGCCCTGGCCGTCGGCCTGCGCCGGAACCAGTTGGTCCGCTCGGTCCTCCTGCCCCAGGCCGTGCCCGGGCTGGTCACCGGGCTCCTCCTGGGCCTGGCCCGGGCCGCGGGCGAGACGGCCCCGCTCCTGTTCACAGCCACGGTGTTCAACGGGGCGCCCGTCCTGCCCTCGGGCGTGCGGGAGTCGCCGGTGGCCGCGCTGCCCACCCACGTCTTCGTGCTGGCCCAGGACGCCGCCGACCCCGAGGCCCTGCGGGTGGCGTGGGGGGCGGCCCTGGCCCTCATCGTCGTGGCCGGGCTGCTCGTGGCCGCTGCCGTCCCCGCCCGCCGCTGGATGCACCGGAGCGGGGCGTGACGCCCGCCGTGCGCCTGTGCGACCTGGTCGTCCGGGACGGGCGGCGGACGCTGGTCGGCCCCGTGTCGTTCGAGCTGGCCCGGGCCGGCACCCTCGGCCTCCGGGGGCCGTCGGGGTCGGGAAAGTCGACCACGCTGCGGGCCCTGGTCGGGCTCCTGCCCCCGCCCCTCGCGGCGTCGGGCACGGTCGAGGTCCTGGGCCGCGACGTGTTCGCCCCGGGCGTCGACCTGCCCGAGCTGCGGGCCCGGGCCGTCCTCGTCGGGCAGACCCCGGTGGTGTTCCCGGCGTCGATCCTGGCCAACGCCGCCTTCGGGCTGCGCCACGTGGCCCGCATCTCCCGCGACGAGCTGCGCCGGCGCTCGGAGGCCGCCCTGGTCGAGGCCGGCCTGTGGGACGAGGTGGCCGACCGCCTCGACGCCCCCGCCGATCAGCTCAGCGTGGGCCAGCGCCAGCGGCTGTGCCTGGCCCGGGCCCTGGCCCTCGACCCCGAGCTGCTCCTGCTGGACGAGCCCACCAGCGCACTGGACCGGGCGGCCACCCGCACCGTCGAGGACGCCATCACCGGCCTCCAGGGCCGCACCGTGCTCATCGTGTCCCACGACCAGGGGCAGCTGGCCCGGCTGTGCGCCGAGGTGGTCGACCTGGCCCACGCCGTCGGGTCACCGCTCTCCTAGCCTCGCTCCGATCGACCTCGGCGAGCGGCGACGACGCCTCAGGAGAACGCCCTGGCTCCTGCCTGGCCCGGCAGACGGTGGCCGGCGACCGTCAGCGGCAGCAGCCGTCGTTGCCCCCGGGCCGGGCGAGGGGGCCGACGGCGGCGGGGTCGAGCAGCTCCATGGCCAGCTGACGGGCGGCGGTCAGCCCGTCGGGACTGACCGCGTACAGGGAGAACCCCTCGGACCGCCGGGCGACCACCAGCCCGGCGTCGGCCAGCACCCGGAGATGGTGGCTGACCAGGGGCTGGGGGAGGCCCTCGGTGTCGACCAGGTCGCGCACGCAGCGCTCCTTGTCGCGCAGGGCCATGAACAGCCGTAGCCGGTTGGGCTCGCCCAGGGCCCGCAGCAGGGGAAGGACGTCGGTGGCCGTCGGCGTCATCGGCCCGCCTGCTCGATGAGGTGGCAGTACGAGCCGCGGTGACGGGGGACGGAGCGGGCCCGGGACGACAGCCGGTGCAGGTCGCCCTGCATCCGCTCCAGGGCGGCGATGCGGTCGGCGATGTCACGGGCCCGCCGGTCCACCAGGTCGAGGACGTGGGCGCACGGCGCCTCGCCCCGGTCGCGGAAGGCCACGATCTCCCTGATCTCCCCGAGGCTGAACCCCACGGCCTGGGCCGCCTTGACGAAGCGGAGCCGCTCGCACGCCGACTCGTCGTAGGCCCGGTACCCGTTGGGCCGGCGCTCGGGCTCGGGCAGCAGTCCGATCTCCTCGTAGTACCGGATGGTCTTGGTTGGCAGCGACACCATCTCCGCCAGCTCCCCGATCCTCACGGGCGCCGAGGCTAGCGCGCTTGACCTTCCAGCGGGCGGGAACGTGTATGTTCGCCGTATGACAGCACGCATCGAGATCTTCAGCGCCGGGTGCCCCGTGTGCGAGGAGGGGACGGCCCGGGTGCGGGCCCTCGCCGGCGACGACCAGGAGGTCGTGGTCCACGACCTGCGGGCGGACGAGGCCGCCGCCCGACAGGCGGCCGAGCACGGGATCAAGGCCGTCCCCGCGGTGGTGGTCGACGGGCGGCTGCTGGCGTGCTGCCGCAACACGGGCCCCACCGAGGAGGAGCTGGTCGCCGCGGGGGTGGGCCGCTAGCCCCTCCCCCTGCCGTCGTCGCCGGCCTCGAGCGCTTCGAGGGCGCCCAGCAGCGCGGCCTTCTCCGCCTCCGACAGCCGGGCCGACGGGTGGAGCAGGAGGTAGGGCCGGGGCGGCATCGAGGCATCGACGACCGACTCGACGAGGTCGTCGACGTCCTGGCCGCGGTCCCATTCCGAGAAGTTGAGCTCGTCGCGTCCCTCGTCGACGTCGTCCTGCACGAGCCACGACATCGGCGCCACGTGGCTGTACCAGGGCCAGCGGGTCTCGTTGCTGTGGCAGTCGTAGCAGGCGGCGACGGCGATGCCGCGCCCCTCGGCGCTGCTCCACGGCGCGTCGCGGGTGACAGGCGGGTTGGTGTGGTCGCGGCCGTAGGGGACGAGCTGGACGGCGACGAACAGGCCGGCCATGGCGAACACGACCACCCGGACGACGCGCATCAGCAGCAGTGCGAGCCGCCCGTGCCGCAGCCCATGACCTCGGCGTCGGCCAGGACGGTGTAGACCTCCCACGGCGCCCCGTCCGGGTCGTCGACCCAGACCTTGTCCTGGGTGGCGTAGCAACACGAGACGCCCTCCTCGGCCGCGGTGGGCAGGCCCTCGCCCCTGAGGCGCTCCTGGGCCCGGACGACCTCGGCCGGGGTGGCCACCTCGACACCGAGGTGGTTCAGGGTGGCGCCGGGGCCGTCGCCGGCGATCAGCACCAGCTTCAGCGGCGGGTCGGCCACTGCGAAGTTGGCGTAGCCCGGCCGCAGTTTGGCCGGCTCGGTGGCGAAGAGCTTCGAGTAGAAGTCGACGGCGGCGTCGAGGTCGGACACGTTCAAGGCCAGCTGCAGTCTGGACATTCGGTGCTCCTTGGCGTAAAGATTGATCGAGGTCAATATTCGATGAAAGATCGACGAATGTCAATATCTGTCCACGAGTCGATGTCCGTCGGCGAGGAGCCGTGCTGCACCTCGGTGCTCGAGGCGCCGCTCGAGCCCGACCGGGCGACCACGCTGGCCGCCGCCTTCGCCGCCCTGGCCGACCCGGCCCGGCTCCGCCTCCTCAGCCTCATCGCCGCCCAGCCCGGCGGCCAGTGCGCGTGCGACCTGGTCGAGCCCCTCGGCAAGTCGCAGCCGACGGTGAGCCACCACCTCAAGGTCCTGTACGAGGCCGGCCTGGTCGACCGGGAGAAGCGCGGCACGTGGGTCTGGTACCGCGTGGTGCCCGAGCGCCTGGCCGCCCTGCGGGCCGCCCTGGGCTAACCCTGCACCACCTCGAGGCGGCGGTCGAAGAGCCGCTCGAACAGCTCGCGCTTGCGGCGGGCGCCCCAGAGCTCCACCGCGATGTCGCCCTCGGCCTTGGCCACCAGGCGGGCGCGGGAGCCGTTCAGGACCACCTCGATCCCGCTGACGCTGGCCGACCGGCCCCGGTCGAGCCCGTCGGCGACGCGGAGCAGGGCGGCCAGGCGGGTGACCCGGTCGCGCCGCTCGGCGTCGAGGGAGGCGAACGGCTCGTGCGAGGGCTTCGGCCCCCCGCCCCGGTGGGCCCGGGCCAGGGCGGCCAGGAAGTCGACCTCGACGGGCGCGAACCCCCGCAGGCGCCCGTGCTGGATGAGGTAGGCGCTGTGCTTGTGGTGGGACTCCGTGGAGATGTGCTCGCCGATGTCGTGTAGCAGGGAGGCGTGCTCCAACAGCTCCCGGTCGTCCCCGCCCAATCCGTGCAGCGGCGCCGTCTGCTCGAACAGGTCGAGGGCCAGCCGTGCGGTGTGGCGGCCGTGGCTCTCGTCCCAGTTGCACCGGCGGGCCAGCTGCAGCACCGACGACACCCGGATGGCGCGGGGGTCGTTCGACCAGTCGGCCGCCTCGTGCCGGGGAATGGCGTCGAGGACGATCCCCTCGCGCAGGGCCCACTCGCTCAGCGTCATGCGGTCGAAGCCGAACAGCTCCATGGCGGTGAGCAGGATGGTCGTCCCCGTGGGGATGATGTCCGCCCGCTTGGCCTCGAGGCCGGGGATCCCGGCCCGCTCCGACGACCGCAGGCCGAGCAGCTCCTCGTGCAGGGGCAGCAGCTCGTCGCGGGTGAACGTGAACTGGTTGATCGAGCGGGGGACGCTGCCGTTCCTCCGGGCGGCGATCATCCGGCCCAGGTCGCAGAACGTGCCGCTGCTCCCCACCGCCATGCCCGGGTGCAGGCCGGCGACGTCGTCGGCCAGCGGGGCCAGCACGCTGGTGACCCGCTTCTCCAGCCGGCGGACGTCGTCGGCGGTGTACGGGTCGCCCGTGACCAGCTCGGCCGAGAGCCGGGCCACGCCCAGGCGGACGCTGGCCGCCCACAGCAGCCGCGACCGGTCGCCCACGGTGATCTCCAGGCTGCCCCCGCCCAGGTCGAGGCAGACGGCGGGCGGCGGGTCGATCACCACGCTGGCCCGTACCGCCTCGAAGATGAGCCGGGCCTCCTCCTGCCCGCTGATGACCCGGACCTTGACGCCCGCTTCGGCGGCCATGCGGTCGACGACCTCGCCGCCGTTCTCCGCCTCCCGGAGGGCGGCAGTGGCCCGGGCGTGGATCTCGTCGGTGCCGGCGCCGAGCGACAGTTTGCGGAACCGGTCGACGGTGGCGACGGCCCGGTCGGCCAGGGCGACGGGGATCCGGCCCTCCCGGCCCACGGCGTCGCCGAGGCGCAGCATCTCCTTCTCCCGGATCAGGGGCACGAACGTGCCGTCGGCATGGGCGTCGACGACGAGGAGGTGGAAGGAGTTCGAGCCCAGGTCGAAGGCGGCGATGCGCACCCCCCCAGTCTTCACCCCGCCGTCGTCCCCGCGAAACCGGCTGCACATCTTCGCCTCCTAGGTTGCCAGGCATGGATGCCGCAGTGCCCCGGGACCACCTCCGGGCGTCGTTGCTCCTGGTGCTGCACGAGGCGCCCGCCCACGGGTACGACGTCCCTGCGCTCCTCGTTCCGCTGGGCCTGGGGGACACCGATCGCGGGTTCGTGTACCGCACCCTGCGGGCCATGGAGACCGACGGCCTGGTGACGTCGGCGTGGGACCCGTCGCCGGCCGGTCCCGCCCGCCGGACCTACACCGTCACCACCGCCGGCGAGGAGTGGGCCGAGGCGGTGACCGCCGGCCTGCGCCACGCCGACCGCCACGTGGCGCAGTGGCTGGCCCGCTACCGCGCCCTGGCCCGCCGAGGCGGCCCCCGGTCGCTCCCGGCCGTGCCGGCCGCCAGTTGAGCCGTCCTCCGGGATGATCGGCGCCCCTCTCGGCGTTGGATCTGTCGTGAGAGGTGACCGTGTCGAGATCGTCATCGACGCCGGCGGTGAGGCCAAGACCTACGAGGTGGCGGCCACCCGCGCCGGGCGGCGGGTCGACGTCCGCACCGGGCGCGGCGTGGTGGAGGTCACCGAGCTGACGCGGGGCGGCACCCCCGTCCGTACCGCCCGCTTCATGGCCAGCCGGGTGCTGGCCCTGGTCGAGCACCCCGCGGCGTAGCGTCAGGCGGGCGGGGGGAGGCGGCGGGCCTGGCCGGGCCCGAGCACCCACGTCGCCCCCTTGGCCGTCTCGTCGGACCTGCGCACGCCGAGCCCGTCGAGCACCTCCTCCACGACGTCGCCATGGGTGCAGAGGACGGTGTCCCCCTGCGCCTCCAGCAGACTGCGCACCCGCATCAACGCCACCCGTCCCGCGCCCTCGGCCAGGTCGTCGGAGGGCTCCGCCGGGAGGCCGCGGGCGGCAGCCAGCGGCTCCACCGTCTGCGTGCAGCGCAGGTAGGGGCTGGACAGGATCCGTGCGATCTCGTAGCCGGCGAGGACGTCCGTGAGGGCTTCGGCCTGGGCCCGGCCTTCCTCGGAGAGCGGCCGGTCCTCGTCCCGGCCGTCCCAGCGGTGGCGGTCGCCCGCCTCGGCGTGACGGACGAGGAGCACGGCCACCTCAGACGGTCGCGCGCAGGGCGTCGAGCACCGGCCGGTCGCGCTCGTAGGTGAGGACGGCCTTGGCCTCGTCGACCGGGAGCCACGCCGCCCGGTCGACCTCGTCGGTCGGCGTGAACCGGCCGGCGACCGGCGTCATGGCCCAGTACCGCGCCTGCTTCGGGCGTCCCTTCCGGTCGCGGTACGACGTCGACCCCAGCTCCGGCCCCAGCGT
This sequence comes from Acidimicrobiales bacterium, assembly GCA_036260295.1. Classification (GTDB taxonomy): domain Bacteria; phylum Actinomycetota; class Acidimicrobiia; order Acidimicrobiales; family AC-14; genus CADCTB01. The sequence continues at coordinate 25,568 of DATAAD010000055.1, read as the reverse complement.
GCAGCGCAGCCCGGTCTCCTCCTCGACCTCCCGCAGGGCGGCCTCGGCGTGGCCCTCGCCGGGGTCGAGCTTGCCCTTGGGCACCGTCCAGTCGTCGTACTTGGGACGGTGGACGAGGAGGACCTCGAGCTCGCCGGCGGGCGACCGGCGCCACACCACGCCCCCCGCGGCCTGGACGACGGTCGTCCCCGGCGTGCTCACAGCCAGGCCCGCAGCTTCTTGTCGGCCGCCTTCTTCCACGCCTTGGGCCACCGCTTCCGGCAGGCCGACGCCTCGGCCTGCTGGAGGGCGATCAGCGCCCCGACGGCGGTGTCTGCGTCGTCGGCGGCCGAACGCAGCCACGCCTCGGCGACGATGGCGTCCTGGTAGTCGCCCAGGACCTCTTGGACCGCGGCCAAGGCATCGGCCAGCGCCTCCGCCTTGTCGCCGACCAGGGGCTCGGCCGCCTCGCTGGCGTAGCGCGCCCGCTTGGCCAAGATGCGTATCCGGTGCAGCTCCTCGGGCGCCGGCTCGTCGGGCAGCCCCTTGACCGCCTTGCGCAGCTTGCCCACCGGGCCGGACACCAGGTCGGGCACGACGCCGGTGGCACCGGCCTTGGCCGCTTTTCGCAACGGGGGCTGGTGGGCCGCCTCCACCAGGCGCTCGACCAGGGCGACGTAGCGGGGGCTGTGCAGGGCTTCCAGCAGCTCGGCCCGGGCCTGGTCCCGTTCCTTGGCCAGGCGGCGGAACAGCGGGGCCAGGCCACCGGGGTCCGCCTCGGGGAGGGTGGCCGCCTGGCGCCGCAGCCGCTCGAGGAGGACGTCGGCGTCGCGCACCGCCCCGAGCGCCCGGGCCAGCCAGCGCAGCTCGTCCCGCAGCGACGCCAGCCACTCCTTCTTCAGGAGGGGGGCGAACGTCCGCAGGTCGGAACGGAGCCGGCGGGTGCCGACCCGGGCCTGATGGACGTCCTCGGGGTCGTCGCCGATGCGCACGCCGGGGTCGTGGCGCAGGATGCGGGCCACGGACGCGGCGATGGCGTGGTGCACCAGGTCGCCCGCCGACGGCTTCTTCCCCAGGGGGACGGGCGCCACTTCCGGCGGCTCCAGGGCGCGGGCCCCCAGGGCGCGGATCACCTTGGGCGTCGAGTCGGGGGCGCCGGCGCCGGCCTCCTGCAACCGGGCGACCACCGCGTCCAGCAGCCCGGCCGGCGCCCGCTCGCCGAGCTCGACCTCCACCTCGCGGAACCCGGTGACGACCTGGCTTCCGTCGAGCACCGACACCTCGTCGTCCACCACCTCGGCCACGAGGGCACCCTCGCGGTCGAGCAGGTCGACCCCCGTGCGCACGGTCCGGATGCGGGCCACCGGTCCGAGCGGCGCGTCCCGGGCGTAGGCCAGCACCAGCGACCGGACGGCCTCGGGCACCGTCCCCGGCGGGCCCTCGAAGCTCAGCTCCCGGCGCACCAGCGCCGGCCCGTCCTCGCCCTCGGGCAGCTTCACCTGCCACCCCGTGCCGTCGCCCGAGCGGTGGCGGACGGTGACGCCCCACCCGGCCAGGCGGAGGTCGGGGGTGTCGTGGTAGACGGCCAGCAGCGTCTTGGGCAGGCGGGCGACGGCAGTGATGCCGTCGACCACGCCGTCGAGCGGGGGGAGCTCGAACCCGGCGGACGCGCCGAGCTTCAGCTCACGCTCAGTCGCCAGCGCCGGAGCCCTCCCCGTCGCCGCCCCGGCGGCGCCGGGCCCGCTCGAAGGCCAGCTCCTGGAGACGGAGGTGGGTGTTCACGCCCTTCTCGCCCGAGACCTTGGTCCACGCCCCGTCGCCGCCGAGCTCCCAGGCGAGGGTGTCGTCGGCGAGGTTGACGTCGAGGATCTCCTGGAGGCGACGCTGGAGGGCGGGGTCGTCGACCGGCGCCATGGCCTCGACCCGCCGATCGAGGTTGCGGGGCATCATGTCGGCCGAGCCGATGAGGTACCGGCGGTGCTCGCGGCCGCCGAAGGCCAGGATGCGGGAGTGCTCGAGGAAGCGCCCGACGACCGAGCGGACGGTGACGTTCTCGGACAGCCCGGGCACGCCCGGGCGCAGGCAGCAGATGCCCCGGACGACGAGGTCGATCTTCACCCCGGCCTGGGAAGCCCGGTAGAGGCCGTCGATGACCGCGGTGTCGACCAGGCTGTTCATCTTCATCACGATCCGGCCCGGACGGTCCTCCGCGTCGGCCTCGGCGGCGATGAGGTCGAGGACGGCCTGCCTCAGGCCGGTGGGCGCCACGAGGATGCGGCGGTACCCGGTCTGGCGGCTGTAGCCGGTGAGGTGGTTGAACAGCTCGGCCAGGTCGGCGCCCAGGTCGGGGTCGGCGGACAGGAGGCCGATGTCCTCGTAGATGCGGGCCGTCTTGGGGTTGTAGTTCCCCGTGCCCACGTGGCAGTAGCGGCGGACGCTGTCGCCCTCCTCCCGCACGACGAGGGCGGTCTTGGCGTGGGTCTTGAGGCCGACCAGCCCGTAGACGACGTGGACCCCCGCCTCCTCCAGGGCCCGGGCCCAGGCGATGTTGGCCTGCTCGTCGAAGCGGGCCTTGAGCTCGACCAGGGCGGCCACCTGCTTGCCGGCCTCGGCGGCCCGGATCAGGGCCTTGACGATGGGGCTGTCGCCCGAGGTCCGGTACAGGGTCTGCTTGATGGCCAGGACGTTGGGGTCGGCGGCGGCCTGCTCGATGAAGGCGACCACCGACGTCGAGAAGGAGTCGTACGGGTGGTGCACGAGCACGTCGCCCTTGCCGACCACCGCGAACAGGTCGCGGGCGTCGCCGTCCTCGTCGACCAGCCGGGGCTGGGTGACCCCCACCCAGGCCTTGTCCTTGAGGTCGGGGCGGTCGAGGTCGTAGACGGCCATCAGGCCGCTGAGCTCGAGAGGACCGTCGACGACGTACACGTCGTCGCGCGTCAGGTCGAGCTCCCGCAGCAGCAGGTCGCGGGTCTCGTCCGACATCGTCCGGGCCACTTCCAGGCGCACGGCCTCCCCGAAGCGGCGCCGCCGCAGCTCGAGCTCGACCGCGGCGAGGAGGTCGTCGACCTCCTCCTCGTCCTCCAGGGCCACGTCGGCGTTGCGGGTGACCCGGAACGTGTCGTGGCCTTCGATCTCCATGCCCGGGAACAGGGCGGCCAGGTGCTCGGCGATCACCTGCTCGACGGCCACGAACCGCTCGCCGTCGGGCATGACCACGAAGCGGGGGAGCAGGGGCGGCACCTTGAGCCGGGCGAAGCGGCGGGCGCCGGTCTCCGGATCCCGCACGTTGACGCCGAGGTTCAGGGAGAGGTTGGAGATGTAGGGGAACGGGTGGCCGGGGTCGACGGCGAGGGGCGTGAGCACGGGGAAGATGCGCCGCTCGAACACCTCCACGAGGAACTCCCGGTCGTCGTCGTCGAGGGAGTCCCAGTCGGACAGGACGATGCCCGCGTCGCCCAGGGCGGGCACGATGTCCTGGAGGAAGATCTCGGACTGCCTGGCGATGAGCTCCTCGACCCGGGACCGGATGGCCCGGAGCTGCTCGGCCGGGGTCATGCCGTCGGGCGAGGGGGCGTGGAGCCCGGCGTCGAGCTTGTCGTGGAGGGCGGCCACCCGCACCTGGAAGAACTCGTCGAGGTTGCTGCTGAAGATCGCCAGGAACTTGGCCCGCTCCAGCACGGGCGTGTCAGGGTCCTCGGCCAGGGCCAGCACGCGGGCGTTGAAGTCCAACCACGACAGCTCGCGGTTGATGAACCGGGGCCGGCCCTCCGAGCTGCCGCGCTCGTGGGGCTCGGCCTCGACGACGGCCTGGTCGAGGTCGGTCACTCGCCAGGCATGGTACCCGGGGCGGCATTTTCCCAGTCCGGGCGCGAAGCGGCCCCGAGTAGCCCTGCAGCCGAAGCCACCGAACTCCTCGGGACCGACCTCACGGACCTCCCACAACCGCCCTTTGCCGCCCGGAGGCAGGCTCCGGCCGGCCGGATGATCCCCGGGAGGAAACACCGGCGTGTGTGGAAAGCCTGGCCCGCCACCTCCCGGCGGCCGCTTGCGCAACCGTCGTTCGGTGCCGGACGAAGAGAGTATTCACCGCCCCGGGTGTGCATTGGAAGGGGAGCAACCTGGGGATTTCGGGTTCTGGGGCGTCAGCGGTCGTGGCGGACGGTCGACCCGTCGGGCCGGTGGCCGACGACGGCCACCGGCGGCGTGCGGTCGGGGAGCTCCACCACGTAGTAGGGCCCCCCGTCCGCACCGATCACCGGCTCCGGACCCGCCGTCTCCCCGGTGCCCAGCACCACCGAGACCTGAGCCACGCCCGCCTCGAGGCGACCGAACACCAGGGCCGGCGCCCGGCCGTCGTCGAACTGCGCCGGTCGGTAGGGCGGGCTCCCGAACGGCTCGCCGGCGCAGACCCCGGTTCCGTCGACCCCGACACACAGGTCGCCCGACGGACCGGCGAGGAAGAGCTCCCAAGCCCGGCCGTCGTTCGCCGTCCCCGCCGCCAGCTGGTTTCGTGTCGGCATCACCAGGCTGGGCGTCGGCGGCGGCGGGGTGCCGGAGGGTTGGGACGAGACCGAGGCGCCCTGCCCGGCCGGGGTGGTCGACAGCCGGGCCACGTCGTCCCCCGGTGAGGCCAGGGCGACGGCGAGGGCCACGGCGGCGACCGCGCCCGCCGCGCCACCGGCCAGCCGCAGCCGCGCACCTCCGGCCCGCCGGAGCCCGGACGGAGTGGCCAGGGCGGCGACGGGGGTGACGCTGGCCCGAGCGGCCGCCCCGGCCTCTCGAGCGCGCCTGTCCAGGTCGACGGTGCTCATCGCTCCTCCTCCTTCAGCTCGCATTCCAGTTCGGCGGCCAGCGACCTGCGGGCCCGGTGCAGGTGGGCCTTGACCGTCCCCTCGGCACAGCCCAGCACGGCGGCGATGTCGGCCACGGCCATGTCCTCGAGGTAGCGCAGGGCGACGACCTGGGCCTGGCGGGCCGGAAGCCGGCGCACCGCCCGCCAGAAGGTCGACGCATCGGGCGGCAGCTCGTCGGGAAGGGCCCGGCGCCCGGCCAGCCGGGTCATGGCCCGGGCCTCGCTCATCCGTCGGCGGATCAGCGAGACCGACCGGTTGGCGCAGACCCGGCGCACCCAGGCCGCGGGGTCGTCGTACTCGCAGACGTCGTCCCAGCGACGGTGGGCGGCGAGGAAGGCGTCCTGGGCCAGCTCTTCGGCGGCATGGCGGCTGCCCGACAGCACGTAGGCCAGGGCGACCACGGCGGGGAACTCCCGCCGGTAGAGGGCCTCGAAGGCCGTCGGCACCGGCCTCGCCACCCGCTGATCGCTCATCGAAACCACGCCGTGTACTCGCACGGGACGAGCGCGTGGTTTACCGGGGCGACTCGAACTTGTAGCCCAGGCCCCGGATGGTGACGATGCGCTCGGGCTTGGACGGGTCGACCTCGACCTTGGCCCGCAGCCGCTTGACGTGGACGTCGAGCGTCTTGGTGTCGCCCACGTAGTCCGCCCCCCAGATGCGGTCGATGAGCAGGTCGCGGGTCAGGACTCGGCCGGCGTTCTCCAGCAGGACCTCGAGGAGCTCGAACTCCTTGAGGGGGAGGTTCACCTTGTCGCCCCGCACGAAGACCTCGTGGCGCTCGGGGTCGAGGCAGACGTCGCTCACCTCGAGCACGCCCTCCCGGGAAGGGGCCGGCCCCGACGGAGGCGCCCGGCGGAGGGCCGCCCGCATGCGGGCGACCAGCTCCCGCAGGCGGTAGGGCTTGGACACGTAGTCGTCGGCGCCCACCTCGAGGCCGACGACCGTGTCGATCTCCGAGCTCTTGGCCGTGACCATGATGATCGGCACCCGCGAACGGGTCCGGATCTCACGGCACACGTCGACGCCCGAGATGCGGGGGAGCATCACGTCGAGGAGCACGAGGTCGGGTTGGACCAGGTCGAACAGGTCGAGGGCCTCGACACCGTCGCGGGCGACGCGCACCTTGAACCCCTCGCGCGTGAGCCCCACGGTCAGGGCGTCCACGAACGACTCCTCGTCCTCGACCACCAGGATGGTGGTCGACGGCTCGGCCATCAGGCGGCGCGGGCGACGGCGCGCTCGATGAAGGCGGCCACCTCGACATCGGCATCGGCGCCGACGCCTCGGAGGGCGGTGACGGTGACCCATCCCTCCCTGAGCAGGGCGCCGTCGGTGCCGGGCTCGAACTCGGGTTGGGTGACCCGGAACTGGGCGGTGAACGGCTCGTGCAACGCCTCCCGCACCGCGCCCTGCACGGTGCCGAAGGTGGCCAGGGGGGCGTCGCACACCCCCGCCAACCGGTCGAGGGCCAGGTCGGGCACGTTGACGTTGAGGACGGTGCCGGCCGGCGCCTCGAGGATCCAGTCGAGGGCGGCGGCGGCGACGGCGGTGGCGGTGTCGAAGTGGGCCGGCTGGAACGAGTCGATGCTCACGGCCAGGCCCGAGAGGCCGAGGTTGGCCGCAGCCAGGGCGGCGCCGACGGTCCCCGAGAAGAGCACCGAGGTGCCGGTGTTCAGCCCCAGGTTCACGCCGGAGGCCACGACCGACGCCTCCGCGGCCACCTGGCCCAGCTCGCCCAGGCGGGCGCCGAGGACGGCCAGCGCCGGCGGCCCGTCGACCGCGAACGCGACCAGCTCCTCGAACCCGGGCTCGTCCAGTCCGGCGATGGTGACCGGCTCGATGCGCACCCCCTCCGGGGGCCGGGGCGCCACGGCGGCGGACGTGCCGCTCTGGTCGCTCGCCGGCGCGGCCACCACGATCCTCCGTCCAGGGGCGGCGACACCGCGGACCAGGGCGGCCAGGCCCGGGGAGGCCACGCCGTCGTCGTTGGTCACCAGGACGACCGGGCCGGTCTCCACACCGGACCGGCCTCCCGGGCCGGTCTCCACCCTGGACCGGCCTCCCGGGCCGGTCACCCGAACCGCCCGGTGATGTAGGCCTCCGTGCGCTCGTCGGCCGGTCGGGTGAAGATCGTCGACGTCGGGCCCACCTCGACCAGCCGCCCCGGCTCTCCCGACACCTCGATGTTGAAGAAGGCGGTGGCGTCGCTGACCCTTGCCGCCTGCTGCATGTTGTGGGTGACGATCACGATGGTGTACTCGTCCTTGAGCTCGGCGATGAGGTCCTCGATGCGCAGGGTCGACACCGGGTCGAGGGCGGAGCAGGGCTCGTCCATGAGCAGCACCTGGGGCTGCACGGCGATGGCCCGGGCGATGCACAACCGCTGCTGCTGGCCCCCCGAGAGCGAGGCGCCGGGGCGGTCGAGGCGGTCCCGCACCTCCTTCCAGAGCCCGGCATCCTGCAGGGCCTTCTCGACCACTGCGTCCAGCTCCGACCGCTTGAGGGTGCCGTTCAGCCGGAGCCCGGCCGAGACGTTGTCGCGGATCGACATGGTGGGGAACGGGTTGGGGCGCTGGAACACCATCCCGATGGTCCGCCGCACCGAGACGGGGTCGATCCCCGGGGCGTAGATGTCCTCTCCGTCGAGGAGCACCTCGCCGTCGAAACGGGCGCCCGGGATCACCTCGTGCATCCGGTTCAGCGTCCGGATGAACGTCGACTTGCCGCAGCCCGAGGGGCCGATCAGCGCGGTGACCTGCTTGGGCTCGATGGTCAGGGTCACGTCCTCGACGGCCTTGAACGCGCCGTACCAGGCGCTGACGTGGTTCGCCTCGATCCTCTTCACGTCACGCCAGCCGGTTACGCCGGGTCACCAGCCGGGCGGCCACGGTGAGGAGCAGGACCACGACGATCAGCGTAAGCGCGCCGGCCCAGGCCCGGTCCACCGCGTTGGAGAACGCCGAGGATGCCTGGCCGAACACGAACAGGGGCAGCGACGACTGCGGGCCGGAGAACGGGTCGTTCTGGATCGAGTCGAAGCCGAAGGCGGTGAGGAGCAGGGGCGCCGTCTCACCCGTGACCCGGGCGACGGCCAGCATGACGCCGGTGGTGATGCCGGCGGAGGCGGTGGGCAGGACCACGCGCAGGATGGCCCGCCACCGGGGGATGCCCAGGGCGTAGGCCGCCTCACGCAGGGCGGCGGGGACCAGCTTGATCATCTCCTCTGCGGAGCGCACGACGATGGGAAGCATGAGGATGGCCAGGGCCATGGCGGCCGCGAACCCCGAGAACCCGCGGTCCAGGCCGAGAACCCAGAAGGCGTAGATGAACAACCCCGCGACGATCGACGGTATGCCCACCATGACGTCGACCACCGCCCGTACCAGCGTGGCCAGGCGCCCCCGGCCGTACTCGGCGAGGTAGACGGCGACCAGCAGGCCGGACGGCACCGCCATCAGCGTCGCCAGCAGCACCTGTTCGAGCGTGCCGACGATCGAGTGGTAGGCGCCGCCGGCGTCGTCGCGGGGACCGACCCCGTTCATCGAGTGGGTGAGGAAGTACCAGTCGAGCGCCTTCACTCCTCGGACCGCGGTGTACACCAGCACCGAGCCCAGGGCGAGCAGGCAGGTGCCGACGGTGGTCACCATCATCACCGCGGCCAGGCGGTCGACCACCGAGCGCCGGCCCTCGAGCCGGGCGGCGGCGAGCAGGTAGGCGGCGGTGGCGGCCAGGTAGGCGACGACGAGGAAGTCGGCCCGGCCCTGCATCGGGGTGAGCCAGAAGGCGACCGCGGTCAGGGCCACGCCCGCGCCGGCCGCAGCCACCGCGCGCGGTGCCGACAACCGCCCGGACCGCAGCATGCCGATCGGGGGACTGCTCACGGCCTTCCCGTCACCGCCCGCGCCGTGCGACGGATGACTCCTCGCGCCGCGACCGTCGCGGCCAGGGTGATGGCGAAGAGGACGAGCCCGCTGGCGATCAGGGCCGAGCGCCCCATCGCCCCGGCCTCCCCGAACTTGGTGGCGATGTTGGCGGCGATGGTGTTCCCACCGGGCCGCAGGATCCGGAGGTTCACGTCGAACGTGGCGGCCAGCACGAGGGCCACGGCGATGGTCTCTCCCAGGGCTCGGCCCAGGCCGAGGATCACCGCGCCGATCACCCCGCTGCGGCTCGGCGGCAGCACCGCGGTGCGGACCATCTCCCAGCGGGTGGCGCCCAGGGCCAGCGCCGCCTCCCGCAGGTCGTTCGGTACCTGGCGGAACACCTCCCGCGACACGGCGGCCACGATGGGCAGGACCATGAGGGCGAGCACGACGGACACGGCGAACACCGACTTGCCGAAGATGTCGTCGGGGTTGTGGAAGAAGGGGATGAAACCCAGGTGGTCGGCCAGGAACTGCTGGAGTGGCACCATCCGGGGCACGAGGAAGAGCAGCCCCCACAGGCCGTAGACCACGCTGGGGACGGCGGCCAGCACGTCGACCAGGTACCCGATCCAGCGGCCGACGGCGGGAGGCGCGTACTCGGTCACGTACAGGGCCGACCCGAGGGCGACGGGGACGGCGACGGCCAGGGCCAGCACGCTGGTGAGAACCGTCCCCCACACCAGGGCGGCGATGCCGAAGCGGGCGGGCACGGCGTCGGGGAACCACTCGCGCTCGGTCAGGAAGTCGAACCCCGCGGTGCGCACCGCGGGCCAGGCCCGGGTGAGCAGGAAGGCGGTCATGACCAGGAGGACGACGAGCACGGCGACGGCCACGGCCGTCGTCACGCCGTGGAACAGCCGGTCGCCGGCATGGGCGCCGGCCGGGATGGCGGGGAGCCCGGGCGGAGCCTCGGGGGTGGCGACCGGGGCGCTCACAGCCTCACCGCGGCCAGGGCCGCGTTCTGGATCGACTCGGGGAGCGGGGCGTAGTCGAGCCCCTCGGCCAGCTCCTGGCCGTCGGTGAGCGCCCACGCCGCGAAGTGGCGGAGGGCAATCTCCTCGGTCGGGTCCGGCATCGACCGGTAGAACATGAGGTAGCTGGCGCTGCTGATCGGGTACGCCTCCGGGCTCACCGGGGTGAAGTTCAGCGACAGCGTGCCCTCGGGCGTCACCGTCGCGCTGGCCAGCGCCGCGCTCACCGCCGCGGCGGTCGGGCCCACGAACCGCCCGGTGGCGTTCCTCACCCTGGCGATGCCGAGGCCGGCCTGCTTGGGGAAGCTGGGCTCGGCGTAGCCGATGGCGCCCATCGACTGCTTCACCGCCGCGGTGACCCCGTCCGACCCCTTGGCCCCGGTGCCCGCGGTGCCCGGTGGCCAGTCCTTGCCTGACGGGAACGACCACACGTCGGGGGCGACCGCGGTCAGGTAGTCGGTGAAGACCTGGGTCGTGCCCGAGCCGTCCGAGCGATGGACGACCTGGATGCCCGACGAGGGCAGGGACGTCGCCGGGTTGTCGGCCCTGATCGCGGGGTCGTTCCACCTGGTGATCCGCCCGGCGAAGACGCCGGCGAGGACCGGCGGCGAGAGCCGCAGGTCCTCGACGCCGGGCAGGTTGTACTCCACAGCCACGCCCCCCGCGGTCCAGGGGACCTGGACGACGGCGCCCGGGCCGCCGGTGGCCTCCACCTCGCTGGGCTTGAGCGGGACGTCGGAGCCGGCGAAGTCCACCGTCCGGGCCGTCAGCTGCTGGATTCCGGCACCCGAGCCGATGGGCTGGTAGTTGATGGTGACCCCCGGGGCCAGGGCGCGGTAGTGCTTGATCCACTCCTGGACGAGCGTGGCCGGGAAGGTGGCGCCGGCCCCGGAGATCACCGCGGCGTCGGCCGACCCGGGCACCGTCGCCGGCCGGCGGGCGCCCAGCCGGGCGCTGTTGTCGTCGGTCCCGCACGCCGCCATCAGACCGACGAGCACCAGGCCCACGACGGCTGCGAGCGGTCTCCGCACGACTGGAACGTACCGGGGCGACTCGTCCGCCCGGTGGACGAGAGGTGAACGTGAGGTGAACTGGCTCGCGGCACCGCCGCCCGGCTTGTCCGCCTCGTGGGCCCCGCCCTAGGGTGACGCGACCGCGACGGGCGGCGGGGCCCGGCTCGGCCAGCCAGTCCTGCCCAGGAGGTCGATGGCCGCACCACCTCGGAGGAGAATCGGCGCCCTCGCCTTGGTCCTCGTCGCCCTGTTGGCGACCGCGGCGCCGGCGGGGGCCGGGCAGATCGAGGAGAAGCGCAGCGAGGCGGCGGCCATCGCCTCCCGGCTCGAGGAGCAGGCCCGCAGCATCGTGGCCCTCGACCGCGAGCACCGCCGGGCGCGCGACGAGGTGGTGGTGGCCGACGCCGCCGTGGCCCGGGCCGAGGCCGACCTGGCCTCCGCCACCCGTCGCCAGGACGACGCCCGCCGCCTGCTCGTCGTCCACGCCCAGGCCGCCTACGCCAGTGGCGGCACCGTCACCTTCCTCGGCCGAATGGCCCGGGCCACGGTGAACGACGCCGCGGCCCGCCGGACGTACCTGCGCATCGCCGCCGGTGAGGACCGCCAGGCCATCGGCCGGCTCCAAGCCGCCCGCGAAGACCTCGAGGCGCGGCGCAAGAGCCTGGCCGACGCCCGCAAGACCGCCGCCGGCCGGGCCGAGGTGCTGGCGTCGGACCTCGGCCGCTTGGACAACGCCATCGCCGCCCAGCGGGCGCTGCTGGCCACCGCCAACGGCGAGCTGGCCCGACTGGTCGCCGCCGAGCAGGACCGGCGCGACGCCGAGGCGGCCCGGGCCGCGGCCGCCCGGCAGGTCCAGGCCGCGGCGGTGGCACCGGCGACGACGGCGGCTCCGGCACCTCGCGCCGGCGCCGTCACCACCGTCCCGCGCGCCCCGACCACGACGGCGCCAACGAAGCCCGCGCCCGCCGCCTCGGGTGACTCGGTCGACGAGACCTTCGCCTGCATCCGCCAGCTCGAGTCCGGCAACAACTACAAGTCGCCCGGCGGCGGCGCCTACCAGTTCCTGGACTCCACGTGGCAGTCCCTCGGCTACAGCGGGAGCGCCCAGGACCACCCTCCCGCGGTCCAGGACGAGGCGGCCCGCAGGCTGCTGGCCCGCGACGGCTGGGACCAGTGGAGCACGGCCCGCCTCTGCGGCCGCGTCTAATCGGGGTTGAAGGCGCCGGTCACCATGTAGCCGACCCGCTCGCCGATGTTCACCGCGTGGTCGGCGATGCGCTCGAAGTAGCGGCCGAGGAGCGCCACCTGCACCGCCCGCTGCACCTCGGCCTCGTCGTGGGCGCCGGCGCTGAAGATGGTGCGGTAGAGCTCCTTCTGGAGGTCGTCCATGACGTCGTCCATGTCGCCCAGGGCCGACGCCTTGGCCGGGTCCCGCTCGGCGAAGGTGTCGGTGGCCAGCTGCAGCTGGGCGGTCGCCTGCCGGCGCATGTGGTCGATGATCCCCCGGACCTTGGGGTCGAGCGGCCCGGGGTACAGCCGGCGGGCGGCCTTGGCCACGTTCACCATGAGGTCGCCGATCCGCTCGAGCTCGTGGATGATGCGCAGGACGGTCACCAGCATCCGCAGGTCGACGGCCATGGGCTGCTGACGGGCCAGCGCGAGGTAGATGCGCTCCTCGATGGAATGGGTGAGGTCGTCGAGCACCTTGTCGTCGGCGATGACCACCTTGGCCGCGCTGAGGTCGAAGTCGAGCAGCGCCGTCGTGCCCGCCTGGATGGCCTCCGAGGCGAGCGCGGCCAGGCGCACCGCGTCGGCGTGCAGCTGGTCGAGCTCCTCGTGGAAGAGCTTGCGGGTCTCGGGCATGGCTCCTAGGCGGCCGGAAGGCGGAGGGTGAACGACGACCCTACGCCCTCCTCGGACTCGACGAGCACGCGCCCGCGGTGTTTGGTGGCCACGTGGCGCACGATGGCCAGCCCCAGCCCGGTGCCGCCGGTGTCTCGGCTGCGGGCCCGGTCAACCCGGTAGAACCGTTCGAAGACCCGCTCGAGGTCCTTGGCGGGAATGCCGATGCCGCGGTCGCGGACGACGACGTCGACCCAGTCCCCGAAGGTCGCGGTCTCCACTTCCACGACGGACCGCTCGTCGGAGTACTTCACGCCGTTCTCGAGGAGGTTGGTCACGGCCGAGGCCAGCTGGCGCTCGTCGCCCTCCACGAACAGGCCGGACGGGCCGGGCCGGGTGAGGAGCTCGACGCCGCGCTGGTCGGCGAGCGGCTGGACGCGGACGACGGCGGCAGCGACGACCGACGAGACGTCGAGCCGCTCCCGCTGGTGGAGCCCGCCGGCCTCGATCCGCGACAGGTCGAGGAGCCCGTCGACGAGGTGCCCGGCCCGCTCGGCCTCGGCCGTCATGCGCGCGGCCAGGCGGCGGACGACCTCGGGGTCGGTCTCGTCGGCCAGCGTCTCGGCCAGCACGCCCATGGCGCCGACCGGCGTGCGCAGCTCGTGGCTGACATTGGCGACGAAGTCCCGGCGCACCGCCTCGAGGCGGCGCAGCTCGGAGACGTCCTCGACCAGGACGACGGTGCCCGAGGACCGGTCGGGCCGGCCCAGGGGGGTGCCGGTGATCTCGAGCGTGCGCGGCGGGGGCCCGTGGAGGTCGAGGGTCTGGCTGACCGCCCGGGTGCCGGCCGCCGCCGCCGCCACCTCCTCGACCGCACGCCCCACCAGGGCCGCGGTGTGGTGGCCGCCCTCGAGGTCGAGGCTGCGCCGGTTCCGGAGGACGACCTCGCCGGCGGGGTCGCAGACGACCACGGCATGGGGGAGGGCGTCGAGGGCGTCCCGCAGGCGAGCCCCCTCCGCCGCGGCCCGCTCGGCTCGCTCCTCGGCCTCCGCGGCCCTGCGCTCGGCCTCGGCCAGGCGCTCGCGCAGTCGCTGCTTCCTCATCGGCGCCATCCAGCGTACGGCCACCCCCTCCGGTACGTTGCCCGCGTGTTCGCCGACTTCTACAGCACCTTCGCCACCGTCTCGCTCACCGTCACCGGCCTGTGGATGTACGTGGCTCAAGCCCGCTTCCGCGAATGGATCGCCGACCGCGACCACTTCCGGCGGGCGTCGTCGGTCTCCGTCCAGCTCGCCTTCCCGGGGATGATGTGCCTGCTGGCGCTCATCGACTCGGAGAGCTCGCTGCTGTGGCGGGTAGCGTTCGGGGTGACGTCGGCCCTCGCCATCGTGCTCCTCATCGGTCTGAACCGGCGCTCGCGGGAACCGTGGGCCAGGGCGAACACGGTGGGAAACTGGATCGGCGCCGCCCTGTTCGCCGCCATCGGCGTGGTCGCCGTCTTCCCCGAGATCGCCGACGACCTGAACATCCCGTCGCCGCGCAACATCGAGTTCTTCCTCTTCTGCCTCCTGCTGTTCGACGGCCTCGTCGTGGCCTGGTTCATGCTCTTCGCCGAGGCCCAGGAGGAGTCGTCGGACTAGAGTCGGAGCTCCGAGACGAACAGCAGGCCGTGGTGCGTCCCGTCGCCCCGAGGCACGAGGAACCCCTCGAGAGTCGCCGTCCCGCCGGCGGCGGCTGGCAGGTCGGTGCGGGCCTCCCTGGTGAGCGGCACGATCCGGTAGCGGGCGACGAACGCGGCGCAGACCTCCGCCTCCACCGGGCACGGCCTGCCGACGTAGTCGAAGTGGGCCCCGTGCCGTTCGACCCTCCCGACCCACGTGCCCCACTCCCTGCTCTCCGCCGACGCGGCCGTCGCCGCGCCGGTCAGCACGGCCGCGGTCAGCACCACGGCGGCCAGCAACCTCGCCACGACCGGCATGGAACACCTCCGCACTCGCTGTGACCGTCGTCCTTCCCCGCCGCCGCCCCGGTCGAACGTCGTCTCAGGCGCCGCGTCCGGCGAGCGCCGGAGGACCCCCCTCGAACGCAGCCCACATGGCCGCGTACCGGCCGCCCCGCGCCAGCAGGTCGGCATGGGCGCCCTGTTCCACGACCCTGCCCTCGTCGATCACGACGATGCGGTCGGCGGTCATGGCCGTCTGAAGGCGGTGGGCGATCAGGAGCGTGGTCCGTCCTCGGGCGACCGCCCCCATGGCCCGGGTCACCCTGGCCTCGCTGGCCAGGTCGAGGGTCGACGTGGCCTCGTCGAGCAGGAGGATGGCGGGGTCGACGAGGCGGGCGCGGGCCAGGGCGATGAGCTGGCGCTGGCCCGAGGACAGCGACCGACCGCGCTCGGTCACCGGGTGGAGGTACCCGCCGGGGAGCCCGGCGATGAACGGGTGGGCCCCCACCGCCCGAGCCGCCTCCTCGACCTCGGCGTCGCTCGCCTCGGGCCGGCCGTAGGCGATGTTGTCCCGCAGCGTGCCCGAGAACAGGAACGCCTCCTGGGGAACGTACCCGAGCTGGCGCCGGTAGGCCCCGAGGTCGAGGTCGGTGAGCGGGTGGCCGTCGACGAGGACACGGCCCGCGGTGGGGTCGTAGAAGCGGGCCACCAGCTTGAGCACGGTCGACTTGCCCGCGCCCGTCTCCCCGACCAGGGCCACGGACTGGCCGGGGGCGACGTCGAGGTCGATCCCGGTCAGGGCCTCGGTCGACGCGCCCGGGTAGCGGAAGCGGACGCTCTCGAACCGGACGGCGCCCCGCAGCGTCCCGGGGTCGACCGGGGAACCGGGCTCGGTGACCGAGGGCTGGGTGGCCAGGAGGGCGCCGATCTGGGTGACGGAGGCCCGGGCCGACTGGTAGGTGTCGAACACCTGGGAGAGCTGCTGGATGGGGGCGAACAGCAGGTTGAGGTAGAGCAGGAAGGCGACCAGCTCGCCCGAGGACAGGCCGCCGTCGCCGATCAGCCCCGAACCGACGCCGAGCACGACCGCCGCCGCGATCTCCGACAGCATCTCCACGAAGGGGAAGTAGGTGGCGACGAGCCGCTGGGCGCGCATGCGGGCGTCCAGGTGCCCCTTGGACACCTTGCGGAAGTCGTCGATGTTGCGGTCCTGGCGACCGTAGGCCTGGGCCACCCGCACGCCGGACACGCTCTCCTGCAGGTTGGCGTTGACGGTGGCAATGCGCTCCCGCGCCGTCCCGTAGGCCCGGGTGGACAGGCGCCGGAACCAGATCGTCGCCACCACGAGGGGGACGAGGACCACGTAGGTGGCGATCGACAGGACGGGGTTCATGACCAGGAGCACCAGGGCCACGCCGACCAGGGTGAGGAGGCCGACCACGGCGTTGATCAGGCCGGTCTGCAGGAGGGTGGAGAGCGACTCCACGTCGGTCGTCATGCGGGTCATGATCCGGCCCGCCATCTCCTGGTCGTAGTAGTCGATGCCGAGCCGCTGGAGGTGGGCGAAGATGCGGACCCTGAGGGCGAACAAGAGGCGCTCGGCCGTGCGGCCGGTGTAGCGCTGCTGGGCCCAGACGACGAGCCAGTCGCCGACCACCACGGCCAGGAAGGCCGCGGTCGTCGCCCACAGGGCCCGTGCCGCCCCCTCGACCACGCCCCGGTCGAGGCCGTGGCGGACCAGGGCGGGGCCGGCGAGGTTGGCGACGGCGTCGAGGACGACGAGGGCCAGGCCGAGAGCGAGCGGCAGGCGGTACGGGCGCAGGAACCGCCCGAGGGTGAAGTGGGGGTCGGGCCGCGACTCCCGGTCCACGTCGACCTCGGGCCTGTCGGCGGCAGGAGGCAGGGCGTCCACCGCGGCCAGGAGCTCGGGCGTGGCCGACACCATCGCCATGCGGTCAGCGCCGAAGTGCATGCCCCCACCGCCGCGCGACCCCTCACCCGCGACGTCGACCCGAGCCCGTGGCCCTTGCCCGTCGGCCGCCGGCCAGGCCGACGGCGTGATCGCCCCTTCCGCGGGCGCTGCTTCCTCGTGCTCCTCGGTCACCACCTCGTCGATGCCGGCGCCGGGCCCGGCCAGGAGCAGCCGGTAGAGCTTGCAGCGGCTGGTCAGCTCCTCGTGGGTCCCCACGTCGACGACCGCCCCCCTGTCGACCACGGCGATGCGGTCGGCCAGGCGCAGCGTCGACCGGCGGTGGGCGACGAGCAGGGTGGTCCGCCCCTGCAGCAGGCGGCGGAGGGTTCCGTGGATCTCCTCCTCCACCTTGGCGTCGACGGCCGACGTGGCGTCGTCGAGGACCATGACCCGCGGGTTGGTGAGCAGGGCCCGGGCGAGGGCCAGCCGCTGGCGCTGGCCCCCGGAGAGGCTGAGGCCGCCCTCGCCCAGGCGGGTCTCGTAGCCCTGTGGCAGGGCCGTGACGAAGTCGTGGGCCTCGGCCGCCTCGGCCGCGGCCACCACCTCCTCGTCGGTGGCGTCGGGGCGCCCGTAGGCGATGTTGGCCCGGACCGAGTCGGAGAACAGGAACGACTCCTCGAACACGACGCCGATCTGGCGGCGCAGCGAGTCCAGGGTGACGTCCCGAACGTCGACCCCGTCGATGCGGACGCTGCCCGACTGGACCTCGTAGAAGCGGGGGAGGAGCAGGGAGATCGTCGATTTCCCGGAGCCCGAGGGGCCCACGAGGGCCACCGTCTCGCCGGGCCCCACGGTGAGGGAGAAGGCGCGCAGCACGGGCTCGGACCGCAGGTAGCCGAAGGTGACGTTGTCGAAGACGATCTCGCCCCGGACCGCAGGGAGGGGGCGGGCGTCGGGGCGCTCGGCGACGACGGGTGTGGAGTCGAGCAGCTCGAAGATGCGCTCGGCGCCGGCCCGGGCCTGCTGGGCCACCACGGTGAGCACCGACAGCATGCGGACCGGCCCCACCATCTGGAACAGGTACGTGGAGAAGGCGAGGAACGTGCCGATGCTGATCCGCCCCTCGAGGGCCAGCCAGCCGCCGAAGGCCAGGACCGCCACCTGGCCCAGCGCGGGGGCGGCCTGCAGGGCGGAGCCGTACCGGGCCTGGACCTTCAGGGCCCGCAGGCGGGAGGCGAACAGGTCCTCCGCCGTCTCGGCCAGGCGCCGCAGCTCGCGCTCCTCCTGCCCGAACCCCTTGACCACCCGCACGCCCGACACCGCCTCGTCGACCACGCCGGCCACTTCGGCCGCCCGCTGCTGGGCGTGCCAGGCGGCGGGGAACACGCTGTCGCGCAGGCGGTTGGCGATCCACAGGATGGCGGGGACGACGACCAGGCTCACCACCGTCAGCAGCGGCGAGAGGAAGGCCATGATCCCGAGGGACAGCAGGACCATCAGCACGTTCCCGCTGGCCAGGGGCAGGAAGGCGAGCATGGTCTGGATGAGGCCGACGTCGGAGCCGGCACGGGACACGAGCTGCCCGGTCTGGAAGTCGTCGTGGCGGGCGAAGTCGAGGCGCTGCAGCCGCTCGTAGATGGCGTTGCGCAGGTCGTACTGGACGCTGAGGGCGACCCGCCCGCCGATCCAGCGCCGGACGTGGGCCACGGCGAAGCGGAAGACCGCGGCGGCCACCAGCAGGGCCAGCCAGGGGGCGAGCGGTCGGCGGTCGGCGAGGATGACGTCGTCGATGATCACCTTCTGGATCACCGGCGTGAAGGCGGCCACGGCCAGGCCGATGAGGGCGGCGCCGAAGGAGACGATCACGTCGGCCCGGTGAGCCATGAGGTACGGCCACAGCCGGCGGATCCAGCCCGGGGACATGGCGGCGAGCGTACGGTGGCCCCGGCCCCTAGTCGCTCGGGAATTAGAGTTGCCGGCCATGGCCGACGCTCCTGCGGACCCGATCGCAGCGTGGGCCGCCGCCGACCCGGATGCCGTCGCCGTCGTCGAGGGCGCCGTCACCACGACTCGGTCCGAGCTCAACGCCGAGATCAACCGGGTGAGCAGCGGGCTGGCCGCCCTGGGGATCAAGGCGGGGGAGCGGGGCGTGTGGTGCGGGCCCAACAGCACCGAGGTGGTCGTGTTCATGCACGCCTGCCGCAAGCTCGGCCTGGTTGCCGTCCCCCTGCCGTACCGGTTCACGGCGGAGGAGTGCCACCACGTGCTCTCCGACAGCGACGCCGCGGTGGTGATGGTCGACGCCGCCTACGCCCCGACGATCGCCGGACTGGTGCCCCGCCTCCCGCACCTGCGCCTGGCCCTGTCGTTCCGGGGCACCTGTCCCGGGATGCGGCCGGTGGAGGAGGTCAAGGCCCTCGGCGCCCCGGGGGAGCCGCCGCCCAAGGCCGACTACGGGACGGCGATGATGTACACGTCGGGCACCACCGGCCGTCCCAAGGGGGCGATCCGCAGCCGCTCCGACCGGCCCCTCCTCGGCGCCATGATGGCCGCGCTGAACTTCGGCTCGTCTGAGGTGCACCTGGTGACCGGTCCGCTGTACCACGCCGGCCCCAACGCCTTCGCCCTGCTGACCCACATCACCGGCGGCACGCTGGTCGTCATGCGCAGCTTCGACCCGGCCGAGTGGGTCCGCCTGGTGGGCGAGCACCGTGTCACCTCGGCGTTCGTCACGCCCACCCACCTCAAGCGCATCGTGGCCCTGCCGGACGCCCTGCTCGCCGCTGCCGACCTGTCCTCGCTGCGGACGGTCATCGCCAACGCCGCCCCCGTGCCCTACGCCCTCAAGCAGGAAGTGGTGGCCAAGCTCGGGGACGGGTTCCTGTACGAGGTCTATGGCTCCACCGAGCTGGGCATCGCCACGGTGCTGCGGCCCGAGGACCAGCTGCGCAAGCCGGGCTCGTGCGGACGGCCGTACGGGGGCATCGAGCTCAAGGTGGTGGGCGACGACGGGACCGAGCGACCGGCCGGCGAGGCGGGCGAGCTGTTCGTCCGCACCGCTCTCGCCATCGACGGCTACCACCGGATGGCGGAGCAGATGCCGGAGCTGCCCGGCGACGAGGGGTGGAAGTCGGTCGGCGACGTGGCCTGGCTCGACGACGAGGGCTACCTGTACATCTGCGACCGCAAGACCGACATGATCATCACCGGGGGCATGAACGTCTACCCGGCCGAGGTCGAGGCCGCCCTCCACGCCCATGCCGATGTCGCCGACGCCGCCGTCATCGGCCTCCCTGACGACGAGTGGGGGGAACGGGTCCACGCCGTGGTCGTGGCCAAACCGGGCCGCCAGCTCGATCCCTCGGCGCTCGACGCCTTCCTGGCCGGGCGGTTGGCCCGCTTCAAGCGCCCCCGCTCGTGGGACTTCCGCCCCGAGCTGCCCCGCACCGAGAGCGGCAAGCTGCTCAAGCGGGTGCTGCGGGCCGAGTACCGGGAAGGCCAGCCATCGCAGGTATGAACGTCCGGGCGGTGGCGGTGGCCCTCGCCCTCCTGTGCTCGCCGCCGGTGGCCGTGCAGGCCCAGGAGGCGCCGCCCACCCCGCCGTCGCCGGCCCTGGCCACCCCCGTCTTCAGCGTGCGCCGGGTGCCCGACCTGCTGTCGCGGGAGGTGGCCGACACCCACCTGGCCGCCGACCTCGACCGGATCTTCGGAGACCCGGTGTACGCCGGGGGGCGCGAGCGCTCGTGCCTCGTGGTCGGCGATCCCGGTGGGGGCAGGGTGCACTACGCCCGCAACGACTCCCTGTCCCTCATCCCGGCGTCGACGATGAAGGTGATGACCAGCGCCGCGGCCCTGGCCCAGCTCGGTCCCCAGACGCGGTTCACCACCGAGGTGCGGGCCGGCGGGGCGCCGTCCGACGGGGCGGTCGGCGACCTGTACCTGGTGGGCGGCGGCGACCCCCTGCTCTCGACCGCCGACTTCGCCGCCGACGGCGGCTACATGGGCCAGCCCCGGCGGTCGACGTCGATCGAGACACTGGCCGACAAGGTGGTGGCCGCGGGCGTACGGAGGGTGGGACGCCTGCTCGGTGATGAGAGCCGCTACGACAGCGAGCGCCTGGTGCCCAGCTGGAACCCCCGCTACATCGTGAACTTCGACATCAGCCCCATCTCCGCCCTCGTCGTGGACAAGGCCTTCTCCAGCACGACCCCGCCGGCGGTCGCCGTCTCCCCTCCGGCCCACGCCGCTTCCGTCCTGGCCGGCCTTCTCCGGGCCCGGGGGGTGACGGTGGGCGACACGGGCACGGGCAAGGCGCCCGGCGGCGCTCCGCTGGTCACCTCCATCCAGTCCGAGCCGCTCACGGAGATCGTGGCCGAGGTCCTGCAGAACAGCGACAACCTGGCCGCCGAGATGCTGGTCAAGGAGATGGGGACCCGGCCCGGCAGCCCGGGGTCGACCACCGCCGGGCTGGCGGCCATGGCCGAGCGCCTGCGCCAGCTGGCCGGCGTGACCGGGGAGGACATGACGGCGGTGGACGGCTCGGGCCTCGACCGGACCGACCGGCTCACCTGCTCGGTGCTCCAGCGGGTGGTGGCCCAGGCCGGCGACGCCGGTCCCCTCACCCGGGGCCTGCCCGAGGCCGGCCGCAACGGCACGCTCTTCCGCCGGTTCCTGGGCACCCCGGCCGCCGGCCGGATCCGGGCCAAGACCGGCTCGCTGGAGGGAGTCGTGGCGCTGAGCGGGTACGCCACCGGCCAGGGCGGCCGGAGCATCGCCTTCAGCCTGCTGGCCAACGAGCTGCCCTCCAACTCGGCCGGCGCCGGGCTCCAGGACCGGGTGGCGAACGTGCTCGCCGGCTACCCGCGGGCACCCTCGCCCGACGAGCTCGGCCCCAAGGCCCCGGCCGGGTGACCGCGGTCGAGCTGCCCATGTTCCCGCTCGGGAGCGTGCTCCTGCCCGCCACGGCCATCTCCCTGCACATCTTCGAACCGCGGTACCGGGCGCTCGCCCGCCACTGCGTGGGCGGCGACCGGCGGCTCGGCGTGGTCCTCATCGAACGGGGCAGCGAGGTCGGCGGCGGCGACCTCCGCTTCGACGTGGGCACCGGGGCGCGGGTCGCCGAGGCGGTGGAGCTGGACGACGGCCGGTGGGTGATGGCGGTGGTCGGCGAGGAGCGCATCCGGGTGCGGCGCTGGCTGCCCGACGACCCGTACCCGCGGGCGGAGGTCGTCCCCTGCGTCGAGCCGCCGATGGCCGAGGACGCCTCGCCCCGGCGCGACGAGCTCGAGCGGGTGCTGCGCCGTGTGGTGGCGGCGCGGGTCGAGCTGGGGGAGCCGGTGGGGGAGATGCCCGAGGGGTTGGGCCGCGACCCGGCGGTGGCCACCTGGCAGGCAGTCGCCCTGAGCGGCCTCGGCCCCCTCGACGCCCAGCGGGTGTTGGAGACGGACGGGGCGGGTGAACGCCTGGATGTGGTGCTCAACCTGCTGCGCGAGGAGGACGACGTGCTTGCGCAGCGGTTGGCCGGGGGATAGGAAGCACATCATGGCGAGGCGGGACGACCCGAAGTCGAGCGACAAGAGCCTTCCTGGAGAGGCCCAGGATCTCTTCCAGCTCGTCGTCGGCTACGCGAAGCAGGAGACGCTCGACCCGATCAGGAACCTGGGCCGGTTCCTCGGCTTCGGCCTGGCCGGCGCCTTCCTGGGCAGCCTGGGCGCCGTCCTCCTGCTGCTGGGAGGGCTCCGGCTGCTGCAGACCGAGACGGGCTCGGCCTTCGACGGGCGGCGTACATGGATCCCCTACGTGCTGGTCCTCATCGTGAGCGGCGCCATCGCCGGTGGCGCCCTGAAGGCCCGCAACCGAGGTCAGAGAGGCAGGGACCGTGAGCGCTGACGCCGGGATCCAGCGCCGGATCACCCGGGCCGACATCGAGGCCAAGCTCCGCGACATGCGGGGCGAGGTCCAGGAGACCGCCGAGGCGGCCAGGACGCCGATCCTGGCCATCGCCGGCGGGGTGGCGGTCGCCGTGGTCGTGGTGGCGTTCCTCCTCGGCAAGCGCCGGGGCCGCCGCAAGTCCACGGTGGTGGAGATCAGAAGGGTCTGATGCTCGGGTTCCTGCGCAGGATCGGCCTGGCCAGGGGCATCGGGGGATCCCGGGGCTGGCTCGCCGTCGGCCTCACCGCCGGGGGGCTGCAGATCGTCCGCCGGGCCGTCAAGCGCGAGCCCGACGTCGTCTACTGCGAGGAGCTGCACCCGGGGCAGTCGCTCGTCATCCAGCACTTCCCTCGCGCCGAGTAGTCCCCGTCCTCCGCCATCATGGGCCGGGTGGACCCCTCCTTCGCGCCGGGTGACAAGGCCCTGCTGATCGACGGCAAGGGCCGGCGCTACCTGGTCACCCTGCGGGAGGGCGGCGAGTTCCACACCCACGCGGGGGTCACTCCCCACGACGCGCTCCTGGGGCAACCCGAGGGGTCCACGGTGCGGTCGACCTCGGGTGCCCGGTACCTGGTCCTGCGCCCGACCCTGTCCGACTTCGTCCTTTCCATGCCCCGAGGTGCGCAGGTCATCTACCCCAAGGACCTCGGCCCCCTGCTGCTGCTGGCCGACGTCTTCCCCGGGGCCCGAGTTCTCGAGGCCGGCGTCGGCTCGGGGGCGCTGTCCATGACCCTGCTGCGGGCGGGCGCCGAGGTGGTGGGCTACGAGCTGCGGGAGGACTTCGCGGCCAAGGCCCGGGCCAACGTGGCCTCGTTCCTGGGCGACGGCCTCCCCTACCGGGTGGAGCGGCGCGACGTCTACGAGGGCATCGACGAGGCGGGCCTCGACCGGGTGATGCTCGACCTTCCCGAGCCGTGGCGGGTGGTCAAGCACGCGGCCACCGCCCTGCGCCCCGGCGGGATCCTCGTCTCCTACCTGCCGACCATCGGCCAGGTGGCCCAGCTGCGGGAGGCGCTCGACGGCGGCCCGTTCGTGCTGGCCGAGACGCTCGAGGTGCTCCAGCGCTCCTGGCACGTCGAGGGGCAGTCCGTGCGCCCGGACCACCGGATGGTGGCTCATACCGGGTTCCTCACCGCGGCCCGAAGGTCGGCGGACCCCGTCCTCGGGTGAACGTCCTCGACCTCGTCATCGTCATCCTGCTCGTCACCTCGATCGGCGGAGGGTGGCGGCTCGGCCTGCTGACCGGCGCCACGTCGTGGGTCGTGCTGATCCAGTCGCTGGTCGTCGTCACCCTCCTGCTCCCGCCGCTCGCCACGACCCTCGGCGGGGAAGACCCGGGCCTGCGCCTGCTGGTGGCCGCCCTGCTGTTCGTCGGCGCCGGCTTCGCCGGGCAGCGGGCCGGGATCCTCCTGGGGACGCACTTCCGGCGGGCCTTCCTGCCCGAGGAGGGTGACGCCCGCCGCTGGGACAAGGTGGCGGGGGCGGCGGCGGCGCCGGTCGCCGTCCTCCTGGGGGTGTGGCTGCTGGTGCTGCCCCCGCTCAGCAACGTCTCGGGGTCGCTGTCCGGGCTGGCCCGGGACTCGGCCCTGGTCCGGGCCATCGAAGCCGCCTTCCCCGAGCCCCCGGAGACCTCACAGGCCCTCCGCCGCCTGGCCGGCCCGGCCGGCGCGCCGCACGTCTTCGACGGGCTGATCCCCTCCATCGACACCGGCCCTCCTCCGGCCCAGGCGCCGATCGCCCCGGAGGTCGTGGCCCGGGTGGCGGCCAGCACGGTGAAGGTCGAGGGAGTCGCCTGCGGCTTCGAGCGCGACGGCAGCGGGTTCGCGGTGGGGCCGGACCTGGTGGCGACCAACGCCCACGTGGTCGCCGGCCAGCGGCGGACGACGGTCGTCCGGCCCGACGGCCGCCGCCTGCGGGCCCAGATCGCCGCCTTCGACCCCGCCCGCGACCTGGCCCTCCTCCACGTGCCGGGCCTGGGCCAGACGCCCCTTCGCCTCGGCGAGGGGCGGGTGGGGACGACCGGAGCCGTCTTCGGCCACCCCGGGGGCCAAGCCGCCGTCGAGGTCTCGCCCGCCTCCCTCCGCCAGCAGGTCAACAGCGTGGGCCCCGACCTCTACGACCTGGCCCTGACCCGCCGGACCATCTACGTGCTGGCCGCCGACCTGGCACCGGGCGACTCGGGGGGCGCCCTCGTCAACGGCGACGGCGAGGTGGTGGGGGTGGCGTTCGCCATCTCCCCCGACGAGGACACCACCGCCTTCGCCCTGGCCGCCTCCGAGCTGCGCAGCGTGCTCGAGGCTCGGCCGGCGACGCCCGTCAGCACCGGCCTCTGCATCGGGTAGCGACGGAGCCCGGCGTAGCCTGGTCGTCATGAGCCAAGTGTCGAAGACGGACGAGGAGTGGCGGCAGGAGCTGACCCCTGAGCAGTACGAGGTGCTCCGCCGCAAGGGCACCGAGCGGGCCTTCACCGGCAAGTACACCTACACCAAGGACGACGGCACGTACCGCTGCGCCGGCTGCGGGGCGGCGCTGTTCAGCTCGGACGCCAAGTTCGACTCGGGCACCGGCTGGCCGAGCTTCACCGAGCCTGCGATCGCCGAGGCGGTCGAGCTGCACGAGGACCTCAGCTACGGGATGCGCCGCACCGAGGTCACGTGCCGGGCGTGCAACGGCCACCTCGGCCACCTCTTCCCGGACGGCCCCGGCCCCAGCGGCATGCGCTACTGCATCAACTCCGCGTCCCTGGATCTCGACCCCGACGCCGCTCCGGCCTAGGGCCGCAACGCTGTCGGGACCGGCCGGGGTTTGCGCGCCACGCCGGCGCCCCGTCCGGGGCAGCCGGCTCGACACGGCGCCCGAAGGGCTTGCCGTGTCGAAACCCGAAGTCAGTGCCGCCGAGAGCCGGCGCGAAGCCGTTCCGTCGAGCGAAGCTCGACTAGTCGACCTCGATGAAGATGCACTCCCCCGGGCACTCCTCGGCCGACTCGATGGTGCCGTCCTCCTGGCCGGAGGGGACCACGGCCAGGCCCTCGACGCCGCCGGGGTCGCTCAGGACCTTGCCACCCTCCTTGACGTAGGCCAGGCCGTCGTCGAGCAGCGTGAACACCTCGGGGGCGATCTCCTCGCAGAGACCGTCGCCGGTGCACAGATCCTGGTCGATCCAGACCTTCATCGCCATGGGAAGCCACGTCCC
>DATAAD010000054.1:0-31473 GCA_036260295.1 Acidimicrobiales bacterium | reverse complement strand
GTGGGGGCGACTTCGTTGGCGAGAGCACTGGGTCCACTGCACCCATGCTCGGTGAGCAGCGAGGCCCACAACCACCGTCGCCCGAAGTGAGCCACCCTGGCCCCGTCGCCGACTTTGAGCCTGGAGACGTCGGCAACCCCGCTCTTACTGGTCCTGGTGTTGGCTCTGACTGGACGTCTTGCCCCCCGCCCACGCCAGACGTGATCTGCCTACAGTCGCCAGACGGGCGCAGGAAGTACAGCAACCCGTAGTCGAGAGGTTGATAGGCGCGCCCTTTCGTCGTACGCTGCCAGCGACAACAGTGCAGGTCAGGGGCGTGTCCACCGCCTCTAGCGCAGAACCAGGCAGCAGCTCTCAGCGGGCCGATCCGTGTGCCGCAGTCCAGCCTGGCCGCTGCGTAGAGCGGCGGGCGACTTGGCGTCGGAAGGCGCCGGTCAGAACGGCCACTCGCGAGGCCAGGTCGAGCTCTGTCTACCGACCCGTCGATCGTCAACGACTTGTATCGGTCGCACCGCGCTCGCTCATCGGAGAAGGGAGCGTTGTGTACGCTCCGTAGCGACGACGCTGGGGAGCGTGATGCATGAGCAGTACGAAGACGGCGGGTACCACGGAGAGTGGCAAGGACGGCGATCGCCGAGCCTGCTTCGGCCGGCTCCTGGCCGAGGCTCTACGGGCCCGGGGGATGAAGCAGGAGCACCTGGCCGGGGCGCTGGGGACGACGCAGTCGTCGGTGAGCGGCTGGATCAACGGCAAGTACGAGCCGGCAGCCGACACGGTCTTCCGTATCGAGCGGTCGCTGGCCCTGGAGCCCGGGCACCTCTCCCGGCCCCTCGGGTACCTCCCGGTCGAGGCGCTGTCCAGGCCGTTGACCGTGGAGGGGGCCATCATCCAGAGCCCTCTCCTCGCCGAAGACGAGAAGGCGGCCCTCGTCGCGGTATACAACGCGTTCGTGAAACGCGAGGCGACGGGTGCGCCCAGGGCCGACCGGGCCCGTTCGCAACCGAAGCGCTCGCGGCCGACGGCTGCTCGTCGCAGGACCGTCGCAGGGAACGGCAGGTAAGGGCGTTGTCCTAGGCGGCAGGTACTCTCGACCCCGATGTCTCCGGGGTCCGGGCCGTACCAGTCGCTCTACCGGCGGTTCCGCTCCCAACGGTGGTCGGAGCTCAAGGGCCAGGACCACGTGAGCCAGACGCTGCGCAACGCCGTCCGTGAGGGCCGGGTGGCCCACGCCTACCTCTTCAGCGGCCCCCGGGGGACGGGGAAGACGTCGTCGGCCCGCATCCTGGCCAAGGCCCTGAACTGCCCGAACGAGGACGACGGGGAGCCCTGCGGCACCTGCGAGTCCTGCGTGGGCATCACCGAGGGCCGCTCGCTCGACGTGGTCGAGCTGGACGCCGCCTCCAACCGGGGGGTGGACGCCATGCGGGAGCTGGTGGCCCGGGCCGCCCTGGGCACGCCGGGCCGGTGGAAGGTCTACATCGTCGACGAGGTCCACATGCTGACCACCGACGCCTCCACCACCCTGCTCAAGACCCTCGAGGAGCCTCCCGCCCACGTGGTGTTCGTGCTGGCGACCACCGAGCCCCAGAGGGTGCTGCCCACCATTCGCAGCCGCACGCAGCACTTCGAGTTCCGGCTCCTGCCCCTCGACCTGCTGACCCAGCACCTCAAGTGGGTGGCCGCCGAGGCCGGGCTCGACGTGCCCGCCGAGGTCGTCGAGCTCGTGGCCCGGCGGGGCAAGGGGTCGGTGCGCGACGCCCTGTCCGTCCTCGACCAGGTGGCGGCGGCCGGGGGGATCGACCACCACGCACCGTCCGTCGGCGAGTTCGTCGAGGCCCTCTGCGAGCGCGACGCCGGCCGGGCGCTGGCGGCCGTGGCCGAGAGGTGCGGCGCCGGCCACGACCCCCGACAGGTGGCCACCGACGTGCTGGAACGGCTGCGCCAGGCCCTGCTGGTCAGCGTCTCCCCGGCCCTGGTCGGGCTGCCCGACGAGGAGATCGCCGCCGTCGAGGCCGAGGCCCACCGGCTGGGGCGGGCCGCGACCGTGCGGGCCATGGAGGTGCTGGGGGAGACGCTCGTCGACATGCGGGAGGCACCCGACCCCCGGATCCTCCTGGAGGTGGCCCTCGTCCGCCTGTGCCGCCCCGAGCTCGACTCCTCCCCCGCCGCCCTGCTCGAGCGGATCGAGCGCCTCGAGCGCCTCGAGCGCGACCTGAGCAGCCGGGCGTCGATGGGCCCAGCCGCGGCGTCCGCGGCCCCCGCGGCCGCGCTCCCACCCCCGCCCGCTCCTGCAGCCGACCCGCCCGCCTCACGCCCGGCCGCCGGAGCCCGGCTGGCCCTCGGCGGGATTCGCCAGGCGGCCAAGCCACCGGCGGCTCCCGAACCTCCGGCGCCCCCGCCCCAGGCTGCGCCCGTGCCGGTCGCCGCCACCTCTCGGGCCCCCGAGCCCGCCGGCGACGTCCCCATGCCGAGCCGCGACGAGCTGACCCTGGCGTGGGGCGACTCGGTGCTGAGCACGCTGTCGCCTCGGGCCAAGTCCCGGTTCCGGGTCGGGCGCTTCGTGACGTCCGACAACGACGTGGCCACGTTCGCCCTCCCCAACGCCATCCACCGCGATCGCTGCGAGGAGGTGCGGTCCGAGGTGGAGCAGGCCCTGGGCGCCCACTTCCACCGTCCGGTGCGGCTGCGGCTCATCACCGAGGAGCAGGCGCCCTCCCCGGCGGTGACGGCCGCGCCACCCCCGCCCGACGACGAGTCGATCGACCTGGACGACCTCCAGGATGCGCCGGCATCGGAGCTACGCTCGCCTCTCGATCACGTGCTGTCGACCTTCGAAGGCGCCACTGTCGTGGAGGAGTAAGCGATGCCGAAGAACCTGCCCGGCGGCCAGCCGAACATGAACGAGCTGTTGAAGCAGGCTCAGAAGATGCAGGAGCAGCTCCTGGCCGCCCGGGCCGAGGCCGAGGAGAAAGAGGTCGAGGGCCAGGCCGGCGGCGGGGTGGTCAAGGTGCGCGTGACCGGCGGCATGGAGTTCCGGTCGGTCACCATCGACCCCTCGGCCGTCGACCCTGACGACGTGAGCATGCTGGAGGACCTCGTCCTGGCCGCCATCCGCGACGCGGTGACCAAGGCGGGGCAGGTCTCCGAGCAGGCCATGGGGGGGCTCGACCTGGGCGGCCTGGGCAGCGGGCTGTTCGGCGGCTGATGCCCGGGTGTACGCCCCGCCGGTCCAGAGCCTGATCGACGAGCTCGGCCGCCTGCCCGGCGTGGGGCCGAAGTCGGCCCAGCGCATCGCCTTCCACCTGCTGAAGCTCCCCGACGAGGACGCCTCCCGCCTGGCCCGGGCCATCACCGAGGCCAAGGAGAAGGTGTCGTTCTGCCGGCGGTGCTTCAACGTCTGCGAGGGCGAGGAGTGCGGCATCTGCCTCGACTCCCGGCGCGACGCCACGCTCGTGTGCGTGGTCGAGGAGCCGCGTGACGTGGTGGCCGTGGAGAAGACCGGGGAGTTCCGGGGCCGCTACCACGTGCTCCAGGGCGCCATCAGCCCGCTGGAGGGCATCGGGCCGGACCAGATCCGGGTGCGCGAGCTGCTCACCCGCCTCGGCGCCGAGGAGATCGCCGAGGTGATCCTCTGCACCAACCCCAACATCGAGGGTGAGGCCACCGCCATGTACCTGGCCCGCCTGCTCAACCCGCTCGGCATCCGCGTCACTCGCATCGCCAGCGGCCTCCCCGTCGGCGGCGACCTCGAGTACGCCGACGAGCTGACCCTCGGCCGGGCCCTGGAAGGACGCCGCGAGCTCGAGGGCTAGAGAGAGCCGATCACGGTCACGCGGCCCGGAGGGCGTCGATCGGCTCGATCCGCCCGGCCCGCACCGCGGGATAGATCCCGGACAGCAGCCCGATCATGGCCCCGAGGAACGGGGCGAGCACCGGCAGCCACGGATCCATGGCGGGCGGCCAGCCCCGCAACCGGGCGACCGCCACCGTCGTGAGCACCCCCACGGCGGTGCCGGCGACCGCTCCGAGGAGGCCGAGCGCCGTGCTCTCCATGAGGAAATGGCCCACGACGTGGCCACGACGGGCGCCGAGCGCCCGCCGGAGCCCGATCTCGGGTACCCGCTCGAGGACCGAGACCAGTGTCACGTTGGCGATCCCCAGGCCGCCGATGAGGAGGCTGATGCCCCCCAACACGAGGAACAGGGCGTTGGTGTCCGCCGACACCTGGTCTCGCGTCAGGGTCGGCGTGGGGGGGACGACGACCTCGAGGCTGCGGGGCTGGTCCGGGCGGAGCGCGTACGGCACCTGCGCGCCGACGACGTCGGCGGCGCCGATCCTGGTCTCCACCAGCACCTGCTCCGGCGCAAGGAGCCCGTACTGCCCCCGAGCCAGCCCGTCGGGGACCACGACCGAGTGGAGGAGCTCGGGCTTGCGGCCGAGGGAGGTGAGGATGCCGATGACGACGACGGACCGACCGTCGAGGAAGATGGCCGGTTGGCGGTCCACGTCGCTCACGTTCAGCTGCTTGGCCGCCTCCGCTCCGAGCACCGCCACCGCCTCCCCTCGGTCGTCGTGGAAACGGTCGAAGAAGCGGCCGGAGACGGTGCCGTGAACGGTGGCGAGCAGCTGGGGGGACGCGGCGACGACCTCGACCCTGCTGCTCGCCGCCGTCGGGTCGTTCACGGGGGTGCCCCGCACCTCCTTCACGCCCTTGAGGTGGCTGTAGGTGGACGAGGAGGCGACGCCCTGGATGACGGCCAGACGCTGCGCTGCGTCGAAGGGGATGGGCCCCGGCTCCGACGCCCGCGAGGACGCCTCGGTCGTCCCGACCTGCTCGTCGGGCGACCGAACGACGACCTCCGTGGCCGCCAGGGCGTCGAACCGCGTGGTGATGCGGGCACTGGCGCTCTTGGCCAGCCCGAGCGTGCTGACGAGCACGGCGATGCCGATGAGAGTGCCCAGCGCGGTCAAGCACGAACGGGAGAAGCGGGTGACGAGGTCGAGCCAGACATCCATGGCGACGTCCCGGCGGGAGAGCCGAGGCCCCGCCGACCGCCTACCGAACGCCACGCGCCATCCCTGCCCCGTCGCCGTCCAGCTGGGGCGCGAGCACCCCGTCGCGCATCGAGTACGGGCTGAGCGCCCGGGCCGCGACCTCCGGGTTGTGGGTCACGACGACCAACGTCAGC
Organism: Acidimicrobiales bacterium; assembly: GCA_036260295.1. GTDB lineage: Bacteria > Actinomycetota > Acidimicrobiia > Acidimicrobiales > AC-14 > CADCTB01. The sequence continues at coordinate 26,284 of DATAAD010000054.1, read as the reverse complement.
CCCGAAGCGTGGAGATCGTCGAACAGGCCCAGGACGACCTCACCCGACACGCTGTCCAGGTTTCCCGTGGGCTCGTCGGCCAGGATCATGCGGGCGTCCGCGGCGAGGGCCCGGGCGATCGCCACCCGTTGCCGCTCGCCGCCCGACAAGGTGCGGGCGAGGGCGGTGTCGCGATGCGGGAGCCCGACTCGCTCGAGGGCGTCCGTCGCCCTCTCCCTCCGTTCCCGCTGGGGCACGCCTTGGTAGAGCATGCCGAACTCGACGTTCTCGGCGGCCGTCCGGGCGGCCAGCAGATGGAACGCCTGGAACACGAACCCGATGCTCCGGCCGCGGAGCGTGGCCCGCTCGTCGTCCCCGAGCTCGGCGATGTCCTGACCGTCGAACCGGTACGTCCCGGTCGAGGGCTTGTCGAGCAGCCCGAGCAGATGCAGCAGCGTCGACTTCCCCGACCCTGAGGAGCCGGTGATCGCCACGTACCCGCCCCCGGGGATGGCGAGGGAGGTCGGCTGGAGCACCTGCAGCTCGCCGAAGCGTCGTGTCACGCCTTCGAGCTCCACCAGCGGGACGTTCCCGCTCAGCGTCCGACCGCCACGTTCTCGCCGGCCTCGAGGGCGCCGGGCGTCACGGGCTCCACCTCGACGAACCCGTCCGCCGAGAGCCCTGCCCGTACCGCGACGTCGACCCTGGCCACCGGCGTCACCTTGGTGACCTTGGCCGAGCCGTCGGATGTGGCGGAGACGGCCGCCAGGGGGACGGCGAGCACCTCGCCGGACGTCGACTTCACGGCAACCACCATCCGTACGTTCTGGCCCAGGGTCGACGCGGCGAGGGGCGGATCCGGCTGCACGGTCACCGCGAACTGGCTCGTTCCCTGACCTCCCGCCGGTTCGATCGCGGTGATCCTGCCCGTTCCCGTCGGACCCTGCCCGTCGCCGTACGACACCGGCATGTCGACCGCCAACAGGCTCTTCTCGGTGGCGCTCACCGACGCCTTCAGCACGAGCTGCCCGCTTGCCACCCGGGCCCAGGCCGTGCTCGTCCCGCCGGCCTGGGTTCCCCCCTGCGCCGCCTGCCCCGACTGGCTGTCCTTCGGTGGCTGGTCGATTGCTCCCGGCAGGCTCGGCACGAACACGACTTCGCAGAACGGGACCTTCACCCCGAGGGAACTGTCCAGGGCGTCGAGTCGGGACCGGGTGGCGGCCAGCTCCGCATTCGCGGCAGTCAGCGCCGCTCGCTCCGCAGTCGCGTCGCGGCCCTTCTGCATGGCGTCAAGGTTCGCCCGGGCCAGCTGCACCTGGAGCACGGGCAGGGTCGTGTCGGCCCGGCTGGCGCTCGCCTCGTTCAGCTGCTGCTGCGCCTGGGCCAGGGCGATCCGCGCTTGGAGGAGGTCGCTCTCGGCGGCGGGCTGGGCGGCCTTCGAGAGCGCCGCCTGGGCCTGGCGTTGGCCGCTCTCGGCCTGCTGCACCGCCGACTGCGCCGCTTGGAGCCGTTCGGCCTCGTCGTCGGTGGGGCCCGCCGCCTCGTAGCCCAACGACTTGTACCAGGCTTGGACCGCGGACTCGGTGCCCGTGCCGAAGGTCCCGTCCGTCTCACCCGTGTCGAAACCGAGCCGGCGCAGCGCCGTTTGCAACGCCGAGACGTCGGCTCCCTTCGTACCCGGGCCCATCTCTCGGAACGAAGGCGTGGCACCCTGCAGCACCAGGACGGGGCGACCGTTGACCTCGGCCAACAACTCGCCCTCGGCCACAGATGCACCCGCGGGGCGGGGCGGGCGGGTGAACACCTGCTTCGTCGTCGAGGCCGACTGCCCCGTGGCGAGGGGGAAGCAATCCACGTCGACCGCGGCGGCGGTGCCTACCGTCGCCCGTCCCACGACCTTCGCCTCGAGAGTCCTGCGCTCGACCGGTGCGGTGATCGTCGAGAGCGGCGGCGGCTTGGACGCGGCGGCCAACTCGGCCGGCGACTTCGTGTGACGACCTCCGACGAAGGCGGCGACCATGGCGACGGCCAGAAGGAGCCCGAGGCCGACCAGGGGTTTCCATGGCCGACGAGACGGGCCCGAGGTCGACGGGCTCTGGCGAACCGTGCCCTCGGCGGGGGTCGTCTTGCTGTCGGTCAACACTCAGCCGCTACCGGTCCTGAGCAACGACCTCGCCCGGGCGATGGATTTCTCCTGCAACTCCCGGAACTCCACGATCACGCCCTGGTTCGCGTCGGCCACCTTTTGCTCATACTTGGCGACAAGGGGCGCGGTCAGGTTGGCCATTCCACCGGCTTGGAAGCACTCGGCGTCGGCGGTGGCCACCTGGATCTCGGTGCTCTTCAGCGAGCTGAGGGCGATCTCTCCGGAGTTGAGCTGCATGGTCAGCACTTCGCGAGCGGCCGTCGGTCGCTCGTAGTTGAAGCCCTTTCCTCGCATGCAGCTGCGCCATTGGGCGACGGCAGACACGTAGCTCGGGTCGGAGACGAGTTGGTCGTACACCTCGCCTTGAAGCTGCTGAACGCTGCCGACGAGCTGTTGCCAACGTATGTCGTCGCCGTACACAGCCGTCCGGGCCTTGGACGCGCACCCGTTGGTGTTCACGGAGATGCTCGCGCCCCCCGGGACGGCAATGGTTGCTCGGGAAGGGTCGTTCGGCCCGGATGGCGGTGGTCCCAACAGCGCGGCGGTAAACGCTTGACGCTCGGCAGGCCCGAGTTTGGCGAGATCGGGGTTGGCCTCCGGATTGTTCCTCGCCACCGCCTTCTCGCCCCGTTCTTTGCTCTCGGCGATGCCGTAGCCCCGCGTCCTCGCACCGGCGACGTCTCCCGGCCGAGGCCCCGGGTCACCTTGCCGGCTTGGCTCGAACTCCTGGGGCGTATAGCGGAAGCCCTGCGCCTTCATGCACTGGGCCACCGCCTGCTCCTCGGCGTCGTGCAGAGCCTTCTGGTTGTCCTGCGCCGTGCTCAGCAGCCCCTCGAAGGGCTGTGGTGCCGCCGTCGCCCCCTCGCTCAGGTCCGGAGCGGACGCCGCGGTGGCCTGTTCGGGGGGTGGGGCAGCCGACGAGCAGCCGGCTGCCCCACCGAGAATGACAGCCACACAGATGACGGCTTGATTTCGAATATGTCGCCGCATTCTACTCCCGGTTCAGGCCAGTGCCGATGGCACTAGCACCAGTAGTTCGAGCTCACCGTGTTGTACCAAGTAAGGGTGCCCCCACGGGGAATCAGGTAGCCGCCGCCGCCACCACCGTTGTCCCGGTAGACTCGCACCGAGCAGTAGTTGCCCTGGTTGTAGAACCAGTCGGCTCGGTCGTTCCAGCCGAACGCTCCCCAGGCGTAGTTGTCGCCCGCCACGTTGCCGTATTGGGCCGAGCCGTAGTCGTAGAAGCACAGCCATCCCGCCCCATTGCAACTGGCTGCGGCTGACGCAGGCGCCGCCGTGATTGCTACCGTCGTGCTGACGAAGCCCAGTACGAGGGCCGCGACAGCGATGAGCCTTTTCAGGCCAGTGACCAATTTCTCTGCTCCTTCGTGTGGTGTGTAGGTAGTCACCGAGATGGAGAAAGTGCTTCTCCCTCGCGCCGAAGAATCTCGGCCCCCACCACTCGCAAGGAGTCAACGCCGCCTGCATCCGCCGGTGCAGGCGGCATCACATCATACGAATGAGGTGCCCGTCAAGGACCTACTCCAAGAAAATCCCTTCTTCTGAAGTCTGTTATTTGCTGCAAACACTTACCGCCGAAAGGAAACGCGGCTTTCCCTCACCACGTGTCACATTGCGACGCGGTTGCCGGCGGAGTCGAACGTGCCGAGGGAGTTGCCGCCGGCGTCGAGGACGGTCACGGGACCGGTTTCCGCGCCACCGAGTTGGGCGCGCCATGCGGGCTCGGGCAGCGTCGTGATGAAGAACCCGTTCCTCCCGACGGCGACCTGCGCCGCCGGCGCTCCTCCCGGGAGCGGGATCTCGACGGACACGGCCTTGGCGTCCGTCACCCGGCCGAAGACGGTCCCGCCCATGTACCGGCCGCCCGTCTGGTCGACCCGGCCTTCGGTCCCGAACCAGACGGCCTTCTCGAGGCTCGTCTCGTCGAAGGGCGTGCACTGCCCCGTTCCCCCGTCGGTGCCGATGGTGATGCAGTAACCGCCGTCGCCCGTCGGCGCCCCGTAGAGCACGCGGTCGCCGCTGCGCGCCAGCTCCACGGCGCGGCCCTGGTCCACTCGTCCGTCGCGACCGAGCAGCCGCTCCAGGTCCCCCAGGTCTTGCCTGGCCCGCGTCGGCGCCGGCGGGCCCGACCAGAGGTCGGTGGCCGCAGCCAGGGTCCCTGCCGCCACGACGGTGGCGCCCATGGTCGCGGCCACGAGCGCCCGGCGACCGTGCCGACGAGGGCGACGTGCGGTCGCCGGCGGGTCGGCGTCGATACGCGCCATGAGCGCTTCCTTGATCGCCTCCCGTCGCTCATACGGGAGCCGCCGCTCGTGAGGAAGGGAGCGGCGAAGCTGCGACTCGTTCATGCCGTTCCTCGCTTCCGGTTGACCGACCGCGGGTCGCCCGCCGTCTGGTGGGCGTCCTGCCAACTGGGCCCCAGGGCCGCTCGCGCCCTGCTCAGCCGAGAACGAACCGTCCCGACCGGCAGGTCGAGGGCCGAGGCAATCTCCTCGTAGCTCAGCTCCTCCCAGACGAACAGCGTCAGCACCTCGCGTTGCGGCACGGGCAGGGCCTCCAGGGCCACGAGCAGCTCGGTCATCCGTACCTCGTCATCGAGCCGCGACACCACTGCGTCAGCGGGGTCCTCGATGGTCTCCCCGGCGGCGACGCGCCCGAAGGCCCGGTGCTGCCGGTCGCGACTGCGAGACGAGCGGCGGATGCAGTTGAGGGCCACGCCGCACATCCAGGGCCGGAGGGATCCATGCTTCAGCACCACCCTGTCGCGCTGACGCCAGAGCTCGAGCAGCACGATCTCGACCACTTCCTCGGCCTCCGACCAACTGCCCGTCCGCCGGAAGGCGAAGTTGTAGACGAAGTCGCTGTACCGCTCGAACAGCACCTCGAACGCCTGTCGCCCATCGGCGCGCAGCGCGACGAGCAGCTCTGCGTCGCTCTGTTGTTGGATCGCCAACAAGGGGCCACCTTCGTCGCCGTTTCCGACAGTGTTACAGCTGCATGCCCGCAGGGGCCCCTCCGGTTCCCGCCTTCGCCGCCACAGGTCGACTCCGCGTCCTCAGGCGGTCTCGATGCGGTTGCCCATGCGGGAGACGAGCGACTGCTGGAGGGTGGCCGGGAAGGGCTGGTGGAAGGAGAAGAAGGTGGCGCTCACGGTGGCCCGTTCCTTGGAGATGTAGACGAGGTCGGCGAAGAGCCGGTCGGTGCGGTCGGGGTAGACGAGGCTGGCGGTGAGGCGGACCCCGACCGAGCCGTCGCCGAAGTCCTCCACGGGAAGGGGCTCGGCGGCCACGTCCTCGACCCGGGCCTCCCCGGCCTGCTGGCGCAGGCTGTCGCGGAAGGCGGCGGCCACGCACTCGCCGTACTTCGGGCCTCGCACCGCCTCCAGGTCCCCTCTGGCGTCTTCGACCGTGCTCACGACGGTGGCGATCGAGGACACCTGCATCTGGCCCATGCTGAGGTCGGCGCCGTAGGCGATGGCGCTGCGGGCGCCCTCGGGGTCGGGCCGGCCGAGGCAGCGAGCGAGCTCCCGGGCCCGGTCGCGCTCGCGGGGATCCTCGTTGTGGGCCGAGCCCCGCCACCCCGCGGGCATGTCGGCCTGCTGGAGCACGATCGTCCTGGCCCGCGCTTCGTCCGCCACCCTGCCCGTCGCCGGCGCCGGCCCGACCGCGTCCTCGGACTCCCCTCCGCCTCCTCCGCACGCTGCCAGTGAGAGGGCCAGGACCGTCACCACCGACCGCCAGCGGGAGCGCATTGCGCCAGCCTACGGTGACCGGCGTGAAGGTCCACCTCCTGGACGGGACGTACGAGCTGTTCCGCCACCACTTCGGCGTCCCCAAGGGCGACCGCGACCCCGCCGACACCGTGGCTGCCACGCGGGGCGTGATGTGGAGCGTCCTCCAGCTCTTCGAGGAGGGCGTGACCCACCTGGGCGTGGCCACCGACCACGTCATCGAGTCGTTCCGCAACGACCTGTGGCCCGGGTACAAGTCGAGCGAGGGGATGCCCCCCGAGCTGGTGGCCCAGTTCCCGCTGCTCGAGGAGGCCCTGGGCGCGCTCGGGGTCACCGTGTTCCCCATGGTCGAACTCGAGGCCGATGACGCCCTGGCCGCGGCGGCGACCACGGCCAGCGCCGACCCGCGGGTGGAGCAGGTGGTGATCATGACCCCCGACAAGGACCTGGCCCAGGTCGTCTCCGGCACCCGGGTGGTGCAGTACGACCGGCGGGCAAAGGCCTTCACCGACGAGGCCGGGGTGAAGGCCAAGTACGGCGTGGGCCCGGAGTCCATCCCCGACTGGCTGGCCCTGGTCGGCGACTCGGCCGACGGGTTCCCGGGCCTCCCGGGCTGGGGGAAGACCTCGGCCAGCGCCGTGCTGGCCAAGTACAGGCACCTCGAGGACATCCCCGAGCACCACTGGCGGTGGGATGTCGCCGTCCGGGGGCCGGCCCGGCTGGCGGCGTCGCTCAACGAGCAGCGCGACCTGGCCCTGCTGTTCCGGGACCTGGCCACCCTCCGTCGTGAAGCGCCGGTGCTGGCCGACGTCGACGACCTGCGCTGGCAGGGCCCGGCCGAGGGGCTGGGCGACATGGTGAAGCGCCTGCGGGCCTGGCGGTTCGACGAGCGGCTGGCCAAGCTCGACCGCCGGTAACCTCGAAGCCGAATGGACCCCCGACTGAAGGAGCTGCGCGCCCGCAAGGAGCAGGCCGTCCACGCCGGGTCGGACGACGCCGTCTCGCGCCAGCACGCCCGGGGCAAGATGACGGCCCGGGAGCGGGTCGAGGCCCTGCTCGACCCTGGGAGCTTCGTCGAGCTCGACCTCCTGGCCCGCCACCGGGCGGTGGGTGTCGGCCTCGACGACCGGCCGTACACCGACGGGGTCATCACCGGCTGGGGGACGGTCGACGGCCGCCAGATTTTCGTCTTCTCCCAGGACTTCACCGTCTTCGGCGGGTCGCTGGGCGAGGTGTTCGCCGAGAAGATCCACAAGGCCATGGACATGGCCGCCCAGGTCGGCGCCCCGTTCGTCGGCATCAACGACGGGGCCGGCGCCCGCATCCAGGAGGGCGTGGTCGCCCTCGACGGCTACGGCGGCATCTTCCGCCGCAACGCCCACTCGTCCGGCGTCATCCCCCAGATCAGCGTGGTCATGGGCCCCTGCGCCGGGGGCGCGGTCTACAGCCCGGCGCTGACCGACTTCGTCTTCATGGTCCAGGAGACGTCGTACATGTTCATCACCGGTCCCGACGTGGTGCGGGCCGAGACCGGCGAGAACGTCAGCCTCGAGGACCTGGGGGGCGCCAACGCCCACGCCACCCGCTCGGGCGTGGCCCACTTCGTGGCCCCGGACGACCAGACCTGTCTCGGCGACGTGCGGAAGCTCCTCTCGTTCCTGCCCTCGAACAACTCGGAGCCCCCGCCCTCGGTCGCCCCTTCGGACAGCCCCGACCGCAGGGCACCGGAGCTGGACGAGCTCCTGCCCCACCACGCCGACCATCCCTACGACATGACCGAGGTCGTCGCCGCCGTGGCCGACGACGGCTATCTCTTCCAGTACGCGCCGCTCTGGGCCCAGAACATCGTCTGCGGGCTGATCCGGCTCGACGGCCACGTGGTCGGCGTGGTCGCCAACCAGCCCGAGGTGCTGGCCGGCGTGCTCGACATCGACTCCTCCGAGAAGGCGGCCCGATTCGTGCGCACCTGCGACGCCTTCAACATCCCGCTGGTGACCTTCGTCGACGTCCCCGGGTTCCTGCCGGGCACCGACCAGGAGTACGGGGGGATCATCCGCCACGGGGCCAAGCTCCTGTACGCCCTGTCAGAGGCCACCGTGCCCCGCATCCAGGTGGTGACCCGCAAGGCCTACGGCGGGGCGTACGTCGTCATGAACTCCAAGGCCATCGGCGCCGACCTGGCCTTCGCCTGGCCCTCGGCCGAGCTGGCCGTCATGGGCCCCCAGGGAGCGGTCGAGATCCTGCACCGCCGGGAGCTGGCCGAGGCGGGCGACCCCCAGGAGGCGCGGGCCAAGCTGGTCGAGGCCTACGTGGAGGAGCACGCCAACCCGTGGGTCGCCGCCGAGCGGGGCTACGTCGACGACGTGATCGAGCCCTCCTCCACCCGCCCGGTGCTGATCAAGGGCCTGGCCATGCTGCGGTCGAAGCGGGCCGATCCCCGGCTGCGCAAGCACGGCAATGTCCCCCTCTGAGCGTCCGGTACCGCCCGAGGTCCTGGCCATAGCCGTCGCCCTGGCCGTGGCGTGGCAGGACCCGGCGGTGCCCGAGGAGCCCGCGGTGAGGGAGCCCAGCCCGTGGCGGTGGGGCGGGCGGCGATGGGAGCGGCCGGCGGGCTACCGGTGGAGCTGACCACCGTCACTGACACCGAGGCCGTCCTTCACGACGGCCCGCGGGTGGTGCGGGTCGACGGCCTCCGCCCCGGCCGCCAGCACACGGTGGAGGGGGTGACGTTCCGGACCCTGCCCCGTCTGGGCGAGCGGCTGGCCACGGTGGTGACGGTGACCGACGTCCACATCGGGGAGACCGAGTGCGGGCGGTACGAGGGCGTCAACCTCGGCCCTCCCCTGCGGTCGGAGCCGGGCGAGCCGCCCTACCCGGAGACCATGGCCCGCGCCGCCGCCGAGGAGATCGTGGCGCGCCGGCCCGACGCCGTGGTGGCCAAGGGCGACCTCACCGCCTGGGGGGCGGCCGAGGAGATGGGGACGTTCCTGTCGATCTTCGAGCCGGCGTTCAGCGATCGCCTGCACTGGACCTACGGGAACCACGACGTGAGCTCCCGGTCGGAGCTCGGTCCCTGCCCGGCGCACGAGCTGATCGCCGTGGAAGGGGCGCGGGTCGCCCTGCTCGACACGGCCGTGCCGGCCCAGGTCGGCGGCCGGGTCACAGCCGAGCAGCTCGAGTGGCTCGACTCCGTCGGAGCCGACGGAGACACCCCGGTCCTCGTGTTCGGCCACCACCCGGTGTACGACCACACCTCGTTCACCGCCGGGATCAACCCCGAGGACTCGGACCGCCTGGTCGAGCTCTTCGCCCGCCGGTCGGCCCTGGTCGGGTACTTCGCCGGCCACACCCACCGGAACCTGGTCCGGCGCCTCCCGGCCACGGGCGAGCTGCCGTGGGCCGAGGTGGGGGCGACCAAGGACTATCCCGGCGTGTGGGCCGAGTACCGCGTCCACGAGGGCGGGATTGCCCAGGTCGTCCACCGCATCTCCTCGCCCGAGGCCCTGGCCTGGACCGACCGGACCCGGGAGATGTTCGGCGGGCTCTACCCGTCGTACTCCTTCGGCACCCTGGCCGACCGCTGCTTCGTCGTCCCCCGCCGGGTGGAACTCGCGTCCTGATTCGGTCGTTTTTCCTTGTGTAGGACGAGCCCGGCATGTCTCGGAAGGGAGGTGTCGAACCGTGTTCTTCGCAGCAATGCCCTGGACGTACTGGATGGCTCTTCCCATCCTGGCCGCCTCCGTGCTGGCCACGGTCGCCTTCGGCCTCGTGTACCTGAAGCGGGTCGTCGAGCCCGACCTGCTGCGGCTCGACGCCCTGGAGGCGGCTCGGGGCACGCCGTCGCTCTCGGCGGGGCGCGCCCTGGAACAAGGACGGCGCCAGGATCGTTTTTACGGATGAACTGCCCTACAGGTGACAACTATTGAGTCGAAGGAGGGAACGAGGATGACGCTCGCACTTTCGATTGTCGCTTGGATGCTCATCGGCATCCTCGCCGCCTGGCTCGGAAAGACCCTCGCCGCCGACCACCTCGGTTGGCTCTGGTTCGGCGTGCTGGGCGTCGCCGGTGCGGTGATCGGCGGAACCGTCGGCCTCGCCGTAGCCGAGGAGTTCTACGCGGGCATCGCCGGTAGCACGGTCGGCGGGCTCTTCGGCGCGCTGGTTCGCGGCGCCGCCGCCGAGATCAAGTCGCGCACGCCCGGCCTGACCGTCTGATCCTGGGAACATGTCGGACGCGGGCGCTCCTGGGCCGGTCCCAGTGGCGCCCGCTACAGCTCCTCGGCCAGCAGGTCCATCAGGAGACTGTCGCGCCACGTGCCGTCGTTGGCCCGCTCGTACCGGCGCATCACCCCGACGTCCTTGAAGCCGACCTTCCGGTAGGCGGCGATGGCGCGGGGGTTGACCACGGCCGGGTCGATGGTGACCCGGTGGTGGCCCAGGTCCTCGAACAGGTGGCGGGCGAGGGTGCGCACGGCGTCGGTCCCCAGACCCCGGTTGCGCCAGTCGGGGTGAAGGGCGACGTCGATGCTGGCGTGCCGGTAGTCGGGGTCGGTCTCCTCGAAGTACTGGATGAAGCCGATCAGCCGGCCGTCCAGCTCGATCACCAGGCCCACGCCCTCCTCGGCGTCGTCGAGCCGGGCCTCCAGCCGGGGCCCGTTCTCGCCGGGCCACCATTCGGCGACCTCGGGCAGGGCGAAGAACTCGGTCAGCGGCTCGACGTCGCCGGCCCCCATGGGCCGCAGGGTCACCTGGTCGCCCGCGAGCACGGACGCTAGTTTGCATCGGGTGAGTGGGCCCCTGGCGTTGGTGGGCGGCGCGGAGTGGCAGGACGGGTGCACCTTCGACCAGTCCTTGCTGGCCGCCAGCGGCGCCGACGAGGTGGTGGTCCTGCCCACCGCGGCCGCCTACGAGCACCCGGAACGGGCGGTGGAGACGGCCGAGCGGTGGTTCGCGGGTCTGGGCGTCAAGACCCGGGGGCTGATGGTCCTGGCCCGGCCCGACGCCGAGGACGAGGCCAACGCCGCCGCCTTGCGGGACGCCCGCTTCATCTACCTCTCGGGCGGCTCGCCGTTGCACCTACGGTCGGTGCTCAAGGACGCCCCCGCCTGGCACGCCCTCACCCATGCCTGGCAGAACGGCGCCGTGCTGGCCGGGTCCTCGGCCGGCGCCATGGCCCTGTGCGACCCCATGGTCGATCCAAGGGGCGGCGCCTTCACCCTGGGCCTGGGGCTGCTGGCCCAGGTGGCGATCATCCCCCACCACGACACGTGGTCGCCCGAGAAGGCCAAGCGCACGATCACCCTCGCCCCGCCCGGCCTCCCGGTCGTCGCCATCGACGAGCGGACGGCGCTGATCCGCGACGGCGAGGGCCGCTGGACCGTGGAGGGCGCAGGCAACGTCGTCGTCTTCGTGGACGGCCACCAGGCCGGCCTGGAGGCCCTGCCCCACTGACGATCCGGCCCCGGCGGCGTGCGCATGCGCCCGTCACTGCGGCCAGAACGCTCACGACTCGGTGATGGTCACCGACTCCATGTACACGCGCTCCTTGGGCACCCCGGCGCCCGGGCTGCCCACCCGCTCGAGCTCGAGGACCACGTCGAGGCCGTCGACCACCTTGCCGAAGAGGGAGTACTGGGGCGGGAGCTGCATGCCGCTCATCCCGCAGATGATGAAGAACTGGCTGCCGTTGGTGTTCGGTCCGGCGTTGGCCATGGCCAGCGAGCCGATCTCGTACCGCCCGGGGCGGGGCAGCTCGTCCTCGAACTTGTAGCCGGGCCCGCCCATGCCCGTCCCCTGGGGGTCGCCGCCCTGGATGACGAAGCCGGGGATGATCCGGTGGAAGGTGACCCCGTCGTAGTAGTGGTAGCGGGCGAGGAAGACGAAGTTGTTGACCGTCTTCGGCGCGTTGACGGGGTCGAGGGCGATGGTCATCGTGCCCTTGTTGGTCACCATGGTGGCCGCGTAGGTCTTGGTGGGGTCGATGCACATCGGCGGCGGGCCGCTGAACTTCTGGGTCCTGGGACTGGAGCCGTCGGCGGCGGGGCATTCGATGGGCACGGCTCACGTCTCCTTGATGGTGATCGAGTTGATCTTCACGACCTCGCTCGGCTTGCCGTCCTGGGTGCCGGCGATGCCGGTGTCCTCGATGGCCTTGACCACGTCGAGGCCTTGGGTGACCTGGCCGAACAACGAGTACTGCGGCGGGAGGCTGGTGCCGGTGTCGCCGGTGACGATGAAGAACTGGCTGCCGTTGGTGTTGGCCCCCGAGTTGGCCATGGCCAGCGACCCCACCTTGTACGAGCCGGCCTTCGGCAGCTCGTCCTCGAACCGGTAACCCGGCCCCCCGGTGCCCGTCTGCTGCGGGTCGCCGCCCTGGATGACGAAGCCGGGGATGATCCGGTGGAAGGCGATCCCGTCGTAGAACTTGTAGCGGGAGAGGACCACGAAGTTGTTGACCGTCCTGGTGGCGTTCCGCACGTCGAGGTCGACGACCATGGTGCCCTTCGTCGTCTGGACCTCGGCCTGGTAGGTCCTCGCCACGTTCACGCACAGCGGCGGGGGCTTGGCGAACGTCGTCGTCCTCTGGGCGGAGCCGTCGGCCGGCGGGCACGGCGTGTCGCCGGCGATCGACGCCCCGGCGGCGACGGGCGGGAGGTCGACGGGCCTCTTGGCCGCCGCGGTCGTGTTGGTCTCCGCCACCGTGGTGTTCGTGCTGGCCACGTCCTGGTCGTCGTCGTCGCCGCCGCCGACCACGACAGCGAGCCCGGCGATCAGCACGAGGGCCAGGAAGACTCCGGCGACGGCGCGCGTCCGGCGCTGCTGGCGCCGGCGGGCGGCGGCGACGGCCGCGGCCCGGGCCTGATGCCCGGCGCGCTTGCGCTCGCGTTTCTGGGTGGGCAATGCCCTCCTTCCCGGCGGGTCCCTAAACCCGCCTCCTCACCGAGGTGGGGCCCCTTGCCCCGCCCGGCGCCGTAGTTGCCTTCCTTCCCGGCGGGTCCCTAAACCCGCCTCCTCGCCGAGGTGGGGCCCCTTGCCCCACCCGGCGCCGTAGTCATCCACCGTACCGCCGCTGGTACGGTGAGTCCCGCCAGTGTCTCTCGTCGTCCAGAAGTACGGCGGCACCTCGGTTGCCGACGCCGACCGTATCCGCGCCGTCGCCGATCACGTCGTTCGCACGCGCCGTCGCGGCCACGACGTCATCGTCGTCGTGAGCGCCATGGGCCACACGACCGACGAGCTGCTGGCCCTCGCCCACCGCATCTCGCCCGAACCGCCCGCCCGCGAGCTCGACATGCTGGTCAGCGCGGGGGAGCGGATCTCCATGTCCCTGCTGTGCATGGCCATCACCGACCTCGGTGAGCCGGCCGCCTCGTTCACGGGCAGCCAGGCGGGGATCGTCACCGACACGACCCACGGCAAGGCCAAGATCCTCGAGATCCGGGCCGACCGCGTGCGGGAGGGCCTGGCCGCGGGCAAGATCGTCGTCGTCGCCGGCTTCCAGGGGGTGTCGACCGAGAAGGAGGTCACGACCATGGGGCGGGGGGCGTCCGACCTCACGGCCGTCGCCCTGGCCGCGTCCCTCGGTGCCGAGGTGTGCGAGATCTACACCGACGTGACCGGCGTCTACACCGCCGACCCCCGCGTCGTGCCCGACGCCCGCCGGCTCAAGTCGGTGGCGTTCGAGGAGATGCTGGAGATGGCGGCCACCGGAGGCCGGGTGCTGGCCGCCCGCTCGGTGGAGTTCGCCCGCAACCACGGCGTCGCCCTGCACGTGCGGTCGAGCTTCACGTGGGAGCCGGGCACCTGGGTCAAGAAGGAGGATGAGGTGGAGAAGGCGATCATCTCGGCGGTGACGCACGACACGTCCGAGGCCAAGGTCACGGTCGTCGGCGTGCCCGACCGGCCGGGGATCGCGGCCCGGCTCTTCCGAGCCCTGGCCGACGAAGCGGTGAACGTCGACATGATCGAGCAGAACGTGTCCGTGCACGGGCTGGCCGACATCTCCTTCACCTTCCCCAAGGCCGACCTGGCCGTGGCCTCCCGCGTCACCCAGCAGATCGCCGACGAGCTGGGGGCGGCCGGGGTGAGCCACGACGCCGACATCGCGCGTATCAGCCTCATCGGGGCCGGGATGAAGACCCACCCCGGCGTCGCCGCCCAGATGTTCGAGACCCTCGCCGCCGAGGGTGTCAACATCGAGATGATCTCGACCAGCCCCATCCGGATCAGCTGCGTGGTGCGGGCGGCCGACGTGGAGACGGGCGTTCGCGCCCTGCACGCCGCCTTCGAACTCGAAAACGCCGCGGTGTGAAATCTCCTACCTTTACCGGCATGAACGTAGGGATCGTCGGGGCCACCGGGCTGGTCGGCGGGATCATGCGCACGCTCCTCGCCGAGCGGGCGTTCCCGGTCTCCGCGCTGCGCCTGTTCGCCTCGGCCCGGTCGGCCGGCAAGACCCTTCCGTGGGCGGGCGGCGAGATCACCGTCGAGGACGCGGCCACGGCCGACTTCTCGGGCGTCGACCTGGCCCTGTTCGCGGCCGGCGCCACGTTGTCCAAGGAGCTGGCCCCCAAGATCGCGGCGGCCGGGGCCATCGTGGTCGACAACTCCTCGGGCTGGCGCCACGACCCCGACGTCCCGCTGGTCGTGGCCGAGGTCAACCCCCACGCCCTCGGCTCCATGCCCAAGGGCATCGTCGCCAACCCGAACTGCACGACGATGGTCGCCATACCCGTGCTGAAGCCGCTCCACGACGAGGCCGGGCTGCGCCGGATCGTGGTCAGCACGTACCAGTCGGTGTCGGGCGGGGGGCAGAAGGGCGTGGCCGAGCTCGAGAAGCAGGCCATCGACGTGGCGCCGAGGTCGGCAGAGCTGGCCTTCTCGGGGTCGTCGGTCGACTACCCGGCCCCCGAGGTCTTCGCCGCGCCCATCGCCTTCAACGTGATCCCCCTCGCCGGCAAGCTGGTCGACGACGAGACCGACGAGGAGAAGAAGTTCCGCCACGAGAGCCGGAAGATCCTCGAGATCCCCCAGCTGGCCGTGTCCTGCACGTGCGTGCGGGTGCCGGTGTACACCGGGCACTCGATGTCGCTGAACGTGGAGTTCGACCGGCCGCTCTCTCCCGAGCGGGCGGCCGAGCTGCTGGAGTCGGCGCCGGGCGTGGTCCTCGACGACGTCCCCACCCCGCTGTCCGCCGCCGGCACCGACCCGTCGCGGGTCGGCCGCATCCGGCGCGACGAGGGCGGCGCCAACGGCCTGGCCCTGTTCGTCACCGGCGACAACCTGCGCAAGGGCGCCGCGCTCAACGCGGTCCAGGTGGCCGAGGCCCTGGTGGCCCGGGGCCGGCTCAGGTGACGAACCAGCAGAAGGCCGTCCCCCTCGTCGTCCTCTTCATCATCGCCCTGGGGCTGGTGTGGTCGCTGATCCCGTTCCAGTTCGCCGACGTGGTCGACTGCGAGGCGCCGCTGTTCGGAGCGCAGAACAAGAACGAGGCGCCGCCGACCAGCTTCATCAACGCCGAGGAGGACTGTAAGGCCAAGGGCAAGAGCCGGCTCAGCGTGACGGCCGTCACCGCCTTCGTCGCCGTGCTGGCCGGCACCGCGGTGGTCAGCATGAAGCCGATCAGCTCCGCCTGCGCCAACGGCGACCACGAGAAGTGCCGGGAGTTCTGGCTGGCCGGCGTGCTGGGCGAGGGCTCGGGGCTGTCCTGCCAGTGCGAGTGCCACTCGGGGATGTTCTAGCGAGCCCGCTCGTGCCGTGATCCTCGTCGACGTCGAGAGGGCCACGGTGCGCCGGCCCGACCGGCCGCTCTTCGAGGACCTGTCCGTCACCGTGGCCAGCGGTGACCGCCTGGGCGTGGTGGGACGGAACGGCTCGGGCAAGTCGACCCTGCTGCGGATCCTGGCCGGCGTCGCCCAGCCCGAGGAGGGCGTGGTGCGCCGGGGCCGGGGGGTGCGCGTCGGCTACCTCGACCAGGAGCCCGTCCTGGCCCCGGGGACGGTGCGGAGCGCGGTGGGGACCCACTGGGAGGCGGCCGCCATCCTCGACCGCCTCGGGATGGGCGCCCTCGCCGACGACGACGTGAGCACGCTGTCGGGTGGGCAGACCAAGCGGGCCGCCCTGGCCCGGGTGCTGGTGGACGAGGTCGACCTGCTGGTGCTCGACGAGCCCACCAACCACCTGGACGTGGAGGCCATCGCCTGGCTGGAGGGCCGCCTGGCCGGCTTCCGGGGCGGGCTGGTGCTGGTCACCCACGACCGCCACGTCCTCGACCGGGTGACCACCAGGATCGTCGAGCTCGACGCGGGACGGGGGCACGTCCACGACGGGGGCTACGCCGGCTACCTCGCGGCCCGCAGCGAGCGAGCCGAGCGGGACGCCGCCGCCGAGGCCGTGCGCCGGAACCTGGCCAAGGCCGAGCTGGCCTGGCTGCGGCGGGGGGCGCCGGCCCGGACCCGGAAGCCCAAGGCCCGGATCGCGGCGGCGACCGCCGTGGTCGAGGGGGGACCGGCCGCGCCGAGGGCCGCGGCGCCCGACCTCGCCGCCGAGGCCCGAGGGCCGGCCACGCCCCGGCTCGGCGGCCTGGTGATCACCCTCACGGGTGTCGGGCACCGTTTCGGCCCGTCGGCGGGTTGGCTGTTCCGGGGGCTCGACCTCGACCTCGAGCCGGGCGGTCGGCTGGGCGTCCTGGGACCGAACGGCTCGGGCAAGTCCACGCTGCTGGAGATCGTGGCCGGCCGGCTGGAGCCGGCCGAGGGGACGCTACGGACAGCGCCGACCGTCCGCCTCGGCTACTACCGGCAGGCCGGGGTCGACCTCGACCCGGGCCAGCGGGTCCGCCAGGCGGTGGCCGCCCCGGCCAACGAGCCCAGCTGGGAGCAGGCCCGGCTCATGGAGCGGTTCCTGTTCGATGCCGACATCCAGAAGGCCACCATCGGAACCCTTTCCGGCGGCGAGCGCCGGCGGCTGCAGCTGCTGCTCGTGCTCACCCGCATGCCGAACGTCCTGCTCCTCGACGAACCGACCAACGACCTCGACCTGGACACCCTGCGCGCCCTCGAGGACCACCTGGAGAGCTGGCCCGGGTCTCTGGTGGTGGTGAGCCACGACCGAGCCCTGCTCGAGCGCACGGTGGAGGACGTGCTCGTGCTGGACGGACGCGGCGGGGCAGCCCTCGCGCTCAACGGGTATGCCGACTACGTGGCCCGATCGGCGGCGCTCCCGTCGGTCACCGCCGCTCGCTCCAAGCCCTCGCCCGCCCCGCCGAAGCGGGCACCGGCGAAGCCTCGGTCTCCGAGCACGCTTCGGCGCCTGATCGGCGCGGCGGAGCGCGAGATGGCCGAGGCCGAGGCGGCCCGCGACCGGCTGGCGGCCGAGCTGGCCGCCGTCGATCCCGCCGACCACGTCGCCCTCGCCGCCGCGGCCCAGGCCCTCGCCGATGCGGAGGCGGCGCTGAGCGCGGCGGAAGAACGGTGGTTGGAGCTGTCGGACGAGTTGGGCGCCTGAGGGCCCGGCGCCCGTGGGCTCAGTCGACGGGCAGCCGGCTCAACAGGTCGGCCTTCTGCTCCTCGTACTCCTCGTAGGTGATGGCCTTGGCCTCGAAGCGCCGGTGGATCGACTCGATGGCCTTGAGAAGCTCGTCCGCCGAGAGCTCTCCGGTGCCTCCGGTGCCCACGTCGACCATGGTGTCGGTCGCCTCGGCGGTGCCGCCGGCCGACCGCTCCTGACGCCGCTCACGCTTGGCCGCGGCCTTGGCCTTCTTGTCTCGATCGCGTTGAAGCTTGCTGAAGCTCGTGCGCTGGGCGCCCATCTATCTCCTTCGGGCCGGAGGGGAAAGGTAAAGCCGCCGACACCTGGCCGGCGGCTCGTGAGAACCTCTTCGGCGGTTCAGATGGGCCGGACGTTCTGGGCTTCCTCGCCCTTGCGGCCCGGGGCCACGTCGAACTCGACCCTCTGGCCCTCCTCGAGGGAGCGGTACCCACGGCCCTCGATGTTCGAGTAGTGCACGAAGACGTCATCACCCTGCTCACGAGAGATGAAGCCGTAGCCCTTCTCTGAGTTGAAGAACTTGACGGTTCCAGTTGCCACGCTTTTCTCTTCTCTTCACTGCGAGCAAGTCCCACTGACTCCCTCGTCCTCGCCATTCTAGGTGAAATGTCGGACTGCGGCTCGTCCTCGGTAGGATCGTCGCAGTAGGCAGACGGGAGGGAAGGCATGTCCACCGTCGATCCCCGGTCCATGGGTGACCGGATGTGGGAGCAGGCGTCGCGCTTCGGCCGCCGGGCCGAGATCGTGTCGGTCGACCGGCTGACGCACACCGGCACGGTCAAGATCCGGGGGAGGGTCACCGACGATCGCCCGTTCGAGTACACCCCCGGGCAGTTCATCGCCATCCAGGAGGACGTCCCCGGCGTCGGCCTCCAGCACAGCCCGTACTGCATGTTCCTGCCGCCCACCGACGACCGGACCTTCGAGATGCTCATCCGGGTCTTCCCGGAAGGGCCGCTGTCGCACTACCTGTCGTCCATGGCCCCGGGAACACCGCTCCACTTCCGCGGGCCGTCAGGCCGCTCGATGCTCCCGAAGGACGAGGACTCCGAGCTGGTGATGCTGGCCACCGGGGTCGGGATCAGCCCGCTCCACTCGGTCATCGGTCACCTGGCGGAGGTGGGCGACCCGAGACCGGTCCGCCTCTACTGGGGGCTCCGGCTGGTGGAGGACATCTGCCTCACCGAGGAGCTGGACATCCTGGTCGAGGCCCACCCGGACTTCTCGTACGCCATCTCCCTGTCCCAGCCGCCGCCCGAATGGGAGGGGTTGAAGGGCCGGGTCACCGAGTCGGTCCCGCCCCTGCTGGAGACCCTCGGGGGGAAGCGGTTCTACCTGAGCGGGAACGGGGCCATGTGCGAGGAGATGGAGATCGCCCTCTCGGACATGGGCGTCGACCGGGCCTTCATCCGCCAGGAGCGGTTCTTCAACGTCCACCACCGGGCCGACCAGGCCGTCATCGACGCCATCCTGGCCCGCTTCGTCGCCCGCGACCTGTTCTCCCCCTACCTCGAGCAGCAGGCGCCGCTTCTCTTCGCCATCGAGCGCGACGTCCACGGGCGCAAGATCGGGCCCTGAGCGAGCTCAGCGGTGCCGGGGCGCGTCCTCCGGCGGGCAGTACGGGATGCTGGCGTGGGCGGTGTGCGTGCCGTGGTTGTCGAGGTGCGGCACGCTGGCGTGGGCCCCGGCCGTCCGGGCGTGCTCGCAGCCGGTGTGGGTGGCGCCGGCGGCCGACACGGAACCGAGCGCCATCATCGCCCCCGCGGCCACGGTCAGGACAAGCCTCTTCATAAGTCGGGAACCCTCCTGCGACTGTTGGTCCGTTGGTCCAGGCCACGCCCTACCCGGTCTCGCGCCGCTGAAACGACCGTCGTCCCCGACGTTTCGACCGCCCACGGCTGGGCAGGTTCCCCCCTCATCGGTTGAGACCAGGGGTACCGGCGCATGTTTCGCAACCCGCTTCACGGGCGGCCGTTCGCCGACCCCTTCGTGCTCAAGTTCAACGGCCGGTACTACGCCTACGGCACGCCCGGGAGCGGGGGGCTTCCCGCCCTCCGCTCCACCGATCTCGTCCACTGGAAGGACGGCGGTGAGGTGCTGGGGCCTCCGCCCCCGGGCCGGGCCCATTGGGCCCCCGAGGTGGCCTACGACAACGGCCGCTTCTTCCTGTACCACTCGACCGGGGGTGAGGAGGGCGAGAACCACCAGCTTCGGGTCGCCACGGCGACGTCGCCCACCGGCCCCTTCGACGAGGACCTCGGGCTCCTCGACGCCGAGGACCCCTTCACCATCGACGCCCATCCCTTCCGCGACGACGACGGTGAGTGGTACCTCTTCTACAGCCGGGACTTCCTCGAGGGGGAACCGGTGGGCACCGGCATCGTGGTCGACCGGCTGGTGGACATGACCTCCCTCGGCGGGGAGCGCACGACGGTGATGCGACCGCACTCCGAGTGGCATCTCTACGAGCGGCAGCGCCGCTGGTACGACCGGGTGTGGGACTGGTACACCGTCGAGGGCCCCTTCGTCCGCAAGCACGACGGTCGGTACTGGTGCTTCTACAGCGGCGGCGCCTGGAAGGCGGAGAACTACGGGATCAGCTCGGCGGTGGCCGACCACCCGATGGGCCCCTACGAGGCGGTGGTGGCCGAGGACACCGCGGACGTCCTCCGCACCGTCCCCGGCCGGGTCATCGGCCCCGGTCATGGCTCGGTGGCCGTCGCTCCTGACAACGTCACCGAGTACCTGATCTACCACGCATGGGATCTGGAGCACACCGGGCGGTTCCTCCACGCCGACCGCCTGCTCTGGGACGAGGGCCGGCCGCAGTCGCCGGGCCCCTGCAGCGAGCCACAGCCCTGCCCGCCCGAGCCGTTGTTCCGCGACCTCTTCGACGACCGCGGCGGGAGCCGCTGGGTGCTCGAGCGAGGGTGGGCGGTGGACGCAGGCCGGCTCGTCCATCCGGGAGGAGCGTCGGCGGCGGCCCTGGCGGATGTGACCGCGCCGAGCTCGTACCTGTTCGAGTGCAACCTGGCCGTGGCGCGGGCTGCGTCCTCCGACGCCCGGGCCGGCGTGGTGATCTCCCATCAGGACGACGCCAACCACACGGTCGTTTCGATCGACCCCCACTCCCGGGAGCTGGCATGGCATGCCGTACGCGACGGGGAGCGGTGTGGCGGCGCCGTGCTCGGCCCCCTGCGGAGCGACTTCGCCGCCGACGCCTACCACCACGTCGTCCTCCGCCGGTGCGGGGACTGGGCCACGGTCGCCCTCGACGGCGTGCACCTGGGACAGGTGCCCGCGCCGAACTCCGTGACCGGCCGGGTCGGGGTCTGGACCGGGGGTACGGCGGTCCACGTCGAAGGGGTGGCCCTCACCGACCTGGCGCCGGGGCAGGAGCCGGCCGGGTGAGCGGAGGCCATGGACGCGGGCTGACCCGGCGAGCGCTGCTGACGTCGTCGGCCGCCATGGCGGCGTCGCTCGTGGCCGCCTGTACCGGGCGGCCCCCGGGCGAGGAGTCGTCGCCCACGGACGCGGGCCGGTCCGCCGACGCCGACAACGCCGGCCCGGCCCGGCTCCGGGCGAGGCCAGGGACACCGGACGCCCCGGACCGTCCCGTCGGGCTCCTGCCGCTCGGCCTCGGTCCCGAGCGCGACGGGCTGCTCTTCGTCCCTGCGCGGGCCGAGGCGGGTGGGCCACTGCCCCTCGTCGTCATGCTCCATGGCGCGGGTGGGGAGGCCAGAGGGGGGCTGGCCCCGTTCCTCGACCGAGCGGACGACGCCGGGTTGATCCTGCTGGCGCCGGAGTCCCGGGGCCGGACGTGGGACGTCCTCCTCGGCGGCTACGGCCCCGACGTGGCCTTCGTCGACCGAGCTCTCGAGCACACGTTCCGCCGCTACCCCGTCGATGCCGACCGGATCGCGGTCGAGGGCTTCTCCGACGGAGCGTCGTACGCCCTGGGCCTGGGCCTGGGCAACGGCGACCTGCTCCGCCGGATCGTGGCCTTCTCGCCCGGGTTCGTCCCTCGCTTCACCGCCGTCGGGCGCCCGTCCGTGTTCATCTCCCACGGCACGAACGACGACGTGCTTCCCATCGACCGGTGCAGCCGTCGTATCGTCCCCGCCCTACGGGGGCGGGACTACGAGGTTCGCTACCGGGAGTTCGAGGGCGGCCACGGCGTCCCCGCCGAGATCGCCGAGGAGGCCCTTACCGCGATCGTGGGCGGCTGACCCCGGGGTAGGGAACGCGGGACTTGCACCGCGGCGGTCACAGGTTCTTGCGCAGGAAGGACGCCGACGCCAGCGCCCAGACCATCGCCACCCACACCACGGCCCAGGCGAGGTAGGTGGCGGTCAGCGGCGCCGCGCTCAGGAAGGGGAAGGCCTGGGCATCGTTGCCCATCTGGACGATCGCCGAGGGGTCCTGGAACGCGTTCATGGCGCCGCGCCACAGGCCGTCGGTGGGCAGGAGCATCCGCGAGATGGTGCCGACGCGCTCCACGCTGGCGTTGCCGAGCGCAGCCCCGATGCCGCCGACGACGCCGGCGATCCACGTGGCACCGAAGAGGCCGACGGTGACCACGCCCGAGGCCATCGGTGAGATCGCGGTCGACAGCAGCACGGCGAGGGTGAGCAGCAGGACCGTCTGGGCGGCGAGGAGCGCGAGGGCCACCGCCGGGTCGGGCGGCCAGTAGTCAACCGTCTGCCGTACGACGAGGCACTGGGCCAGGCCGGCGAGGACCACGAAGCCGCTCCCGAACGCCACCAACCCCAGCCACTTCCCCAGCAGGAAGGCGGACCGGCGGATCGGCCGGGCCAGCACGGCGAGCGCGATGCCCGACTCGGTCTCGCCCGCCAACGTGGGGCCGGCGAGGAAGGCGGTACCGAGGGCGGCGATCAGGCTGAAGCCGAACATCACCAGGTTGAGCATGATCGAGGCCGTCAGCCTGGCCTCGCCGCTGGTGAGCGTGCTCTCGCCCGACTCCGCGGCCAGGCGCGAGAACCCCCACCCGCTCACCGCCAGCAGCACGACGGTGAGCACGACGAGGGCGAGCAGCACGCGCCGGCGCGACGCCTCGCGCAGGGTGAGGGCGGCGACGGTCAGGGCGGTACGGGCCGTCGTCATCGCTCGCTCCCGTCACCTTCGCGGAGGATGCCGAGCAGGCGCTCCTCCAGGCTGATCCGTGCCGGTTCGACGGCGTGCACCCGGGCCCCGAGGGCGACCAGGTCGCGCACCAGCTCGGGAACGACCGTCCCGTCGTCCTCGGCGGACAGCGCCACGGTGAAGGCGTCGCCGACCCGCTCGACGGCGCCGGTCGCCTCCAGCCGGGCCTCGGCGGCGGGCGACACCTCCGTCAGCTGCAGCCGCAGCTCGCGCTGGCCGAGCAGCTCGGCCAGCGTGCCCGATGCGGCCACCCGTCCCCGGTCGAGGATGACCACCCGGTCGCACACCCGCTCGACCTCGCCGATGAGGTGGGAGTTGAGCAGCACCGCCACCCCACGCGCCTTCAGTCCCAGCACGATGTCGCGGACGTCGACCCGGCCGATCGGATCCAGGGCGCTGGTCGGTTCGTCCAGGACCACGAGCTCGGGCCCGGCCACCAGCGCGACCGCCAGTCCGAGGCGCTGCTGCATGCCCTTCGAGAAGCCGCCCACCCGATCGGCGGCCCGTTCGGCCAGACCGACGAGGGACAGGCACTCGCGCCGGTCCCGCTCGGGCACCTCGAGCCCGGACAGGCGGACGTGGAGGGCCACCACCTCGGCCGCGCTCAGCCAGGGCTGGTACCGGAAGAGCTCCGGCAGGTACCCGACCCGGGTGCGGGAGGTCGGGTCGGCCGCCGGTTGCCCGAGGAGCATCGCCTCGCCTGCGTCGGGGCGGACCAGGCCGAGGAGCATCTTGATCACCGTGGTCTTGCCGGCACCGTTGGGGCCCAGCAGCCCGACCACCTCGCCTCGACCCACGTCCAGGGACACGTCGTCGACGGCCGGTCGCGGGCCGTACCGCTTGCGCAGGCCCGAGCACCAGATGGCGGGCGCGGGCGGCAGGTCGGCGATCAGGTCCCCTATGGCGGTGGGGCCCGCAGGCGCGGTCACCGCAGGCCCCGGGCGACCGAGAGGACCTCGTCGGCGTCGAGCGACCCGGCCACGACCGTCACCAGGCCGTCCTTCACCCACACCACGGCGGCCAGGGACCGGTCGCGGGTGGCGAGCACGGTGGCCCGCACGCCGTCGACCTGCGCCGACGACGTGGTGACGTGGTCGGCGGGCACGGGCAGCGGCAGGGTCGACCCGTCGGCGTTGAACGTGCGCAGCTGGGCGGCGACGTTCTCGGGCAGGGCGGGGAGGGACAGCAGGTAGTCGCGCAACGTCTCGAACGGGACGCCGGAGGAGGAGAAGGCCCGGGGTGCGACGGCGCGACCCACGACGAGGTCGGGAACCCCCGCCGGCCGCGACCAGATCCCGGCCACACCCGGGCCCGCCACCAGTCGCACCCGGCTCCCGTCCACCCCCGCCGGGGGAGGTGGCAGCGCCTCCCCGGCCTCGGCCGCCGCCCGGGCGGCGCGGGCCGCCGAGAAGGTGAAGGTGAGGCTCACCTCGTCCCCGACCTGGTAGGTCGGCTCGCCGCTGACGCCCCGAGGCAGGCTCGTCACCTCTGGCACGTCGAGGCCGGACTCGGCGACCGCGGTCGCGGCGTCGGGGACCGGGTGCACGTCGGGATCGCCGGTGACGACGACCTCGCCGTAGGCCCGCAGGTCGGGCAGGGCGTTGAGATCGGCGGTGCTGAGGCTCACGGGAGCGATCCGCTCGGTTCGGAAGATCTGCAACCAGTCGTTGGCGGCCGCGGTGCCGGCACCGACCAGCACGGCGGCGACGGCGACGCCGGCCACGACGGGACGGCGCAGGGCGGTTCGGACCCGCCCGGCATGCGGGAGCGCCGCCGCCCGCACCCGCCCTGAGGCGGAAGCGCTCGACAGGCGCTGCCAGGCGGCCGCGAGGTCGACGTCGGCGTCGGGCTCGGTCGCCAGCGCCGCGTGCACGAGGTCGGCGTCCTGGCGGACGGCGACCAGGCGGCGAAGGCACTCCTCGCAAACGGCGACGTGGTCGCGGTCGCCGTCGGCGACCCCGGCCGGCTCGTCGAGCAGCCGGCGCAGCACCCCTTCAGCTGGATGACGCATGGCGGTTCAGCTCCTTGCGCAGGGCGGACTCGGCGCGCCGCACCGTGGTGCCGACGCTGCCGGGGGACAGATCGAGGGCGGCGGCGACCTCGACGTAGCTGAGGCCGCTGTGGCGGAGCACGAGGGCCACGGCCTGCTTGCGGGGCAGCCGGGCCAGCGCGGCGCGCACCCGGCGGCGCTCCTCGAGCATCACCACCGCCTCGGCCACGTCGGACACGACGGCGTCGTCGGCCGTGGCCACGTTCTCCTCCCGGGACGCGCGACGGCGCCCCGAACGGAGCAGGTTCAGGGCGGTGTGGGCGGCGGCGACGGACAGCCAGCCGCGGGCCTCCCCGGCCGGTACCGACGAGCGACCGAAGGCCAGGAACACGTCCTGGGCGACGTCCTCGGCCTGGTGCCGCGAGCCCAGCACGCGGGCGGCCACGCCGACGACCAGCTGGTAGTCGCGGCGGAAGACTTCGTCCAGGTCGGCGCGCACGGCACCGCGGACCGAACCTGACACCCTCGTAAGCTCCTTCATCTCGGCCCGCCCCTCCACGGCGCCGGCGACCGCTCCGGGGCCAGCAAGGACGGCCGCCGCTGCCCCCCGGCGCCGGATCAGGTCCATGTCTCTACAGCACCGCCGGCATGAGGAATGTGACATCGGCGTCCCGGGCTGCCCGTGACCGGCGCTACCTCCCAGCCACGTAGCCGGTACCGCCGTGACGAGCACCTCTACCTGTCGGGAAGGCGGGACTTGAACCCGCGGCCTCAGCGTCCCGAACGCTGCGCGCTACCAAGCTGCGCCACTTCCCGGAAACCCCGATGCTACTTCAGCGCAGGGCGACGGTGGGCGGGCGGTAGGCGGCGTCCTCGTAGGTGCCCCCGGCGAGCAGGGTGGAGATGGCCCGGCCGAGGCGCAGGGGGTCCAGGGGCTTGACGACCCAGCCCTCCGCATCGGAGCGGCGGGCGAGGAAGACGTCGGCCCGACGGTCGAGGAGCATCAGGACGGGGATGTGGGGGAGGCGGCCGGCGCCGTGCTCGAGGTGGAGGTCGAGGCAGACGGCCATGGCGCCCATCCGGCCGATCTGCTGGTCGACGACCACGAGGTCGGGCGTGGACTCGTTGACCGCGGGCCGGACGTCCCTTCCCTCGGTCAGCTCACGGACGGTGATCGCCGGGTCGGGGATGGCGGCGACGACCTCCTCGCGGACCTTGGGCGAGTCGCTGACCACGAGGATCTCGGGCATGTCTCGGAGGGTACCGCCCCTGGCCCATGGGTAGCATCCTGCCCGTGCTTCACATCGAGCTTGAAAAGCGTGAGGACTACACCATCTGCCGTCCCGTTGGGGAGCTGGACGCCTACACCGTCGGCCAGTTCCGCGAGGCCCTCGGCGAGCTGGCGTCCGAGCCCAAGCTCCTGATCGACATGTCGGAGGTCCCGTTCGTGGACTCGGCCGGCCTGGGGGCGCTCATCGGCGGCATCCGGCGGGCACGGGAGGCCGGGGGCGACGTGGCCGTGTGCTGCAACCGCCCCACGCTCGTCCGCCTCCTGCACACCACCGGCTTCGACCGGATCGTCACTGTCACCGACACGGTGGCCGAGGCCGCAGCGTCGCTGACCAGCGAGGACGGCCAGTCGGCCGAGAGCCGCCAGTAGATCAGTCGGCGGACAGCCGCCAGTAGAGCTCAGCCGGCGAACACGTAG
>DATAAD010000053.1:0-9909 GCA_036260295.1 Acidimicrobiales bacterium | reverse complement strand
ATGTCGTCCAGCTGCTCGGAGAAGAACAGCGCCACCAGGTTCCCCGTACCGTCGTTGCACCGCGCGTTGGCCCAGACCCATGCCTGGTCTGGGCCCTGCAGTTCCTCCTCGTCGTCCCGCCGCTCGGCCAGCATCGTTGCTGCTCCTCTCGGTTCCGTGCTCCGTGTCGTGTGCGTGTCTCTGTCTGTCCGTGTGTCTCTCTGATGGGAATGAAAAAGCCGCCGGGGAGATCCCGGCGGCCTGGGGGCCTTCTGTGGAGGGAACCGGCGATCAACCGGGTGGTGCTCCTCCTGAGCCCCTGGGCCGCTTGTAGTCGTGAATGCCGAACGACCGCTCGACGGCGTGCGACGCGGTGGCCATGGCCGTACGCGGGCGCGCGAAACCGCCACCCACGCCGTTGCCCCCGCTCGCGCACTGCCAGGCCACTACTCGCATGGGTACATGGTGCTCACGCGCCGGATGCCCCGTCAACCGAATTTCCGCGATTGCTGAGAATATGGATCCCATGCCGATGCGGACCGAGTGCAAGAACTACGAGAGCAGGACCTATCCGACCGGCGAAACCGTGCGGAAGTGCAACATCGACCTCGCTCCCGAGGCCCCCTGGCGGTGCCCGGAGAACTGCGTCGGGTTCGAGCGCCGGCTGGCCGACGTGAACTGGACCCACGGCGACCTCCTGTCCCCTCCGACCCCGCCGGAGCCCCCGGGCCTGGGCGAGGGCGCCGCCGCGCTGCTCGACGCCGCCGAGGACATCGTCAACGCCGCCGGCCCGCAGATCATGGCCGAGCTCGGGATCGATCGGGACCACAAGAAGGCGCCGTGGTGGAAGCGCCTGGGGAAGCGTCCCCGGTAGCGCTCCCACCACCGGCTCAGACCGACCGGAGGGCGTCGGTCGGGGCCAGCCGGGCGGCACGGACGGCCGGGTAGAGGCCGGCCACCGCCCCGATGGCCAGCGCCGCACCCACGGCGGCGCCCAGGCTCACCGGCGGCACGACCACGGTCCACGACCGCCCGCTGGCGTAGATCCAGGTGACCGCCGCGCCCAGCAGGGCTCCGCCGAGGCCACCCAGGGCCGACAGCAGGAGGGCCTCGGAGAGGAACTGGGCCCGGATCTGGCCCCGGGTCGCACCCAGGGCCCGGCGCAGGCCGATCTCCGGACGGCGCTCGAGCACGGAGATCACCATGACGTTGGCGATCCCGACGCCGCCGACCACGAGGGCCACCCCGCCCAGGCCGAGCAGGAGGGCGGTGAAGGCCGTCTTGGTGGCCGCCTGGGCGGCGAGGGCGTCCGACGGCCGGCTGACCTTGACCTCCTCCGGGTTGGCCGGGTTGGCGGTGGCGGGCAGCACGTCGCGCACGGCCTCCACGTGCTCCTCCGCCGACCTGGTGTAGACCGTCGTCGGGCTGCCGTCGAAGCCGAGCAGGGACTCGGCCACGGGGAAGCCGACCAGCGCCGACCGGTCGATCTCGGAGGCCAGGGCGACCGGCTCGAGGATCCCGACCACGCTGAACCACTGGTCGCCGATCATCACCAGGACCGACGGGTCGGCCCGGTCGATCCCGAGGCGCTCGGCCGCCACCGACCCGAGCACCACTGCGGGGTACCGCTCGGTCGCGGCGTCGAGGAAGCGCCCCGAGCGAACCGTCCCCCCCAGCACCTCGAGCAGGTCGGTGCGCGCCGCCCGGACGGCGATGCCCCCCGACTCCTGCGCAGAGATGAGGTCGCTGCGCCGGATCGTCGCCTTCAACGTCCCCGTGGCGCTGACCGCCTCCACCGGCCCGACCCGGCCGATCATGCCCACCGACTCCTTGGGGAGCGAGGCGTCCTGGCCGAAGAGGGTCTGCCCGGGGCTGACGGTGAGCAGGTTGGTCCCCAGCCGGTCGAGCTGGGCCAGGAGATCGGCCTTGCTCGAGGCCGAGATCCCGAGGACGGCGACCATGGCGGCGATGCCGATGGCGATGCCGAGGCCCGACAGGCCGGTCCGGAGGCGCCGGGTCCGCAACCCGACGCTGCCGACCCGCAGCACGTCGGGCAGGGCCATGGCGCTCATGCCGCGCTCCCGGCGAGGACCCGGCCGTCCAGCATCTCGACGAGGCGGGGCAGGCCGGCGGCGCGCTCGCGGTCGTGGGTCACCACGACGACGGTGGTCCCGTCGCCGTTCAGCTCGGCGAGGATGGAGAAGACCTCGTCGCTGGCCCGGCTGTCGAGGTTCCCGGTGGGCTCGTCGGCCAGGATGACGGCCGGGCGGGAGATCACGGCGCGGGCGATGGCCACCCGCTGCCGCTCCCCTCCCGACAGCTGGGCCGGACGGTGGGACAGGCGGTGCCCCAGCCCGACCCGCTCGAGGGCGGCCGAGGCACGGCGCCGGCGCTCGGCGGCCGCCACCCCGTGGTAGAGGAGACCCTGGGCCACGTTCTCCACCGCCGTCATCCCGTCGAGCAGGAAGAACTGCTGGAAGACGAAGCCGATGGTCTTGGCCCGGAGGGCCGACAGGGCCCGGTCGCCGAGGGTGGCCACATCCTGGCCGGCGATGCAGACTTGGCCGGACGACGGGCGGTCGAGGGTCCCCATCAGGTGCAGGAGCGTCGACTTCCCGGACCCGGACGGCCCGACGATACCGACCAGCTCGCCGGCCCGGATGCGCAGGTCCACGGAGGTCAGCACCTCCACCGGAGGCGTCCCCGGATAGCGCTTGGTGACGTCCCGAAGCTCGATGACGTTCATGCTCATGCCGCCGGCACCTCCACTTCCATCCCCTCGACCAGGCCCTCGCCTCGGACCTCGACCATCCCGCGGGCGAACAGTCCCGGCGTGACGGCCACGATCCGCCCGTCGGTGAGACGGACCCCGTAGCCGCCCTCGGCCAGGGCCAGCAGGGCGTTGACCGGCACGGACAGCACGCCCTTGCGGGAGTCGCTGGTGATGCCCACCTTGACCGGCGCCTGGTCGACGGTCCCCGTCGCCGCCGGGTCGTCGAGCGTCACCGTCACCTCCACCACCCGTTTGGCGCTCTCCCCCTGGCCCTTGGTCTGGGCCACGGTGCCGACGGACGCGATCGTCCCTCGAGTGACCCGGCCGTCGGGCAGCTTCACGTCGACCTTGTCGCCGACCTTGGCCAGCGACTGCCGGGTGGCGTCCAGGTCCACCTGCACGACCCGGCTGGTGGACGTCCCGGTCAGCACGGGCGATCCCGGCGGTGCCGGCGCCCCCTTCTCGGCTTTCACGTCGGCCACCCGCAGCGCTCCCGGCAGGAACACCACCTGCCCGAGCTCGACCACGCCCGTCTCCTCAACCCCGATCGCCTTCTGCCAGCGCTTCACCGCCGCGGTGGTGGCCGAGGTGAACCGCTCGTCCACGGTCAGGTCGGCCTCGGTGGCGTGGCCGAGGGCCACGAGGTTCTCCTCCAGCTGCTTCACGTCCGGCCCGTCGGTCATCCCCGCGGCCAAACCCCGCCAGGCGGGCAGGTCGCCGTACAGCAGGGTCACCGGCCGGTTGTCGACGGAGTAGAGCGACTGCCCGCGTTCCACCACCGTCCCGGCCGAGGGGACGGCGGTCACCGTCCCCTGCAGCTGGCCGGCCACCGTGAGCTGACCCGAGTACCCCAGGGTGCCGTCGACCTCGATCCGGGCCACCAGGTCCTGGCGGGAGACGGCGACCGACGAGGTCGCCCGGGGTTCCCGCCGGTCCTCGCCGTCGCCCGTGTCGCTCCCCTCGGAGCGGGCGGCGACCAGCAGCCCGGCCGAGCCGAGCACCGCCGCCGTCAGGGCGGCCGCGACGATGCGGCGGCTCATGACCGCGCCCTCGGCGCCACTCCGGGCGCCGACCCCTGGCCGGGGCCGAACAGGGAACCGCACGCCTTCTGGGCCTCCTGGAAGGTCGGCGAGCTCGGGTTCATGCCCTCGCCGCCGATCTCGATCCGGACCCCACCACCCGAGGAGAAGTCGGGATCCGGCATGTTGACGCCGTGCTCCCGCATGCACCGGGCGAATGCCAGGGCCCGGTCCTGCTCCTTCGGGTCGATCGGGCCGCCCCCGTCCTGGATGAGGCCTTCGAGGTGGTGCCGGCAGGCCTCCTCCGCCTCTGCGAAGCCGGGCGGAGGCGCACCGCCCAGATCGGCCGCCGCGCTCCCGGGCGCCGGCCCGATCATCACGAAGCCGCCTTCGCCCGGCTTGGGGTCGGGCACGTCGACCCCGTGCTCCCGCATGCAGCGGGCGAAGTCGAGGCCCGCCTGCTCGGGGTCGGTCTTCCTCTTGTCCTTGTCGTCGGCCCCGTTCTTCGCCGCCCCGTCGCCGGCGGTCGCCACGCCCGCCGCCTGGTCGCCCGACGATCCGCCGCACGCCGCGCTCAGCACCGAAAGGGCAAGCACGGCCGCCACCAGGAGCATCCTCCGCCGAGCAGCCCTTCGGGCCGCCGTTCCGCATCGTCGCATGTCCACCTCCTTGCCGGGCGGACCCTCGCCGCCCGGCAGGAGCAGTCCTACGAAAGACGGCCTTGCGCGGCCGTAAACCCCTGTGGTTATGCCACGGTTATGCGAAGCCCTGCAGTCTGAGGACCGAGATGCGAGTGCTCGTGGTGGAGGACGAGGAGGTGTTGGCCGACACCATCGCCCGCGGTCTGCGCCGGGAGGCGATGGCGGTCGACGTGGCCTACGACGGCGCCAGCGCCCTCGACCGCATCGCGGTGAACCCCTACGACGTCGTCGTGCTCGACCGGGACCTCCCGGCGGTCCACGGCGACGAGGTCTGCCGGCGGGTGGCGGGCGAGCAGCAGGCACCCAGGATCCTGATGCTCACCGCCTCGGCGGGGGTGGAGGACCGGGTGGAGGGGCTGACGATCGGCGCCGACGACTACCTGCCCAAGCCCTTCGCCTTCTCCGAGCTCGTCGCCCGGGTGCGGGCCCTGGGCCGCCGGTCCGGACCGGCCCGGCCGCCGGTGATCGAGCGCAACGGCCTCACCGTCGACCCCGCCCGCCGGGTGGCGGCGCGGGACGGCCGCTTCCTGCGCCTCACCAACAAGGAGCTCGCCGTGCTGGAGATCCTCCTCGCCGCCGACGGGGCGGTGGTGAGCGCCGAGGAGCTGCTGGAACGGGCGTGGGACGAGCACGCCGACCCCTTCACCAACGCGGTGCGGGTGATGATGGTGAAGCTGCGCCGAAAGCTCGGCAACCCCCCGTTGATCGAGACCGTCCCCGGGGCCGGCTACCGGATCCCCTGACGTGCGGTTCAAGCCCACCATCCGCCTCCGGCTGACCCTGGTCTACGGCGGCATGTTCCTCGCCGCCGGCGCGATCCTCCTCGCCGTGAACTACGCCCTGGTGCAGCGGGGGCTGAACCGGCAGACCGGGCCGGTCGGCGTCGTCATCGACCCCGCCCTCGGCGAGCCGCTCCCGGGCAGCATCGACTTCGTCCGCCCCGCGCCGGCGCCCGGCCAGATCGTGACGGCCGACGGCCAGCGCCTCGAACAGGTCCTCGGCGCCTTCGAGGAACGGCTCCGCGACGAGGCGCTCGACCAGCTCGTCGTCCAGTCGTCGCTGGCCCTCGGGCTCATGGCCGTCGTGTCGCTCGGCCTGGGGTGGGTCCTCGCCGGCCGGGTCCTGCGCCCGATCCACGACATGACCGCCGCCGCCCGCCGACTGTCGGAGAGCAACCTGAGCGAGCGGCTGGCCCTGGAGGGCCCCGACGACGAGCTCAAGGAGCTGGCCGACACCTTCGACGACATGCTGGCGCGCCTCGAGTCGGCCTTCGAGAGCCAGCGGAGGTTCGTGGCCAACGCGTCGCACGAGCTGCGCACGCCGCTCGCCATCCAGCGCACCCTCGTCGACGTGGCCCTCGCCGACCCGAACGCCACCCCCGAGGAGCTGCGAGCGACCGCGGCGTCGGTGCGCGACGCCGTCGACCGAAGCGAGCGCCTCATCGACGGGCTGCTGGTCCTGGCCCGCAGCCAGCAGGGCGCGGGGGAGGTGGCGCCGGTGGACCTGGCCGCCACGTCGGCGCGGGCCGTCGACCAGGTGGTGGGCGAGGCCGGGGCCCGGGGGATCGCCGTCCGGCGCGACCTGCGACCCTGCATGGTGCGGGGCAACCAGGTCCTCCTGGAGCACCTGGCCGCCAACCTGGTCCGCAACGCGGTCGTGCACAACGTCGACGGCGGCTGGATGGAGGTGGTCACCTCTCCCGAGGGTGGCCGGGCCAGGCTCACCGTCCGCAACAGCGGCCCCCGCATCCCTACGGAGCAGGTGCCCCAGCTGTTCGAGCCCTTCCGGCGGCTGTCCCCCGACCGGGTGGACGGCGGCCGGGGCCATGGGCTCGGCCTGTCGATCGTCGAGGCGGTGGCGACCGCCCACCACGGATCGGTCCGGGCCGAGCCCGTCGAGGGCGGAGGGCTGTCGGTCGTGGTCTCGCTGCCGGCCGCCGGTCAGGAGAACGCCTCGGCCAAGAGCTGGTAGGACCGCAGGCGGGCGCCCGGGTCGTGGCAGACGGTGAGGACCATCAGCTCGTCGACCCCGTAGTCCTCGGCCCGCGCCGCCAGCTCGGCCCGCACCCGGGTGGGCGAGCCCACGACCGTGGCGGCGCGGGCCTGGGCCAGCTTGGCCTCCTCGAGCTCGGAGAGCGGCTGGGCCGCGGCGTCCTCGGGCGACAGGAGCGGCCCCCGCTCGGCACCCTCGGGGCGCAGCCGCCACACGTCGGCCGAACGGGCCAGGTGCCGGGCCTCGGCGTCGGTCTCGGCGCACATCACGCCGACGGCGACGAGCGCCTGCGGAGCGGGCCCCTGCTCCGACGGCTGGAAGCCCCGGCGGTAGGCGTGCATCACCTGGGGACCGAAGGCCGACGTGATGAAGTGGGCGAAGGCGAACGGCAGGCCGAGGTAGGAGGCGACCGCCCCGCTGTGGCTGCTCGAGCCCAACATCCAGACCGGGGGCGGCGGGACCCCGTCGGGCATGGCCGTCACGCCCTCGAAGGGATGCCCCGGTTCCAGGCGGTCGGCGAGGAAGCCCACGAGGTCGACGACCTTGTCGACGTACCGCTCGTCCCCGGGGACGCCGGGCAGGTACTGGAGGGCGGCCTCGGTGGTCGCGTCGGCCCCAGGGTGGCGCCCGACGCCGAGGTCGATGCGGTCGGGGTGGAGGGCGGCGAGGGTGCGGAAGGTCTCGGCCACCTTCAGCGGGCTGTAGTGCGAGAGGAGGACCCCGCCCGAGCCGACGCGGATGGTGGAGGTGCAGCCGGCCACCGCCCCCACGAGGATCTCGGGCGCGGTGGCGGCCAGGGACCGGGTGCCGTGGTGCTCGGCCACCCAGTACCGGCGGTACCCCATCTCCTCCACCGCGCGGGCCAGGGCCAGGGTCTCGGCCAGAGCGTCGGCCGGCGTGGACCCGTGGGGCACGGGCGCCTGGTCGAGGACGCTCAGGGCGAGGGCCACGACCGCATCATTCCGCGGCCGGAGCCGTACCCTGGGCGACCGTGAAACTCACGCCCGTGCAGACCCGGATCGTGGGGTGCCTGATCGAGAAGGAGATGGCGACTCCCGACAACTACCCGCTGACGATGAACGGGCTCCTCGCCGCCTGCAACCAGACCACCAACCGCAACCCGGTCACCCGCCTGGACGAGGCCACCGTGAGCAACGCCCTCCTCAACCTGCGCCACGACAACATCGTCCGCATCGTGTACAGCCGGTCGAACCGGGCGGACAAGTACCGCCACGTGCTCGACGAGGTGCTCGAGCTGGAGCCGGAGCACCTGGCCGTCCTCTCCGTCCTCATGCTGCGCGGGCCGCAGACCGCCAGCGAGCTGCGGGCCCGGACCGAGCGGCTCCATCCCTTCGCCAGCCAGGAGGAGGTCGACGGCGCCCTGCGCCAGCTGGCCGGCCGCGACGAGCCGCTCGTCGCCCGCCTCGAGCGCCGGCCGGGCCAGAAGGAGAGCCGCTGGGCCCACCTCCTGGGGGGCGACCTGGCCGAGGTCCTGGCCTCCTCGGACGACGAGGACGACGAGCGCGAGAGCCATGGGCGGCCGTCCAGGGTCGACCGCCTGGCCGCCCTCGAGGACGCGGTCGCCGTCCTCCGCGCCGACCTCGACTGGCTCCAGGCCGCCCACCACGACCTGGTGGTCCGCCTCGGGGAGGACGTGGGCGGAGAGCCGCCGACGAACACAGGTGGCTGACGCCCGGGCCAGGCTGGGGGCGCTCGGAGCGGCGCTCCTCGTCATTCTCCTTGCCGCCACGCCGGCGGGCGCGCAGGCCGGCACCGAGCGGATCACCGCCTACGACGTGGCCATCGTGGTCGAGCGGTCCGGGTCGGTGCTCGTCACCGAGACCATCGACTACGACTTCGCCTCGAACGAGCGCCACGGCATCTACCGCGACGTCCCCGTCCGCCTCCGCTACGACACCCGGTACGACCGGGTCTACCCGCTCGACGTGATCTCTGTCGACGCGTCCGACGGCGCGTCCGCCCAGTACCGGACCGAGACGGCCGGCAACGGCAGGCGCATCCGCATCGGCGATCCCGACCGGACCATCACCGGGCGCCACCGGTACACGATCGTGTACCGGGTGGCCTCGGCCCTCAACGGGTTCGAGGAACACGACGAGCTGTACTGGAACGCGGTCGGGACGGAGTGGCCGGTCCCTGTCGAGCGGGCGAGGGTCCGGGTCACCACCCCGGCCGAGATCACCCAGGTGGCGTGCTTCGGCGGTGGGAGCGGCTCCCGCCTGCCCTGCTCGCAGGCGGACGAGTCCGGCGCGAGCGCGGACTTCGCCCACGAGGGGCTCGGCCCCGGCGAGGGGCTGACCGTGGTCGTCGGGTTCGCCAAGGGCGCCGTGCCACCTCCGACCCCCGTCCTCGAGGAGCGGTGGAGCTTGACCCGGGCCTTCTCGCTCACCCCGGCGACGGTGGCGACGAGCCTCGTCCTGCTGGCGGGTGTGGTGTTCGGCGTCACCCGCCTGGCCTGGCGGACAGGTCGGGACCGGCGGTTCGCCGGCTCCCCGGTCGACGCGGCCTACGCCACCCACGGGCAGGAGGAGGCGGTCGGGCCGTCGTTCGGGCCCATCGGCGCCGAGGAGACGCCCGTCGAGTTCGTCCCCCCGGACGGGCTGCGCCCGGGCCAGGTCGGCACGCTGGTCGACGAGGCGGCCAGCACGCTGGACGTCACCGCGACGATCGTCGACCTCGCCGTGCGCGGCTACCTGCGCATCGACGAGATCCCCAAGAAGGGCTGGTTCGGGAAGCCCGACTGGACCCTGACCAAGCTCGAGGAGGGCGACAACCTCCGGCCCTACGAGCGCAAGCTCCTCGACGGGCTCTTCGAGGACGGCTCGGAGGTCACGCTGTCGTCGCTGCGCAACACGTTCGTCACCCGCCTCCAGCGGGTGCAGGACGCCCTCTACGACGACGCCGTCGAGCAGGGGTGGTTCGTGGGCCGGCCGGACAAGATCCGGGCCCGGTGGCGGGTGGTCGCCGTGCTCGCCCTGATCCTCTCGCTCGGCCTCCTGGTGCTCCTGGCCGCGTTCACCCGCGCCGCGCTCGTCGCCGTCCCCCTCGTGCTCGGCGCCCTGGCCCTGCTGGCCACGGCCAAGCGCATGCCCCGCCGGACGGCGAAGGGCACGGGGGTGCTGCGCCGAGCGGCCGGGTTCCGGCGCTTCATCCTCGAGTCGGAGAAGGACCGGGCCCGCGTCGCCGAGCAGCAGCACCTGTTCTCCGAGTACCTCCCCTACGCCGTCGTGTTCGGGGCCACCGAGAAGTGGGCTCGGACGTTCGCCGGCCTCGACGACGAGCTGGCCCAGCCCGACTGGTACGGCGGTTCGTCGACCTTCACCCCGACCGGTTTCGCGAACTCCATCGACGGCTTCTCGGTCACCACCGCGGGCACCATCGCTTCGACGCCGGCGGGGTCAGGATCGAGCGGGTTCTCGGGTGG
>DATAAD010000052.1:0-3978 GCA_036260295.1 Acidimicrobiales bacterium | reverse complement strand
CCGTCGAGGTCGCGCGCCTCGTCGCGCGCCGCGGCGACCTGCTCGGGCAGGGCCAGGGCGGCGTCGAGCATGCCCTCGCTGTCGACCACCCCGGTTTGGATGTCCGCCATCCGCTACCGCACCTCGAAGGTGGGACGGATGCCCTCGGCCTCGGCCTTGGCCGTCAGGCGGGCGTGCTCCTCGTCGGGCACGGTCTCGGCCTCGTCGATGAGCATGACCGGGATGCCGTCACGGATGGCGTAGCGCCGGCGCAGGCGGGGGTTGTACAGGGCGTCCTCGTCGGCGAAGTACAGCAGCGGGCCCTTGTCCTCGGGGCAGGCCAGGATCTCGAGCAGCATGGGGTCGAGGGCCATCACCTCTCCTCTTTGATCAGGGCCAGCACCTCGGCCAGGTGCTCCTTGCACGACGCCTGGTCGGGCGCCTCGAGGTTCACGCGCAGCAGGGGCTCGGTGTTCGAGGGGCGGACGTTGAACCACCAGTCGCCCAGGTCGACGGTGAGCCCGTCCTCCCGCTCCTGCTTGGCGTCGCCGTACGCCTCCGCCACCTTCTCGAGGGTAGCGGGGGGGTCGTCGACCTCGACGTTGACCTCGCCCGAGGCGGCGTAGCGCTCGAGGGGCTTGCGCAGCTCCGACAGCGGCTCCGACACCCGCGACAGCTCCTCCAGGACGAGCATGGCGGCGATGAGGCCGGAGTCGGCCCGGTAGTTGTCGCGGAAGTAGTAGTGGCCCGAGTGCTCGCCCCCGAAGATGGCGTCGGTCTCGGCCATGACGCCCTTGATGAACGAGTGGCCGACCCTGGTGCGGATGGGGCGGCCCCCGTTCTCCTCGATGACCTCCGGGACCGACTTGGAGCAGATCAGGTTGTAGATGACGGCCGCCCCGGGGTTCTTGGCCAGGATCGACTTGGCCACGAACGCGGTCGTGGTCGACCCGGACATGGGCTCGGCCTTCTCGTCGATGAGGAACACGCGGTCGGCGTCGCCGTCGAAGGCCAGGCCGACGTCGGCCCCCACCTCGAGGACCCGGGCCTGGAGGGCCTTGAGGTTCTCGGGGTTGATGGGGTCGGGCGGGTGGTTTGGGAAGGTGCCGTCGAGCTCGCCGAACATGACCTCCAGGTCGTACGGCAGCCCCTCGAACACCTTGGGGGCGACCAGGCCGCCCATGCCGTTGGCGGTGTCGGCCACCACCTTGAGCGGGCGCAGCGAGGAGACGTCGACGAACGACCGGACATGGTCGGCATACTCGTCGAGCAGGTTGAGCTCGGAGACGGTGCCCTTGTCGCCCGCGTCCGGGATGTCCCCCGACTCGACCATGGCCTTGATGTCGGCCAGCCCGGTGTCCTGGCCCACCGGCTTGGCCCCGGCCAGGCACAGCTTGATCCCGTTGTACTTGGCCGGGTTGTGGGATGCGGTGAACATGGCGGCCGGGGCGTCCTGGGAGCCGGCCGCGTAGTAGGCGAGGTCGGTGGATATCAGGCCCAGGTCGACGACGTCGGCCCCCTGGGACGTCGCCCCCTCGGCGAAGGCCCTGGTCAGGTCCACGCCGGAGGGCCGCATGTCACGGCCGACGAGGACCCTTGGCGCGCCGGTGAACCGGACGAAGGCGGCGCCGACGGCGCGTGCCACGTCGGCGTCGAGCTGGTCGGGGACGACACCCCGGATGTCGTACGCCTTGAAGATGGAATCGAGGGTTGGCACGCCGGTGACCCTAGTTGGGCCAGGATGTCGGCCGTGATCCCTGACTGCCGGGAACGATGATTTCGATCGTCATGCCCGCCCACGACGAGGCGCCGTTCCTGGCGTCCGCCGTGCGGGAGGTGGCCGCGGGCATGCGGTCCCGCGGCCAGTTCGAGGTCATCGTGGTCGAGAACGGCTCGACCGACGCCACGGCCGACGTCGGCAAGGAGCTCATGGAGGAGATCCCCGAGCTCCGGGTGCTCTCCTTGGGGGCGGCCGACTACGGCAAGGCCCTGCGCCTGGGGTTCCTCTCGGCCCGGGGCGACGTCACCGCCTTCTTCGACGTCGACTACTACGACCTGGCCTTCCTCGACCGGGCCGTGGCCCTGATGGGCCAGCCCGGGGGGCCGGCCGTGGTGGTGGGGTCCAAGCGGGGCGAGGGGGCGGTCGACACCCGCCCGTGGGCCCGCCGCATGGTGACCCTGGTGTTCTCCAGCATCCTCCGCTACGGCTTCGGCCTCGGGGTCTCCGACACCCACGGGATGAAGGTGCTGCGCCGGGAGCTGGTGCCCCTGGCCGAGGCCTGCCGGTTCGGCACCGACCTCTTCGACACCGAGCTGATCCTGCGGGCGGAGCGGGCCGGGTTCAGGTCGGGCGAGGTGCCGGTGGTCGTCCAGGAGCTGCGGCCGTCGAGGAGCTCGATCGCCAAGCGCATCCCGCGGACCATGGCCAACCTCGTCCGCCTGCGGATGATCTTCTGGCGGGAGCGGGTGTAGGGCCGAGGGCGAAGCCCTATTGCGGTGGGAAGCGGATGAGCCCGGGGTGCTCGAAGTTCCTGGGCAGCTTCACCGGACGGTCGTTGGTTCGCCGGGCCAGGTCGAGGTTGGCCAGCATGCCCTGGCACTTGTCCTCGAAGGTGCGGTAGCCGGGTGCCCACACGACCCACACCGTGCCCGCGGGGCCGGCCCGGTCGAGCAGCATCTGGGCGAACGCCTCGGGGTCGGCCGCCTCGTTCACCTCGGCGTAGTCGACCCAGTCCACGATGTGGGGCGCCGTGGCCCGGGGGAAGGTGAGGTGCTCGCCGGGGATCTCCTCGGGGAGCAGGCGGCTGACCGAGGGGCCGAGCTGGTCGGGGCAGTAGGCGACGACGTCGCCGGGCTGCACGCCGGCCTCCAGGGCGGCCGCCACCCGGTCGGCCGACGTCCGGTCGCCGAAGACGTTGGGGGCGATGGCCCAGAAGCCCGACACCACGGCGGCGGCCAGCACCGAGTGGCGGACCCGCCGGTCGAGGAGGACCTTCGTGCCCAGCGCGGCCAGCAGGATCATCATGGGGAAGAGGACCGAGGCGTAGCGGGGGGCGAACGCCGAGCGGCTGATCTGGGTGGCGACGATGGCCACGGCGATGGTGCCGAAACCGGCCACGGCCAGGTGGCGCCCCCCGGGACGGGCCCGGAGGTCGAGCTCGATGCGCCGGCTGTCCACCGCCCGTCCGGCCAGGCCCAGGACCATGAGGGCGTAGGTGAGCATCCCGAGGACCAGCCCCGGATCCCAGAAGCCGCCGGAGAAGTGCAGGACGGTGTCGACCATGGCCCGGAGCCGCCCGGGGCCGCCCCACGGGGTGCCCGTGTGCTGCAGCTGGTACAGGAACGACGGGGCCCAGGGGAGGAAGGCCAGCGAGCCGACCGCCATGGCCACCAGGCTACGGCGGGCCCCCTCGGCGATCGGCGCCGTTC
This sequence comes from Acidimicrobiales bacterium, assembly GCA_036260295.1. GTDB lineage: Bacteria > Actinomycetota > Acidimicrobiia > Acidimicrobiales > AC-14 > CADCTB01. The sequence continues at coordinate 570 of DATAAD010000052.1, read as the reverse complement.
CCCGCCGGACGAGCACGAGCAGCATCACGCCGACCACGAACAGCAGGTAGAACGACCAGTAGTGGGTGAGCAGGAGGGCGGCGGTCACCAGGCCGACTCCCACCGCCGCCCGCCGCGACCCCGGCCGTTCGAGGAGCTCGGTCATGGCCAGGTAGCCCGCCAGCACCAGGGCCACGAGGAGCGAGTACATCCTCACCTCGGTGGCGTACCGGACGGCGAACGGCGAGGCGGCGAGCAGGATGACCGCGGCCCAGGCCACCCTTCGCCCGCCCAGACGCCGCCCGGCCAGCCAGGCCAGGGGCAGGGCGGCCACGGCGAAGAGGCCGGGAAGGGCGCGCACGGCGAGGTCGCCGTCGCCGAAGATCCGCATCCAGCCGTGGAGGAGGACGTAGAAGAGAGGGGGGGCGCCGTCGTGGCGGAGGCCGTCAGCGATGTCGCCGAGCGGCAGGTCGGCGATGGCGACGGTCTGGGCCTCGTCGAGCCACAGCGGCGAGACGGTGGTGAAGCGCACCACCACGCCGAGGAACAGCACGAAGCCGGTGGCCAGCGGCAGCCCGCGCACGCCCGGCC
>DATAAD010000051.1:0-17170 GCA_036260295.1 Acidimicrobiales bacterium | reverse complement strand
GCGACGACGAGTCGATCAGCACCGGGACCCTGGCCCTGGTGGCCCTGGGCGTCGGCGGCGTGGGCATGTTCCTCGCCGGCATGGCCGCCCTCTTCGCCGGCCGTCGGGGCTCCGCCCCCGAGGCGGCACGCGCCCGTAGCTGAGCGACCAGGGCCCGTCGGCACCGGCGGCGTCGACGCCCGAAGTCAAGTGGCCCCCTCGCCGGGAAGGCGGGGGGGCCACTTCCATCTCCGGCAGTGGAGCTGATCGGACTCGAACCGACGACCCCTTGCATGCCATGCAAGTGCTCTACCAGCTGAGCTACAGCCCCGGGCGCCTCCCAAGGTAGCAGCGTCGAACCGGACGCCGGTGGGCGAGAGCCTCCACGAACATAGGCCGGTACGATCCGGGCATGGCCGAGGCCTACGACGTCCAACAGATCGAACGGAAGTGGCAGGCCCGCTGGCGCGAGGAGGGCACCTACCAGGTCGAGGCCGACGACCCCCGGCCCCCCTTCTACTCCCTGTGCATGTACCCGTACCCCAGCGGGGCCGCCCACCAGGGCCACGTGCGCAACTACACCTTCGGCGACCTCATCGTCCGCCACCGGACCATGCACGGCCACGCCGTCCTGTCGCCCATGGGGTTCGACTCCTTCGGCCTCCCGGCCGAGAACGCGGCGATCAAGACCGGGGTCCACCCCCGGCCCTTCACCGACGCCCGCATCGCCGAGCTCAAGGAGTCGATCGAGCGGCTGGGGGCGGTCTACGACTGGCGGCGGGAGGTCCGCAGCCACGACCCGGAGTACATCCGCTGGACGCAGTGGATCTTCCTCCGCCTCCTGGAGGCCGGCCTGGCCTACCGCAAGCAGGCGCCGGTCAACTGGTGCCCGGGCTGCCAGACCGTCCTGGCCAACGAGCAGGTCCTGCCCGACGGCACCTGCGAACGGTCGGGCGACGTCGTCGTCAAGCGCGACCTCGAGCAGTGGTTCTTCAAGATCACCGCCTACGCCGACCAACTGCTCGACGACCTCGACACGCTCGACTGGCCGGAGCGGGTGAAGGTCATGCAGCGCAACTGGATCGGCCGGTCGGAAGGGGCCGAGTTCGACCTGGACGTGGTCGGCCACGACGGCACGACCATCCGCGTCTTCACCACCCGGCCGGACACGTCGTTCGGCATGACCTACGTGGTCCTGGCGCCCGAGCACCCTTTGGTCCCCGAGATCACCACCGACGACCAGCGGGCCGCGGTGGAGGCGTTCGTGGCCAAGGTGTCCACGGAGTCCGAGGTCGAACGGCAGTCCACCGAGGGACCGGTCGAGAAGCGCGGCGTCTTCACCGGGACCTACGCGGTGAACCCGTTCGACGACGAGCAGGTCCCCATCTACCTGGCCGACTACGTGCTCATGGGCTACGGCACGGGGGCGATCATGGCCGTCCCGGGCGAGGACCAGCGGGACTGGGACTTCGCCAAGGCCTACGACCTGCCCATCATCCGCACCGTCCAGCCCCCCGAGGGGTGGGAGGGCGAGGCCTACACCGGTGACGGGCCGGCCATCAACAGCCGGTGGCTCGACGGCCTGGACAAGGAGGCCGCCATCGCGAAGGCCGTCGGCTTCCTGGAGGAGCGGGGCATCGGGCGGCAGACGGTCAACTACCGCCTGCGCGACTGGCTCCTCTCCCGCCAGCGGTTCTGGGGCTGCCCGATCCCGGTCGTCTACTGCCCCGAGCACGGGGCGGTCCCGGTTCCCGACGACCAGCTGCCCGTCCTCGCCCCCGACGACGTCGAGTTCCGGCCCACCGGCGAGTCGCCTCTGCGGTCCCACGAGGGCTTCCTGCGGACGACCTGTCCGACCTGTGGGGCCCCGGCGACCCGCGAGACCGACACCATGGACACCTTCGTCGACTCGTCGTGGTACTTCCTGCGCTTCGCCGACCCCTGGAGCACCATGGCCCCGTTCGACCGCGACGTCGTGGCCCACTGGCTCCCCGTCGACCAGTACATCGGCGGCATCGAGCACGCCATCCTCCACCTCATGTACGCCCGGTTCTTCACCAAGGCCCTGGCCGACCTGGGCGTCGCCCCCAAGGAGCTGCGGGAGCCGTTCGCCCGCCTCTTCACCCAGGGGATGATCCGGATGGGCGGGTCGAAGATGTCGAAGTCCAAGGGCAACCTGGTGGCGCCGGCCAAGTACTTCGACACGGTGGGAGCCGACGCCCTGCGCCTGTTCCACCTCTTCGTCGGGCCCCCCGCCGACGACGTCGACTGGAGCGAGCAGACCGACGAGGTCATCGAGGGCTGTGGGCGCTTCCTCGGCCGGGTCTGGCGCCTGGCCACCGGCGAGGTCGGTCCCGTCGAGGGGGCCAAGCCGCCGGTCGGCGACCTGGAGCGTGACACCCACCGCCTGATCGCCAAGGTCACCGAGGGCTACGACCGGTGGTCCTACAACACCGCGGTCGCCGCCTGCATGGAGTTCACCAACCTCCTTTACAAGCACGCCCAGGCCGGGGCGCCCGTCGACGGGGGGGTGGACGCCCTGCTCCTCCTCATGGCCCCCATGGCCCCCCACGTGACGGCCGAGCTGTGGGAGCGACGCCATCCGGGCCAGCACGTCCACGCCCAGGCCTGGCCCACCTTCGACCCCGCCCTCGCCACCGCCCTGACCGAGACCATGGTGGTGCAGGTCAACGGCAAGGTCCGCGACCGCATCGACGTGGACGCCGGTGTGGACGAGGCCGAGATGGAGCGCCTGGCCCTGGCCTCGCCCAAGGTCCAGGCCGCCCTGGACGGGGCCACACCGCGGAAGGTCGTGGCCCGGCCGCCCCGTCTGGTCAACCTCGTGCGGTAGGCGGTTCGCGTCCACCCGGGGTCGTGAAATCGGTCGTTTCGGCCGCGATCACGACGCCCGGTGCACAAGCGGCACCTGAGTAGCATCCTCGGGTGGTCGAGCCCTGGGAACAGCGGTTCCGGGCTCCGTCGGTCGGCTTCCCGCACTGGGCCCGGCACGCCCCCGAGCGGATGGTCTTCTCGTCCAACGAGAGCGGGGCCTGGCAGGTGTACGCCTGGGACCGCACGGCCGGGCTGCGCCGGCAGGTCACCGACGACCCGATCGGCGTGGCGGGCGGCGCCGCGACGCCCGACGGCTCGGGCGTGGTCTGGTTCCACGACGTGACCGGGGACGAGGTCGGCCACTGGCTGATCGCCCCGTTCGAGGGGGGTGCCGGCCGCCCGCTGGCCCCGGGGGTACCTGACGCGTGGACGACCGGGCTCTCACTCGGCAGCGACGGCTTGGTCGTCGCCGGGACGGCGGACGACGACGGGTTCTCCGTGTTCGTCGTCGAGGGCGACCGCCCGGCCCGCCTCATCCACCGCCACCAGGAGATGGTCGACGTGGCCGGCCTCTCCCGCGACTCGTCGATGCTGGCCCTGGTGCACGCCGAGCACGGCGACACCATGCACCCTGCGGTCCGGGTGGTCGACGCCCGCACCGGCGCCGGGCGGGGCGACCAGTGGGACGGTCCCGGCCTGGGCCTCGGCGTCGGCGGCTGGTCCCCGGTCGAGGGCGACCAGCGGGTCGCCCTCAGCCAGGAGCGCGACGGGCTCCAGCGCCCCGCGGTGTGGGACCTGAGCACCGGCCGCCGTCGCGACTACCCGCTCGACCTGCCCGGTGACGTGGAGGTCGAGGGCTGGTGGCCCGACGCCTCGGCGCTGCTCCTCAACCACGAGCACGAGGGCCGCAGCCACCTGCACCGGCTCGACCTCGAGTCGGGCGCCCTCACCGGGATCGAGCACCCCGCCGGGACCGTCTCGGGGGCAGGCGTCCGCCCCGACGGGGAGGTCTGGCTTCGCCTGGCCAGCGGGGCCGAGCCCCCGACCGTCCGCACCGTGGGGGGTGAGATGGTGCTCGCCCCGCCCGGGGAGCGGGCCCCCGCCGGCCGGCCCTACCGCTCGTGGTCCTTCACGAACCCGGCCGGCCAGCGAATCCACGGGTTCGTCGCCAGCCCGCCCGGCGACGGGCCCCACCCGGTGGTCATGCTCGTCCACGGCGGGCCGACCTGGGCCTACTCCGACACCTTCATGGCGGACGTGCAGGCCTTCGTCGACCACGGCCTGGCCGTGGCCATGGTGAACTACCGGGGCTCCACCGGGTACGGCACCGCCTTCCGCGACTTCCTCATCGGCAACCCGGGCTTCCCCGAGGTGGAGGACGTGGTCGCCGGCCTCGACGCCCTGGTGGCCGAGGGCGTGGCCGACCCCGCCCGCGTCGCCGTCTCGGGGGGGTCGTGGGGCGGCTACATCACCCTCCTGGCCCTCGGCCTGCACCCGGAGCGGTGGAAGGTGGCGGCGGCCGCCGTCCCCGTGGCCGACTACGTCACCGCCTTCGCCGACGAGGCCCCTTCGCTGCAGGCTTTCGACCGAACGCTGTTCGGGGGCACGCCGGACGAGGTTCCCGACCTCTACGTGGAGCGGTCGCCGCTGACCTACGTCGACCGGGTCCGCGCCCCCGTCCTGGTCATCGCCGGCGACAACGACAGCCGCTGCCCCATTCGGCAGGTCCTGAACTACGTGGAGGCCCTGCGGGCCCGGGGCGGGGACGTGGAGCTGTACCGCTTCGACGCCGGCCACGGGTCGATGGTGATCGACGAGCGGGTCCGCCAGATGCGGGCCGAGCTCGACTTCATGCTGCCCCGCCTGGCCTAGCTTCCCTGCTCGCCCCGCAAGAAGCGCTCGACTTCGGCGGCCAGCTCGTCGCCGGTGGGCAGGGTGCCCCAGCCCGCGTCGGTGGCCGCCGCCTGCCCTTCGCCCGCCCCGCCGTCGCCGGCCGCTTCCTCGGCGTCGACCTGGGCCTCGAGCTGGCGGACCAGGGCGGTGTGCTGGACGCTGTTGGCCGTCAACTCGTCGAGCTGGGCCTTGGTGGCGTCGGCCGCCTCGACCAGCTCCGGGACCTCCACCCGGATGCCGGCCACCGTCCGCAGCCCCTCGAGCAGCTGCACGCTGGCCGGCGGGTAGGGCATCGACGCCGCGTAGTGCGGCACCCGCGCCCACACGGCGATGGTCGGGATCTCCAGCTCGGTGAACCGGCGCTCGATGGCGGCCAGCACGCCGGCCGGGACCTGGACCACGCCCGAGACCACCCCAAGCTGGTTGGCCAGCTCGGCGGTGCTGGCCGTGGCGGCCAGGCGGCTGGTGCGGGTGTGCGGCACCCCGGCCGGGAAGGCACCCAGGCCGACGGCCAACCGGACCTCGAACATCACGGCCAGCTCGGCCACGGCGTCGGCGAACGCCCGCCACTCGTGGTCGGGCTCGGGACCGGCCAGCACGAGCACGGCCCGCCCGTCGGCGTCGTGGCCCGACAGCAGGTCGATGGCCGGCCAGACCAGGTCGGTGTAGACGCCGTCGAGCATGTGGGAGACGGGCCGGCGGGCCCGGTGGTCGAGCAGCCGGTCGACGTCGAAGGAGGCCACCACCTCGGTCTCCATGGCGGCCAGCAGCGCCCCGACCGCTCCGGCGCCGCCCAGGCCGGCGTCGATCCAACCCTCGGGGGCCATGACGAGCACCGGGCTGTCGAGCTCGGGCCGGGCGCGCAGCTCGTACAGGTCGGAAGCCGGGTCCATGCCCTCACGGTAGCGGGGCCCGCGTGGAATCCGGCCCGTCGCCAGATGGTTGACTACCTCACGATGATCGATGTCACCGACGCAACCTTTCAACGCGACGTCCTGGAGCGTTCGGCCCAGGTCCCGGTCGTGGTCGACCTGTGGGCGGAGTGGTGCGGCCCGTGCCGCACGCTGGGACCGATCCTGCAGCGGGTGGTGGCCGAGACGGGGGGCAAGGTCGAGCTGGCCAAGGTCGACGTCGACGCCAACCCCAACGTCTCCGCCGCCTTCCAGGTCCAGTCGATCCCGGCCGTCTACGCCATCTCGGGCGGCAAGGTCGTCGACTCGTTCATCGGCGCCCTGCCCGAGCCCGCGGTTCGCGAGTTCGTCAACCGCCTGGCCCCCGCGCAGTCGGAGGCCGACCGACTGGCCGCCCAAGGCGACGAGGCCTCGCTGCGCCGGGCCCTCGAGCTCGAACCCGACCACCCCCGGGCTGTCGTGGCGCTGGCCGAGCTGCTCGTCGAAGGAGGCGAGGGTGAGGAGGCCCTCGCCCTGCTGGCCCGGGTGCCGGAGACCGCGGAGTCCCGCCGGGTCGCCGCCCTGGCCCGGCTCGGGTCGAACGGGGCCACGGAGGCCCCTGATGTCGACGCCCGCCTGCAGCGCCTCCTCGAGCGGGTCAAGGACGACGAGGCCGCCCGGCGGGAGTACGTCGACCTGCTGGAGATGCTGGGCACCGACGATCCCCGGACGACTCACTACCGCAGGGCCCTCGCCTCCCGTATCTACTGACCGTCGCTCCTGAGGCGGCAGAGGCCCCGAGCGGTGCTCGGGGCCTCTGCCTCAGTGAACCGTCCGCTCGGGACGGTCGTGGAGGCCGAGCTCGGCGGCCGCCTCCGCCTCCAGGCGCCGGCGCCGAGCCGCTTCCGGCTCCGGCGAGAGGAGCTCCCGGGCCCACCGGGTCAGACGACCGGGGCGACGTCCGCCGCCGACCCGGGCCGTCGCCCGCTCGGTGCGCGGCGAGCCGCCGACCAGGTCGGCGGGGACGCCCAGGCGCGCCGCGGCATCGCGCTCGATCTCCTCCAGTGAGGGGACGGGCTCGGGCGCCAGCAGCCGGCGCCAGCGGGGACCAGTCTCCCGGGCGCGTGCCGCGAGCGGCGACGTTTCGAACTTCATTGCCAATGCGATCACCTCCTTCTCGGAGGACCAACAGCCCACGGGGCCAGCGCGTTCCCGCCGGCGATATCCGCGGACGCCAGCGGGGTAGGCCGGGACAGTCGAGCAGAAAGGGGACACATGTACGTGCAAGTCGTCACCTACAGCCTGGGGATGAGCGAGAGGGAGTACCTCGACGTCGCCAACGAGGTCGCACCCAGGTTCTCGGGGATGTCCGGGCTGCAGGCCAAGATCTGGTTGGAGGATCCCGACCAGGGTCGGTACGGCGCCGTCTACCTGTGGGAGGACCGCGACAGCATGGAGCGCTTCCTGCGCTCCGACCTCTTCGAGGGCACCAATCCCGATTTCGTCGACGTGCAGTCCGAGGGCTTCGACATCCTCGAGAACCTGACCGCCCAGACCCAGCCCGTGCTCGAGCTGGTCCAGGGCCGACGACCGGCAGCCGCCCGCGGGGCGCCGGCGATAGCCAAGGCCGCTGCCCCCCAGAAGGCGCCGACCGGCCGCGGCTCGGCCAAGAAGGCACCGGCCAAGAAGGCGACCGCGCCGAAGAAGGTGTCCAAGAAGAGCGGGGGCTAGCTTTCGTACCGGGCGTCGATCCGCGGGAGACTCCCCCTGTGATCGTCGACTGGGCCGTGTACGACTGCGGCGTCCGACGCGAGGGCGACCTCCCGCTGGAGGAGGCGCTCGAGGCCGCCCGTTCGTCGCCCCACGCCTTCGTCTGGATCGGCCTCCATGCGCCGACTCAGGACGAGCTGGCGGCGGTGGCCACCAAGTTCGAGCTCCACCCCCTGGCCGTGGAGGACGCGGTCCACGCCCACCAGCGCCCGAAGCTCGATACCTACGGCTCGACGCTCTTCATCGTGCTCAAAGCGGCCCGCTATGTCGACCCCGAGGAGATCGTGAGCCTGACCGAGATCATGCTCTTCCTCGGGGACGGCTTCCTCGTGACCGTGCGCCACGGCGAGAGCTCCATCCTGGGAGAGGCGCGGCGCATGCTCGAGGCGGACCCGGAGCGGCTGCGATGGGGGCCCCTCGCGGTCCTCCACGCCGTCGTCGACCGGGTGGTCGACGACTACGCCCTCGTGGTGCGGGGCCTCAACACCGACATCGAGGACATCGAGCGCCAGGTGTTCTCCGACGAGCGGAAGAACCACGCCCGCCGGATCTACCGGCTGAAGGCCGAGACGGTGGAGTTCCGTCAGGCGGTCGTCGGCCTCGACGATCCACTCGACGACCTGGCCAACGGCAAGGTGGCCGAGGCCGAGACGGCCCTGCTCGACTACTTCCGGGACGTGCACGACCATCTCCTGCGGGTGAGCCAACGCGTGGAGGTGATCGACAACCTCCTGAGCAGCGCGCTCACGGCCAACCTGGCCCAGGTCGGCGTGCGCCAGAACGAGGACATGCGCAAGATCTCGGCGTGGGTCGCGATCGTCGCGGTGCCGACGATGATCGCCGGGGTCTACGGGATGAACTTCGAGCACATGCCGGAGCTCGGGTGGCTGTTCGGCTATCCCTTCGCCGTCGGGCTCATGGTCGTGTGCTGCCTGGGGCTCTATGCCATGTTCCGCCGGCGCGGCTGGCTCTGATCCAGGAGGCCGCGGAGGGCGCGTGGGCCGTCGTGGACGACGGTGAACAGCGCGGCCAGACCGAAGCCGGTGAGCACCAAGGCGGGCACGACTCCCCAGGTCGCCGCCATCCGGCCTCCCAGCTCGATGGCCGGTGAGAGCACGACATCGCCGGCGACGAAACAGGCGACGAGCGCCATCGCCGACCGCGCGAGTCCTCCGCCCCTCAGCCCGGTCACCTGCGGGGCTGCGGGCCGACGAAGTGGTCGAGACCGCGAAGCTGGAGCGCGTCGCCGAGGGTCGGATGGGGCTCGTTGAGGAGCACCGTCCCGCCGCGCCGCCGGGCCCGCTCGGCCGCGTCGATGAAGACCAGCAGGCTGTCGGGCTCGGTGGTCGTCGCCTCGTGGAGGTCGACGACGACGGAGAGGTTGCCCTGGCCGTCGATGAGGTCGGCCAGGATGTTGCCGAGGTGGCCGGCGCGTGCCATGTCGAGCTCGCCGTGGACCGTGACCACGACGGTCCCCAGCCGCCGACCGATCACGATGCTGAAGTGGCTGGGAGGCTCGGGAGCGGTGGTGACCTCGGCTGGCTCGTCGAGTGGCGCGACGGCCGACAGCGACGGCGGGTGGGCGACGGCAGGCGCGCCGGGGGGCTCCGACGACGCACTCACGAGCACCAGGTCTCCGCCCTTTCGAGGAAGTCGGATGACGCGTCCGCTCCCGGGACGGCCGATCCTACTTCGCCTCCCGCGGTTGGGGAAGGGCTTCCGGGGGCGGGGAGGAGCAGCCGTCAGTCGGCGACAAGGGGACCAAGAAGCGGTCGACCGCGAGGAGGCAGGCGTCCGCCGTCGCGGCCCGGACCGGGCGGACCTCGGACGGGCCGGGCGGGCGGCGTGAGGCACGCTGGGCCATGGCGACGTCGTGCCGCCCTCACGCGTCGGGGTCACCGCCGTCTGGGCGACCTCCACCGGGATCGGTGTGGACACGGCCTGACCGAGAGGCTGTAGACCATGCGGTGTGAATCTGATCGAACACAGCAGCGAGGAGCGCCTCGGGCGGGAGGCGGCCGCCCAGCGGCTCCGGGAACTGGCCGACGAGCTCTCGAGGCAGAACGAGGTGTCGTTCGTCCAGGAAGGGGTGCGGCACACCGTCGACGTCCCCGGCGAGGTCACCTACTCCCTGGAGATCGAGGTGGGCGACGACGGGTCGGAGATCGAGATCGAGCTCAAGTGGTGAGGTGAGGGGATGCGGCTGCGCCGCCACGGCGACCACTGGCTCCTGGTCGGCGGCCCCGTCCCGCCGGGGTCGGCCGCCATCACCATCGGCTCGGTCGTGTCGGTGCGGCGTCGCCACGCCGACGACCCTCGCTTGCTGCGCCATGAGGCCGAGCACGTCCGCCAGTGGCGCGAGCTGGGCAAGGTGCGGTTCGTTCGCCAGTACCTCGGGGCCTACGTCCAGTGGCGCCGGCTGGGCTTCGGCCACCAGGCCGCCTACCGCCTGATCCCCCTGGAGGTCGAGGCCGAGGCGGCTGCCGACCGCGTCGCCGCCACCCTGGCGGAGGAGCCGACCACCCTCTAGTCTGAACGCAGGCGGCTTCCCCCTGAACGGTTCTCCCGTGGGGGTGCGCGCCCGTTGGCCGACCTGCTGCAACCTCTGCCCGCCCGGTCCTGGGCCGACCGGCTGGCTGCCTGGCGCGACGGCCCGTGGCTGCGGCCCGTCCTTGCCGGCGGAGGCGCGGTGCTGGCCGCAGGCGTCCTCGTGCTCGTCGGGCTGCTGTTCCTGCGCTCGTCGTCGCCCCCGCCCAAGCTGACCCTCCCCCAGGCCGAGCCGGGCTCGGCGCCGCCCGACGGCTCGGCACCGGCCGGGCCGCCGCCGTCCACTCCGCCGGTCACCGTCACCGTGCACGTGGCCGGGCAGGTGGCCAACCCCGGGGTGTACGCCGTTCCCGCCGGCGGGCGGGTGGCGGACGCCGTGGTGGCCGCGGGCGGCCCGTCGGTCGAAGCCGACGTCGAGCAGCTCAACCTGGCGGCGCGGGTGTCGGACGGCGAGCGGGTCTATGTCCCCAGGAAGGGTGAGGCTCCGCCCGTCGTGGCCGCCGCCAGCGCGCCCACGACGGCCGCGGGTGGCAAGGGGGCGGGGCCCGGTACGCCGGTCGACCTCAATACGGCCACCGCCGAGCAGCTCGAGGCCCTGCCCGGGGTGGGGCCGGCCACGAGCAGGGCCATCCTGGCCTACCGGGCCAGCCACGGCCGCTTCCGCTCGGTCACCGAGCTGCTCGAGGTGCCGGGCATCGGCCCGGCCAAGCTCGAGACGCTGCGCCCGCTGGTCCGGGTGTGATGACGGATCGGGCCACGGTCGCCCTCGCCCTCGCCGCCTGTGCCGGGGCGTGGGCGGCCCGGCCCCTCCCGCTCGTTCCCGCCATCGTGGTCGCGGCCGTGGCGCTGCTGCTGCGCCGGCCCGCCCTGCTCATGGTCGGGGTGGCGCTCGCCGCCTCTGCTCTGGGGGCCCGGTCGTGGGACGGCCTGCGGCCGCCCACGGTCGGCCCGTGGACGGGGGTGGCGACGCTGGTCGACGATCCGGGACGGGTGGCAGGGGCGCTGCGGGTCGACGTCCGCATCGGCGGCAAGCGGGTCGAGGCCTGGGCCCGGGGATCGGCGGCCCGGGCCCTGGCCGAGCGTCTGGCGGGGGAGAGGGTCCGCCTGCGCGGCCGGCTGCAGCCCGTCCCCGACGACGCCCGCCGCCGCCTGGCCCGTCGTCACGTGTCGGCCCGGCTGACCGTCGCCGGTGCGTCGTTCGACTCGTCCGGCACGGTCCCCAGCCGGCTGGCCAACGGCCTGCGCCGCACCCTGCTCGGTGGGGCCGACGTGCTGCCCGCAGCCCGCCGCGCCCTCTTCGCCGGGTTCGTCCTGGGCGACGACCGCGACCAACGCCCGGAGGTGACCGACGACTTCCGGGCCTCGGGCCTGTCGCACCTCCTGGTCGTCTCCGGCCAGAACGTGGCCTTCGTGCTCGGTCTCCTCGGTCCCTTCCTCGGGCGCCTGCGGCTGGGCGGGCGCCTGGCGGGCGGAGTCGCCGCGCTGGTCCTCTTCGGCATCCTCACCAGGTGGGAACCGTCGGTGTTGCGGGCGGTCGCCATGGCCGGCCTCGCGCTGCTCGCCTCGGCCATGGGACGGCCGGTGTCGACCGTTCGGGTGCTCGGCCTGGCCGTCACCGGCCTGGTGCTCGTCGACCCGCTCCTGGTCCACTCCCTCGGCTTCCTGCTCTCCGTCGGCGCCTGCGCGGGGATCGCCCTGCTGGCCCGGCCGTTGGCCGCCCGGATCCCCGGTCCCCGGCCGGTGGCCATCGCCCTCGGCACCACCGTGGCCGCCCAGGTGGGCGTGGTCCCCGTGCTCGTCCCCGTGTTCGGTGGCCTGCCGGTGGCCGCCCTGCCCGCCAACCTGATCGGGGCACCGGTGGCCGGGCCGCTGATGATGTGGGGGATGTCCGGCGGTTTGGTCGCCGGGTGGGCGGGCGAGTGGGTGGCGAAGGTCGTCCACTTCCCCACCAACCTCATGATCGCCTGGGTGGCCGGTGTGGCCCACTGGGGCGCGGCGGCCCCGTTCGGGCAGTTGCGCCTGGCCCACCTGTCCGGGCTGGTGCTGGCCCTGGGCGCCGGCGTCCTCGCCCACCGCCGGGGCTTCCGTGGAGGGGTGGTGGTGGCCGGCGTGGTCGGGGCGGCCGTGGCCCTGGCCCCGGCAGTCGCCGTCCTCCGCCCGGCGGCGGCCGACGGCCGCGTCCTGGTGCCCGGCGCCCGGCTGTGGCGGGACGGTGGGGCGAGCGTGATCGTGGTCGATGACCTCCGGGCCTCGCCCGAGGCCTTGCTCTCCTCTCTGCACCTGGCCGACGTGCGGACGGTCGACGTGCTCGTCGTCCTCCGCCCCGGGTCGGCGGCGGCGACCGACGTCGACCCCCTGCTCCGCCGCTTCCCGCCCCGACTCGTCCTCGCCCCCGCCGGCCACCGCCTGCCCGGTGATGTCGCCGTCCCACCTCCGGGCAGCCGGGTCAGCGCCGGCCCGCTGGTGGTCACCATCCACGCCGACGGTCCCCGGCTCACGGCTGGCGTCACGTGACCGGCGAGCGAGGATGAGCAGTGGCGCGCCTGCCCGGGCTCCAGGGCGTTCGGGAACGCCACCCGAACCTCACCCGAAGCCCACAGAAAGGGGGCGGGCGCACGCTGCCGCGGTCAGTGACGGACACAGGCCAACGGAGGTCGGGGATGTTGAGGACGAAGACGAAGATCGCCGCCGGCGGTGCGCTGGTGGCGGCCGTGGTGTCGGGCGGGTTGGCGTTCGCCGCCGTGCCCGCGGCCGACGGGACCATCACCGGGTGCTACCACGGCGAGAGCGGTGCTCTCCGGGTGGTGGACGCGGCGTCGGCGTGCAGGAACAACGAGACGGCGATCACCTGGAGCCAGCGCGGCCCCCAGGGCCCGGTGGGCCCCCAGGGCCCGGCCGGTCCTCAGGGCGTACCCGGGCCGGCCGGCGCCGAGGGCCATCCAGGAGCGACCGGCCCGACAGGACCGGCGGGGCCGGCGGGGCCGGCGGGGCTCTCCGGGGCTCGGTTCGTGCCCCTCCAGGGGAGCAACATCACCAACGGGACGACGGTCGGCTTCACCGACGTCGGGCCGGGGAACTACGTCGCCGTGGCATCGGTGCAGAGCACGGCAGATCCCGACGACGACGTCTGCGACCCCATCTGCGACACCCTCAACGGCACGCTGTTCTGCCGACTCCTGCACAACGGCGAGTTCATGGGCGCCACCGCCACCGACTTCCCGCCCGATGCAGCCGACAACACCAGCACGGTGAACGTGAGCATGAACGGGGGCGTGACGTCGCCCGGCGGCCGGATCTCGGTGAGCTGCTCGACCGCGCTGACCTCACCGGCCGCGGTGGCCGGGCAACTGATGGTCCTCCAGGTCGGCGGCTTCTTCTAGCCCGGTCGGGAGGGAGCGGGACGACCGGGGCGGCGGCGGCGGCCCCGGTCGTCCTTGTAGCGTCGGCGCCCGGATGCGGCTGACCCTGGGCCCTCGCACGTTCGACCTGGCCACCCGCGCCCTCGTCGTCGGACGCGGGGAGGGGGCGGACCTCGGCGAGCTGTCCCACGAACCGGGGCCCGGGCTCGTCCACCTGCCCGCCCCCACCCCCGATCTGCTCGAGCGGTGCGCGTGGGCGGGGGCGGCGGTCGTCGTTCCCGCTGGCTACCTCGAGGCGGCGCGCGCCGCCGGGCTCCCACCCGACCGGGTCGTCCCCGACACCCTGCTGCTCGACGTGACCGGCTCGGGCTGCCTCGTGGCCGCGACCGCGGTGGGTGTCGTGCGAGGGGCCCGCATCGTGCGCACGACCGACGCCCGGGGCGCCCGGCGGGTCTGCGACGTGCTCGCCGCGGTGATGGAGGCCCGCTGATGCCGGCGCTGCCCGCCTACCTGGTCCGCGGTGACCAGCCCGTGCTGCTGGCCGACGCGGTCAAGCACCTGGTGGCCGAGCTGGCCGAGGGTGGCGACCCGGCGCTGCTGACCGAGGAGCTCACGGGCGACGAGTACAGCGTCGGCGCCCTGGTCGACGCCGCCCAGACACCGCCGTTCTTCGGCGACCGGCGAATCGTCGTCGCCCGCGACGTCGGGCGGTTCTCCACCCACGACGTGGAGCCCCTCGTCGCCTACCTGCGGGACCCGCTGCCCTCGACCTCGCTGGTGCTCGTCGCCGGTGGTGGCCAGGTGGCCCGGCCGCTGGTGGAGGCCGTCCGCAAGGCCGGGCACGTCGTCGACGCAGGAGTCCCGGGAGGCCGGGGCCGGGCGTCGTGGTTGGCCGCTCGGCTCAAGGAGGGCCCCGTCCGCCTTGACGCCCGGGCGGCGGCGATGGTCGGCGAGCACCTCGGGGACGACGTCGAGCGGCTCGGCTCGCTGCTGGAGCTGCTGGCCGCGGCCCATGGCACCGGAGCCCGCCTGGGGCCCGACGAGGTGGCCCCCTTCCTGGGTGGGGCGGGGTCGGTGGCCCCGTGGGAGCTGACCGACGCCATCGACCGGGGCGACACGGCCGTCGCCCTCGCCGTCCTGCGGCGGCTGCTCGGCCCCGGCGGGCGCCACCCGCTCGTCATCCTGGCCACCCTCCACAGCCACTTCGCCCGCATGCTGCGCCTCGACGGCGCCGACGTGGTCGACGAGGCGGGCGCCGCCGCGCTGCTGGGCATCTCCGGTGGCTCGACCTACCCGGCCAAGAAGGCCCTGCTCCAGGTCCGCCGCCTCGGGCACGCCCCGGTGGCCCGGGCCGTCCACCTGCTGGCCGAGGCCGACCTCGCCTTGAAGGGCGCGGTGGACTGGCCGGCTGAGGTGGTGCTGGAGGTGCTGGTCGCCCGCCTCAGCGGGCTGGGCCGGGCGGCGACCGGGGCGACGAGGACGCCCGCCGCTGAGCGCGGCGTCAGGACCCGGTCTGCCGGGCGATCCGGCGCATGAGCCGGGACTTGCGGTTGGCGGCCTGGTTCTTGTGGATGATGCCCTTGGCCGCGGCCTTGTCGATCCGCTTGATGGCGGTGCGCAGGGCGTCGGCCGCCTCGTCGGGCGCGGCCGTGGCCGCGTCGACCGCCACCTTCACCCGCGTCTTGATCTCCGAGCGGGCCGCCTTGTTGCGCAGGCGGCGCCTCTCGTTGGTCTTGTTGCGCTTGATCTGACTCTTGATGTTGGCCATGCCGGGGGACGACGTTACCAGCCGGACGGGCACGGGCCAGACTGGTGGGCCATGCTGCTGCGGGGCCAGGAGGGCAACGAGCTCGAGCTGGCCATCGTCGGCTACCAGTTCCCGGACGAGGAACGTGACCCCTGGGACTCGAACTGGCTGCTCGTCTCGGTCCGGGTGCTGGCGCCCGAGGGCAGCTGGGAGGTGGTCGACCCCTGCCTCACGACCTGGGAGGCCAAGCGGCTGGTGTCGTGGCTCATCCACGCCGCCGGCCACGACCCCGCCTCCCGGCCGATGACGTTCACCGAGCCCAATCTGACCGTGGTGGCCCGCAGCCGGACCAGCGCGCCGCTGCGCGTCCACGTCCGGGCCTGCTTCGCCCTGGAGCTGCGCCCGCCGTGGGTCAGATCGGTGGCCGGCGCCAACGAGCTGTGCGTGGACCTCGACGTCGAGCGCGGCGAGCTGGCCCGGGCCGCGGCCTCGCTCCTGGCCGACGTGGTCAAGTTCCCCCAGCGGGGCGACGACCCGACGCTCTAAGGGAGCGAGAGCCGCAGCGGCTGCCCGCCGACCTGGAGCTGGATCGAGCCGGTGGACTTCACGACGGTGCCGGCCGTGAAGTCGTGGAGCTCGAAGCTCGCGGGGAGGTCGACCAGCAGGTACTTCGCGGCCCCTCCCAGCCCGTAGTCGGCCAGCTTGCGTCCCCGGTCGGCCCGCCGGGAGGACGGCGAGGAGATCTCGACCACGAGCAGCGGCGGCGGGTCGAAGTGGAGGTCGTCGACCCGGCGCCAGCCGGACTCGAGGACGGTGAGGTCGGGGACCATCAGGTACCCCGTACCACCAGGCACGATCCAGCCGAACCCGTTCACGGACACCGTGTGCGAAAGCTGCTCGACGGCCTGGCGTGCCAATCGGGAGGCGGCGATCTCATGCGGGTCGTCGGCTGGTGACACGATCAGGCTTCCCCACGGGTCGAGCTCCAGGTGGGCGACGCCTATCTCGTCGCGAAGCCAGTCGAGGTCGTCGACCGTGTAGCCCGATATCGCCGGGTTGGTCATGGGTCTCAGCGTACGCGGGACCTGAGACAATGGCCCTGAGCCCATGATCGATCCCACCCGCATCCGCAACCTCTCCATCATCAGCCACATCGACCACGGGAAGACGACGCTGTCCGACCGGATCCTGGAGCTCACCGGCGCGGTCGACCCCCGCGACATGCGGGCCCAGTACCTCGACTCCATGGACCTGGAGCGGGAGCGGGGGATCACGATCAAGGCCCAGAACGTGCGCCTGTCCTGGAAGGACCACGTCCTCCACCTCATCGACACCCCCGGCCACGTGGACTTCGGCTA
Organism: Acidimicrobiales bacterium; assembly: GCA_036260295.1. Lineage (GTDB taxonomy): Bacteria > Actinomycetota > Acidimicrobiia > Acidimicrobiales > AC-14 > CADCTB01. Next base: position 795 of record DATAAD010000051.1, on the reverse strand, counting down.
CGAGGTGTCCCGGTCGCTGGCCGCCTGCGAAGGGGCCATCCTGCTGGTCGACGCCACCCAGGGGATCGAGGCCCAGACCCTGGCCACCTGCTACCAGGCCCTCGAGCACGACCTGGAGATCGTGGCCGCGGTCAACAAGATCGACCTGCCCGTCGCCGAGCCCGAGCGGGTGGCCGAGGAGATCGAGAAGGTGCTGGGCATCGACGCGTCCACCGTCCTGCGCATCAGCGGCAAGACGGGCGAGGGGGTGCCCGAGCTCCTGGACGCCGCCGTGGCCCGGATCCCGCCGCCCGAGGGCGACCCCGACGCCCCGCTGCAGGCCCTGATCTTCGACTCCCACTACGACCAGTACCGGGGCGTGGTCAGCGCCGTTCGGGTGATGAACGGCCGCCTCACCACGGGGTCTCGGCTCAGGTTCATGCAGACCGGCGCCACCCACGAGGCCGAGGAGATCGGCGCCCGCACCCCGGCCCCGGTCCCCGTGGCCGAGCTCGGCCCCGGGGAGGTGGGCTACCTCATCGCCGGGATCAAGGACGTGGGCGAGGCCCGATCCGGCGAGACGGTCACCGAGGCCCGCCGTCCCGCCGACGAGCCCCTGGTCGGCTACCGGGAGCCCAAGCCCATGGTCTTCTGCGGGCTCTACCCCATCGAGGGCGACGACTTCTCCGACCTGCGCGACGCCCTGGAGAAGCTGCGGCTCAACGACTCGTCGTACACCTACCAGCCCGAGAGCTCCGGCGTGCTCGGGTTCGGCTTCCGCTGCGGGTTTCTCGGCCTGCTGCACATGGAGATCGT
>DATAAD010000050.1:0-15045 GCA_036260295.1 Acidimicrobiales bacterium | reverse complement strand
GACAGGTCGCCCCGCGCCACTGCGGTGGTCACCTGGGCGATGTTGCGCACCTGGCCGGTGAGGTTGTTGGCCATGTAGTTCACCGAGTCGGTGAGGGCCTTCCACGTGCCGGCCACGCCTGGGACGCCGGCCTGGCCGCCCAGCCGTCCCTCGGTGCCGACCTCTCTCGCCACCCGGGTGACCTCGTCGGCGAACGACCGCAGCTGCTCCACCATCGTGTTGATGGTGTCCTTGAGCTCGGCCACCTCACCCTGGGCCTCGACGGTGATCTTCTGGGACAGGTCGCCCTTGGCCACGGCCGTGGTCACCTGGGCGATGTTCCGCACCTGACCGGTCAGGTTCCCGGCCAGCTGGTTCACGTTGTCGGTCAGCGCCTTCCACGTACCGGCCACGCCCGGCACGTCGGCCTGCCCGCCAAGCCGGCCCTCGGTGCCCACCTCGCGGGCCACCCGGGTGACCTCGCCGGCGAAGGCCGAGAGCTGCTCGACCATGGTGTTGATCGTGTCCTTGAGCTCGGCCACCTCGCCCCGGGCCTCGACGGTGATCTTCTGGGACAGGTCGCCCTTGGCCACGGCCGTGGTCACCTGGGCGATGTTCCGCACCTGACCGGTCAGGTTCCCGGCCAGCTGGTTCACGTTGTCGGTCAGGTCCTTCCAGGTGCCGGAGACGCCCTTGACGTCGGCCTGGCCGCCCAGCCGTCCCTCGGTGCCCACCTCGCGGGCGACACGGGTGACCTCGTCGGCGAAGGAGCCGAGCTGGTCGACCATGACGTTGATCGTGTTCTTGAGCTCGGAGATCTCGCCCCGCACGTCGACGGTGATCTTCTGGGACAGGTCGCCGCCGGCAACCGCGGTGGTGACCCGGGCGATGTCCCGCACCTGGTCGGTGAGGTTGGAGGCCATGAAGTTCACCGAGTCGGTGAGGTCCTTCCACGTGCCGGCCACGCCGGGCACCTGGGCCTGCCCGCCCAGCTTGCCGTCGGTGCCCACCTCCCGGGCCACGCGGGTCACCTCGTCGCCGAACGACCGCAGCTGCTCCACCATCGTGTTGATGGTGTCCTTGAGCTCGGCCACCTCGCCCCGGGCCTCGACGGTGATGTTCTGCGACAGGTCGCCCTTGGCCACGGCCGTGGTCACCTGGGCGATGTTGCGGACCTGGCCGGTGAGGTTGCCCGCCAGCTGGTTCACGTTGTCGGTGAGGTCCTTCCACGTGCCGGAGACGCCCGGCACCTCGGCCTGGCCGCCCAGGCGGCCGTCGATGCCGACCTCCCGGGCCACGCGGGTGACCTCGGCGGCGAAGGCGCCCAGGGTGGTGGTCATGGAGTTGATGGTCTCGGCCAGGGCGGCCACCTCGCCCTTGGCCTCCACCGTGATCTTCTGGGACAGGTCGCCGCGGGCGACCGCGGTGGTCACCTGGGCGATCGAGCGGACCTGGTCGGTCAGGTTCGAGGCCATGACGTTCACCGAGTCGGTCAGGTCCTTCCACCGCCCGGCCACCCCCGGGACGTCGGCCTGGCCGCCCAGCCGTCCCTCGGTGCCCACCTCCCGGGCCACCCGGGTCACCTCGTCGGCGAAGGCCCCGAGGGTGTCGGTCATGGAGTTGATGGTCTCGGCCAGGATGGCGACCTCGCCCTTGGCCTCGACGGTGATCTTCTGGGACAGGTCGCCCCGGGCCACGGCGGTGGCGACCTGGGCGATCGAACGCACCTGGTCGGTCAGGTTCGAGGCCATGACGTTCACCGAGTCGGTGAGGTCCTTCCAGGTGCCCGACGCCCCGTGCACGTCGGCCTGCCCGCCCAGGCTGCCCTCGGTGCCCACCTCCCGGGCGACGCGCGTGACCTCGTCGGCGAACGACCGCAGCTGGTCGACCATGGTGTTGACCGTCTGCTTGAGCTCGGCCACCTCGCCCCGGGCGTCGACGGTGATCTTCTGCGACAGGTCGCCGTTGGCCACGGCCGTGGTCACCAGGGCGATCCCCCGCACCTGGTCGGTCAGGTTCGAGGCCATGACGTTCACCGAATCGGTGAGGTCCTTCCAGGTCCCGGACGCGCCCCGGACGTCGGCCTGGCCGCCCAGCCGTCCCTCGGTGCCCACCTCCCGGGCCACACGGGTGACCTCGTCGGCGAATGACCGCAGCTGGTCGACCATGGAGTTCACCACCCGGCCGATGCGCTGGAACTCGCCCCTGACCGGGTGGCCGTCCATGTGCAGGGCCATCTTCTGGGACAGGTCGCCCTCGGCCACGGCCGAGATGACGCGCGCCACCTCGTTCGTCGGCCGGACCAGGTCGTCGATCAGCCCGTTGACCGACCCGGCCGCCTCCTTCCACTGTCCGCCGGCGCCCTTCAGTTCCACCCGCTCCGTCAGCCGACCCTCCCGGCCGGCGACGCGGGCCACCCGGGCCAGCTCGCGGCTGAGCTGGGTCTGGCGTTGGGTGAGGGCGTTGAAGCGACGGGCCACCTCCCCGTAGGCGCCGCGGCGCCGGGTGGAGAGCCGGACGCCCTCCTCACCGGCCTCGGCCGCGGCCAGGGCTTGGCACAGGTCGGCGAGGAAGGCGTCGAGGGCGGGATCGCCGCTTTTTCGGGAGTCGAGGTCGACGGCGGTCATCGTGCGCTCCGCGGTGCAAGGTCAGCCAGCACGGTCTGTCCACCTTTGCGATCGGATGTCGGGCGAGCAGCACCCAGGCTAGAGGTCGGACCTCGGGTGCGGTCCAGCGGGCAGGCGGCTGCCGGCCGCGAGCGCCTGAGCTCGCCCGAGCGGAGCGACCGGGGGCGGACCTACCGGTACACCCCGTTGTGGCCCACGTTGTAGCGACCGGGCTGGGGGAAGAGGCTCACGCCGTGGGCGCCGGCCCCCGTGGGGATGGTGGCGATCGTCGTCCCCGTGGTGGTGTCGACGACGGAGACCGAGCCGTGGAAGCGGTTCGAGACCCAGAGGCGGGTGCCGTCGGCGGACACCTGGATCATGTCGGGGCTGCCCCCCACCCGCCACGTCGTCCGCACCGACCGGGTGGCGAAGTCGATCACCGAGATGCTCCCCTCCATCCGGTTGCTCACGAACAGGGTGGCGGCGTCGCGGCTGACGTTGAGGCCGTGGGCACCCACGCCGGTGCGCAGGAACCCGATCTCGGCCAGGGTCTCGGGGTCGACCAACGAGACCCCGTGCCGGCCCTGGTTGGCCACGTACAGCACCTTGCCGTCGGGGCTCATCTTCACGTCAATGGGCAGCGAGCCGACCGAGCCCCGGCCGACGAGGGTCATGGACTCGGTGTCGACCTTTACCACCTGGCCGCTGAACTCGGTGCTGGCGAAGAAGTACCGCCCGTCGGCGCTGAAGTCGGCGTGGTCGACGCCGGGCCACGGGATGCTGACGCTCTTGAGGAACGTCCAGTCGGCCGGGTTGTAGAAGTCGAGGCGCTGGTAGCGCTCGGCCACCACGATGGCCTTGCTCCCGTCGGGGGTGAAGTAGAGGTTGTACGGGTCGGTGACGGGGATGGTGGCCGTCGGACGCCCGCTGCGGGGGTCGATCACCGTGAGGCTGTTGCCCTCGGTGTTGTTCACGTAGAGCCTGGTGAGATCCCACGAGGGGGTGACGTGGTGGGGGCGCACGCCGACGTCGAACCGGTCCACCACCCGCAGGGAGACCGGGTCGATGACGCTGACCGACGCCGCGTCGCTGTTGGGGACGTAGACCCGTAGAGGGACGTCGGCCACGGCCGGGCCGAGGTGGTGCGACGTGGTGTGGGAGTAGATGTTGACCGGGCCCGGCGCCACGCCCGCCTGCTCCTCGCCCTCGGTGCCCGGCCAGACCGGCCCCGCCGGCCTGGGGGGCGCCGGGCCCAGGCGGGCCAGCGCGGCGTGGTCGGGCGGCGGCGGCGGTGCGTGGACGACTGCGGTCTCGCCGTCGGCGACGGGTACCGCCTCCGCCGGGTTCTCGGTGACGGTGACCGCCGGCCGGCGCAGGCCGGCGAAGCGGGGCTCGGGCGGGGAGAGGGCGGCGTGCAGCCGCTCGTCGCGGGCCGCCTGTACCGAGAGGCCGCCGGGCTCGCTCAGCGTCGCCGCGCCGCACCCGACGAGGGCGAGCCCCATCACCACCAAACCGGCCACCGGCCCCCGCCTCATGAACCAACGACTGTAGCGGCTCGCCGGTAGCCTCCGATCATGCCGACGGCCCCGGTGCACGTCGCCGTCTCGGGCGGAGGCGAGGCCGGCGAGGAGGCGTGCCGGGCCGCGGAGGAGGTCGGTCGCCAGCTGGCCCGGCGGGGTGCGGTGGTCGTCACCGGCGGCCTCGGCGGGGCCATGGAAGCCGCCTCTCGGGGAGCCAAGGCGGAAGGCGGCACCACCGTCGGGCTCCTCCCGGGCGAGGACCGGGACGACGCCAACCCGTGGGTCGACGTCGCCGTGGCCACCGGGCTGGGCGAGGGCCGAAACGTCGTCCTGGTCCGGACGGTGGACGCCGTCGTCGCCGTGGCCGGTGAGTTCGGGACTCTCTCGGAGATCGCCCTGGCCCTCCGTGCGGGCAAGCCCGTGGTCGGGCTGGGCACGTGGGAGCTGGGTCGCGACGGGCAGCGGGTGGACGCGGTGGTGGCGGCGTCCACCCCGGTCGAGGCGGCCGAGAAGGCGCTGGCCCTGGCTAGGGAGCGGCGCCGACCACCGACAGGATCGTGAGGTAGTGGCAGGCGCAGGCCACGACCACCATGGCGTGCCACACCTCGTGGTACCCGAACCACCGGGCCGACGGGTTGGGCCGCTTGGCGCCGAGGACCACGCCGCCGAGGGTGTAGACGACTCCTCCGGCCACGAGCAGGGTCATCTCGTCCGTGCTCAGCCTGTGGGTGAGCTCGGGGAGGGCGACGACCACGGCCCACCCGAGGCCGATGTAGGCCAGCAGCCCGAGGACGGCCTTCTCGGCCACGCCCGTGAGGGCCAGGAGGAACCCCACGGCGGCGCCGGCCCACACCGCGGCCAGCACCGCGGTGCCCGTCGTCCCACGGAGGGTCAGCAGGCAGAGTGGGGTGTACGAGCCGGCGATCATCAGGAAGATCGTCCCGTGGTCCGTGCGGCGCATCCGGCGGCGGGCGGTCGGCGACCAGCGGCCGCGGTGGTACGCGGCGCTCACCCCGAACATGGCCGTCATCCCGAAGGCGTAGACGAGGGCGGCCAGCCGGCCCCGCCCCGACCCGGCACTGACGACGACCAGGACGCCGGCCGGGACAGAGAGGAAGAAGCAGACGAGGTGCAGCCAGCCGCGAAGGTGCGGCGGGAGCGGGTCGCCCGGGGGGGCGGCGTCGGGGGTGGGCGGGGTCGTCGACCCCTGGAGGAGGCTCACGAGCGGAGCCATGGTAGTTACGCCGCGTGGACGCGCACCTCGGGGGGCTGGTGCTCGCGCCGGAGGTGGGCGGCGATGGCGAGGCTCGTGACTGCGGCCCACGCGCACCACAGCGACGTGAGGGCGCTGCTCTCGATCCAGGTCAGGACGACCACGGCGACCAGGTTGGCCACGCCGAAGAGGGCCACCCGCCGGTGGCTGGACAGCATGGGCGGGGCGCAGGCGACGACGGCGTAGATCCCGGCCAGCAGCCCGCCGTGCTCCATCCCCAGCTGGTACTCCAGGTGGTTGGCGTGGGCCAGCACGTTCACCGGGCCGTCCACCATGGCCGCGAGGTAGACGGCCGCCAGCGCGGCGCCGACCAACCCGAGCCACGCCATGGTCCGCCGGCGGCCGGGATCGGGCTCGACCGCCCTGACCGCGAACGGGACGAGCACGGGCAGGACGCAGAGGGCGACGGCCAGGTAGACCCACATGGCCAGGCGGCCGGTCGACGCCGCCACCGCCCCCGTCTCACCCCACCACACCACCGCTTCGACGAGCAGATGGGCGCCGAGGAGCACGGGAAGCGCGCCCAGCGCCCGTTCGGCGGGACGGTGGACCTGGCGGAGGGCGTCCACGCCGACGGTGGTGACGACGAGCCCTGCCACGACGTCGGCCTCGGCCGAGAAGCACATGCAACCGCTCCTGCGATCGGGGATCTGCACGTCTACGGGCTGAAACGGCTACCCCGATTTTACCGGCGGGGTGTGGGTACTCAGCCGGTCTTGCGCAGCACGACGAGCGAGCGGGGGGACAGGGCCAGCTCCTCGTCGGCCAGCAGGGTGATCCCTTCACGGTCGGTCTCGGGACGGGCGTACCCGATGGCCGTGTCGAGGACGAGCTCGAAGGTGCTGGCCCACTTCCCGTCCGGGAGGCGGAACCCCACGGGCTCGGGGCCGTTGAACAGGAGCAGGAAGCTGTCGTCGACGATCCTCTCGCCCCGGGGACCGGGCTCCGAGATCTCGTCGCCGTTGAGGAACATGCCGAGGGCGACCACCTGCCCGGACAGCCACTGGTCCTGGTCCATCTCGTCACCGTCGGGGCCGAACCACCCGATGTCGGCCAGCCCCGAGCCGTGGATGGGGCGGCCCTGGAAGAACTTCCGCCGGCGGAACACGGGGTGGTCCCGGCGCAGCGCCACCAGCCGCCTCGTCACGTCGAGCAGCTCGGTGGCGTCCTCGTCGAGCTCCCAGTCGAGCCAGTTCAGCTCGTTGTCCTGGCAGTACGTGTTGTTGTTGCCCTTCTTGGTGTGGTTGAGCTCGTCGCCGCCGAGCAGCATGGGCACGCCCTGGGACAGCAGGAGGGTGGCCAGGAGGTTCCGCTGCTGGCGCCGGCGCACGTCGAGCACCTCGGGGTCGTCGGTCTCGCCCTCCGCCCCGCAGTTCCACGACCGGTTGTCGTCGGTGCCGTCGCGGTTGTCCTCGCCGTTGGCCTCGTTGTGCTTGTGGTTGTACGAGACCAGATCCCGGAGGCTGAAGCCGTCGTGGGCCGTCACGAAGTTGATCGACGCCCCCGGGCCCCGGCCGTCGCCCTGGTACAGGTCGCTCGAGCCGGTGAGGCGATAGCCCATGTCGGCCAGTGAGGTCCCCATGCCCCGCCAGAAGTCCCGGACGGCATCGCGGTACTTCCCGTTCCACTCGGTCCACAGGACCGGGAAGTTGCCCACCTGGTACCCGCCCTCGCCGACGTCCCAGGGCTCGGCGATCAGCTTCACCGACGACACCACGGGGTCCTGGTGGATGAGGTCGAAGAAGGCCGACAGCCGGTCGACCTCGTGGAAGCCCCGGGCCAGCGCCGACGCCAGGTCGAACCGGAACCCGTCGACGTGCATCTCGGTGACCCAGTACCTCAGGCTGTCCATGATCAGGTGCAGCACCTCGGGGTGGCGGGCGTTGAGGGTGTTGCCCGTGCCCGTGTAGTCCATGTAGTAGCGGGGGTCGTCCTCCACCAGGCGGTAGTACGCGGCGTTGTCGATCCCGCGGAAGCTCAGCGTGGGCCCCATGTGGTTGCCCTCGGCCGTGTGGTTGTAGACGACGTCGAGGATCACCTCGATGCCCGCGGAGTGCAGGGTGCGCACCATGGCCTTGAACTCACGCACCTGCTCGCCACGACTCCCGGACGACGAGTAGGCCGCGTGAGGGGCGAAGTAGCCGACGGAGTTGTAGCCCCAGTAGTTGGAGAGGCCCCGCCTGACCAGGTCGTGCTCCGACACGAAGTGGTGGACGGGCAGCAGCTCGACCGCGGTCACGCCCAGGCTGGTGAGGTGGTCGATGGCGGCCGGGCTGGCCAGGCCGGCGTAGGTGCCGCGCTGGGCATCCGGGACGCCGGGGTGGAGCATCGTGAAGCCCTTGACGTGGACCTCGTAGATGACGGTCTCGTGCCACTCCCGCCGGGGGAGCTGGTCCTCGCCCCAGGGGAAGAGGTGGTCGGCCACCACGCTCTTGGGGACGTGCGGGGCCGAGTTCCGGGGGTCCGGGTGCTCGTCGGAGCCGCCCACCACGTAGCCGAACACCGAGTCGTCCCAGTCGAGCTCACCGTCGATGGCCTTGGCGTAGGGGTCGAGCAGGAGCTTGGCCGGGTTGAACCGCTGGCCCCGGTGCGGCTCGTACGCGCCGTGGGCGCGGAAGCCGTAGTGCTGGCCGGGGCTGACCCCCGCGACGTAGCCGTGCCAGACGTGGGCGGTGACCTCGGTGAGGGGGAGCCGCGTCTCGGCGCCCTTGCGGTCGAACAGGCAGAGCTCGACGCCGTCCGCGGCCTCCGAGAAGATGGCGAAGTTCGTGCCCTCGCCGTCCCACATCGCCCCCAGCGGATACGGTCGGCCCGGCCAGAGTTCCATGGGAAGTAGCATCTCCCACCGGGACGCCCTCGCAAAACCGAGGTCCCCGGAGGTCCTCCTTGCAACGCCTGAGCACCTGGTGGTCTGCCCTCGACCGGGCCTACCGCTTCAACGTGGGCCTCTACGTGCTGGCCTTCTTCGCCCTGGCCGCCCTCCTCTTCGAGGTGGCCACGGGCGGCGACACGTCCCCCAAGCAGCAGGTCGCCACCCAGGGGCCGACCACCGTGCGCCCCACCACCACGGTCCGGGCCACCATCCCGTCGACCTCCTCCTCCTCGAGCTCCACCACCTCCTCCTCCACGGTCGAGTCGACCACCACCACCCCGCCCGCCACCATCCCCTCGTCCGGGGGGTCGGTCACGACCCAGCGGCCGGTGGTGACGACGCGGCCGCCGGGCACGGTCGCCACCACGTCTCCTCCCGTCCAGCCGACCAACCCGCCCCCTGAGCCGACCACGACCGAGGCTCCGACCACCACGCTGCCCCCTCCGACGAGCACCATCGTCAACCCGCCCACCAGCTCCACCGTCGTCACGATCCCGCCCACCTCGGTGACAACCATCCCCACGACCAGCAGCTCGGTCCCGTAGTCAGGCCTCCCGGGACCGGCTCGGGAGTGGGAAGCGCCTCGGTGCCCGGGGTGGGATTCGAACCCACATGGTCACGAGGACCAGAGGGGTTTAAGCCCTCCGCGTCTGGCCGATTCCGCCACCCGGGCGGTGGGCACGACCCTACCGTTCCCCGCCCAGCTCGAGGACGTAGGCGAGAAGGACGAGGCCGCCCTCGAGCACCCGGTCGCGCTCGGGGTCGCGGCGGAAGCGTGCCCGTTCGTACAGGCGCTGAGCGCCGGTCATGGGCGCCGTCGTGTGGAGGAAGAGCCGGGACTTGCCGGTCAAGACGGCCCGGTCGATGCACGCGTCGACAAGGGCGGCGCCCACGCCCCGCCCCTGGGCCCAGGGGGCCACGGCCAGCATTCGGAAGCCCGCCTCGTCCGGGTCCTCGAACCAGGCCAGCGGCCCCGGCCCGGGGACGTACGTCACCCCGCCGATCACGGCCCCGTTGCCGTCCACCGCGACCAGGATCTCCGACTGCGCCGCCCGACCGGCCACGTCGGCCAGCTCGTCGGCGTACTCGCCGTCCATGTCGGCGCCGAGCAGGGCGCGGTAGGCGTCGACGGTCACCGCGGCCAGCGCCTCGTACTCCTCGGGCCGCACCGCCCGCACCGTCACCACGGCGCCAATCGTGACAGCGGCCGGCCCAGCGGTCAGGCTAGGGAGATGAGTGATCCCCAGGACCGCCCGCCCGCCAGCGACCGGCCGGCGCCGTACGACCCGCCGGAGCAGCCGCGGGCGACGCCCGCCCCGGGCGGTCCTCCGGCCGAGGCGTCCTCCGTCCCGAGCGGGCCGCCGGAGACGCCGGCCGACGCCCGCTGGGAGGACGTGGTCGACCCCGTCCCGGACGCGCCGTCCGAGCCGGCCCCACGCGGCTCGGGCCAGTGGCCCGAGCCGCGTACGCCCACCGCCCGCCGGCCCGCCCCCCCGGCGCAGGCCGCGGTCGCCACCGACGACGACGAGTACGCCGACGACGACGACGGCTACGAGGACGAGCCCGTCTCCCGCTGGGTGTCGCTCCTGGCCACGATCGGGACCGCCCTCATCGCCATAGTGACCGTCCAGGTCGTGACGTCCCTGGTGGAGGGGCTGATGCTGAGGAGCGGCCAGCGGGTCGGTGTCCCCGACGACCTGTTCCACCGCCTCGGCTACCCCTTCGGCGGTCTGGGCACGACCGCCCTGGTGATCCTCGTCCTCGGGGTCGTCCTCGTGTCCATGCCCTCGGTGCTCGACGAGCTGCTCTCGGAGACCCAGGACAGGGTCGTCGGCGTCGCCCTGATGGTCGCCGTCGTCGTGGGGGTGATCATCGCCGTCGGGAGCCTGCTCGCCGTGCGGGCCAACCTGCACGAGTACGCGGCCAAGAACGTGGCCGTGCCCAGCTACGTCCGCGTGCAGTTCACCAACTTCCTCCTCGGCAGCCTGGGCGCGGCGGCGCTCGCCCTCTTCGGGGCCATCGCGTCGATGAACGAACGCAGCCGGGAGCGCCTCGACTGACGGACACGCCCCTCACCCCCACCCAGCGGCGGGTGGTCGACGAGCTCCTCGCCGCCCACCAGCCCCGTCCCCGCTTCGGCGCCGGGCTCGCCACCAGCCTGCGCCGGCGCATGGAGGAGGCGCTGGTGCCGGTGGCCGCCGAGCTCGACCGGCCGTTGCGCATGGGCAAGCACGACATCGGCAGCGTCCACACCTGCGAGGCCTACTACCGGGCCGAGAAGGACCACTTCTCGTGGGCGCCGCGCAACGCGTACGGGGCGGTGGCCCACCGGGCCCTGCGCCTGTCGATCTCCTTGCGGGACGAGCCTCCGCCCCTGGACCTGGTCGACATGGCCATGGACGCCTACGTGGGCGAGGACCAGGCCGAAGGGAGCCTGGGCCGCTACCTCCAGTGCGCCTCCTACCTCGACCTGGCCGAGCTCCGGGCCCAGGCCAACGACGTGGTGGTGCAGTTCTTCGAGTGCTTCCCGCCGCTGCGCCGGGAGTGGCGGCCGCGCACCGACACGCCCATCGTCGTCGGCTTCTGCGGCGACAGGATCTCGCTCCGAGGCCGTCCCGACCTGGCCTTCGGACAGGCCCGGGGCGACGAGGCCGGGGTGCTCATCCTCGACCTCAAGACGGGCCGCAGCTATCCCCAGCACCTCGACGACCTGCGGTTCTACGCCCTGCTCCAGACGCTCAAGGTCGGCGTCCCGCCGTACCGGGTGGCCAGCTACTACCTCGACTCGGCCACCTTCCACGCCGAGGACGTCACCCCGTCCATCCTGGAGATCGCCGCCCACCGGGCGGTCGACGGCATCCGCAAGATCGCCCGCCTGCACCGGGAGGCCGGTCCGGCCGCCATCACGCCCGGCGTCGCCTGCCGCTGGTGCCGGCTCCGGGACGACTGCGAGGGGCCGAGCCAGCTCCCCGAACGCGACGAGTGAGGGCGTTCAGCCAGAGCGGGCGGGTCAGGCCTGGTCCCAGACCTCGGCGATGTCGACGCCGCGCTCGCTGGCCAAGGCCTCGGCGGCCTGGAAGCGGGCGCGGAAGCGGGTTGCGGTGGATCTCAGGGCGGCCTCGGGGTCGACCTCGGCTCGCCGGCAGCGGTCGACGAGGGCGAACAGCTCGGCCCCCAGCCCGTCCCCGGGGGCCACCGGCTCCAGACCCGCCGACGCCGCCTTGCGCTGCACCTTGTGGGCGTAGAGCAGCGAGGGGAGGTCCTCGGCGATCCCGTCCATGAGGCTCGTGCGACCCTTCTCGGCCCGCTTGATCTGCTCCCAGTTGGTGACCACCTGGTCCGGCGTCTCCGCCGTGACCCCGGCGAACACGTGGGGGTGGCGGTGGACGAGCTTGTCGTGGACGCCCCGGGCCACGTCGGCCAGGGTGAACCACCCCTCCTCGGCGGCCAGGGTGGCGTGGAACACCACCTGGAACAGGAGGTCGCCCAGCTCCTCCTCGAGGTGGTCGAACCCCTCGCCCGCGTCCAGGTCGTCCACATCGTCAGGCAGGGCAGCGATGGCCTCCAGGACCTCGTAGGTCTCCTCCAGCAGGTGGCGGGTGAGCGTCCGGTGGGTCTGCTCCCGGTCCCAGGGGCAGCGCTCCCGCAGGGTGCGCACCAGCTGGTCGAAGCGGGCCACCTCCCGGGCCACGGGCGGGGCGGCGGCCGGGAGCCAGATCGACGTGAGGTGGTCGGGCTCGACCTCCTTGTCGAGATCGGCCCAGGCCACGGTGGTGACCGACTGGTCCGGCAGGCCCAGTCGCTGGAGGACGGTCACGTCGCCACCGTCGGCGGAGAGCCGCGAGAAGAAGCGGTCGTCGGCCGTCAGCTTGATGTCGGAGAGGACCTGGCGGCTGTCGCACTGGGCCACGAGCAGCGGCCCTCGCTCGCCGGCGGCCTCGACGGAGAAGCGGCGCCCGTCGACCACCCGAACGCCCTCGGCGACCGGGTCGACGCCCAGCTCGGCCCAGGCCAGGTCGAGGAACGACAGGGCAGGGACCACCTCGAGGTCCACCCGGCCGTCCTCACGCAGCAGCTCGACGGTGCGCTCGGCGATCAGCGGCGACCCCGGGACGGCGTAGAGGACGGTCCCGTGCTCGGCCGCGGCCTCGGCCAGGGCGTCGACGATGCCCGCGTACACCTCCTCGAGGGTGGCGGCCGACTGGTAGACCGGGTCGAAGGAGGCGGCACCGTCCACGGCCACGGCGGCGGGATGCCGGGTGGTGCGCAGGTAGCGGTGGGGGACCGAGGCCAGGGCCTCGACGGTGGCGGTGGTCAGCAGGTCGGGGCCGGCCGGGCCCAGCCCGACGACCACGACCGTGGGGCGCACGCGGGCGGCTACGGCCGGGTCTGCCCGCCCGGCGCGGCCGGGGCCGGGCTGATGCCCACGCTGGTCGGGGTGGCGTCGGCCGGCCGGGCCGGGGGCACCACGCCCGGCGAGGCGCCCTCCTTGTTGAAGGTGCCGTACTTGGGGTTGACCTCGATCTTGGCCTTGCCGACGGTCTCCTGCAACCAGGTGAGCAGCTTCTCCTGACCGGTGGTGGCCAGCTTCTGGCGGGCCTGGCCCTTGACCTCCTCGAAGGGCGGCACGTTGCGGGAGGTCACCTTGATGACGTGGTAGCCGAACTGGGACTTCACCGGAGGGCCGACCTCGCCCACCTGCTGGTTGAACACGGCCAGCATGAACTCGGGCACGAACCCGGTCTCGGAGTCGATGCCGCAGCCCAGCTCGCCGCCCTTCTGGGCGCTCTGGGTGTCCTGCGACTCGGTCCTGGCCACGGCGGCGAAGTCCTGGCCCCCGGCGATCCGGGCCCGCACGTCGTCGGCCTTGGCCTGGTCGGGCACGAGGATGTGGCTCACGCAGGCGGTGGCGAAGTCGTTCCGATGGCTGTCGTAGTAGGCGCGGGCGGCCTCCTCGGCCGAGCCCTCGTGGCCGTTGAGCGACAGGGTCAGGAGGTCGAGCTGGGCCTGCCGGCGGATCAGCTCCTCCTGGTACTCCTCGGGGAAGTCCTTGAAGACGTCCTCGCCCTGGATCTGCTCGATGACCGTCTCCCGGGCCGCGGCCAGGTCGGGAGGGCCGACGGACAGCTTGCGCCGGGCCAGCTCGGCGCCGATCAGCTCGTAGTAGATCTGGCGGGTCAGGGCCAGGGCGGTGAAGGAGGCGTCGAAGGTGTTGGCGCCGGCGCCCTTCACCTGCTGGCGCGACTCGACCAGCTTCAGGTAGGGGCCGTTGGCCGCGATCGAGCGGAGCTCCTTCTCCAGCTCGTCCTCGCTTATCGACCTGTCGTCGACCTTGGCCGCATACGGGGACACCGAGCCGCAGCCGGTGGCCAGAACGGCCAGGCCGACCGCGAGCGCGGTGAGGAGGGTGGGAAGACGTCTCACGGTATGTCGATGGTACCCGGTGGCCTGGCTACGCCCCGGTCGGGACCTCAGCCGGGAGCAGCTGCTCGACGAGGGCCCGCGCCGCCACCACCGGGTCGGCGCCCCGCTGGACGGGCACCACCAGCTGCTTGAGGTCCTCCTTGTACACCCCGTCCCTCGACAGCCGCTTCAGCCGGATCTGGGCGCTGGTCTTGAGCTCCACCGGCGACATCCGGATAACGTTGCGGGCCACGGTGACCTCCCGGATCCCTGTCCGCACACACTCGGCCCGGAGCCGGGCCACGGCGATGAGGGCCTCGGCCGGGGGCGGGAGGGGGCCGTAACGGTCGGCCCACTCACCGCGCACGTCGTCGACCTCGGGCTGGCTGGTGACCGCGGCCAGGCGCCGGTAGGCCTCCAGCCGCTGCTCCCCGCCGGGCATGTAGTCGGGCGGGAGGTGGGCGTCGACCGGGATGTCGAGCTTGACCTCGGCCGGCGGGCGGATCTCCTCGCCCTTGAGCTCGGCCACCGCCTCGCTGACCATCTGGACGTAGAGGTCGTACCCCACGGCGGCGATGTGGCCCGACTGGTTGGCGCCCAGCAGGTTGCCGGCGCCCCGGATCTCGAGGTCGCGCATGGCGATCTTGAACCCCGACCCCAGCTCGGTGTGCTCGCCGATGGTCTTGAGCCGCTCGTAGGCCTGCTCGGTCAGCTCCCGCTCGGGCGGGAAGAAGAGGTAGGCGTAGGCCCGCTGGCCGGCCCGGCCCACCCGGCCCCGCAGCTGGTGGAGCTGGCCCAGGCCCATGAGGTCGGCCCGGTCGACGACGAGGGTGTTGACCGTGGGCATGTCGATGCCCGACTCGATGATGGTGGTGCAGACCAGCACGTCGTACTCGCCCTCCCAGAAGTCGAGCACGACCTTCTCGAGCTGGCCCTCGTCCATCTGGCCGTGGGCGACGGCGATGCGCGCTTCGGGGACCATCTCGTGGAGGCGGGCGGCCACCCCGGCGATGTCGGCCACCCGGTTGTGCACGAAGAAGACCTGCCCCTCCCGCAGCAGCTCTCGGCGGATGGCCTCGGCCACCGGCCGCTCGTCGTACTCGCCCACGTAGGTGAGGATCGGCTGGCGCTCGGGCGGGGCGGTGTTGAGGATCGTGAGGTCGCGGATGCCGGTGAGGCTCATCTCCAGGGTCCGGGGGATGGGCGTGGCGGTGAGGGTGAGGACGTCGACGTTGGTGCGCAGGCGCTTGATCGCCTCCTTGTGGGTGACGCCGAAGCGCTGCTCCTCGTCCACGACCAGGAGTCCGAGGTCGCGGAAGCGGACGTCCGCCGAGAGGAGGCGGTGGGTGCCGATGACGACGTCGACGGAGCCGTCGGCGAGCCCGTCGACGA
>DATAAD010000049.1:0-7502 GCA_036260295.1 Acidimicrobiales bacterium | reverse complement strand
GGCCGGGGTGGAGGCGGAGGCGGTGCTGCTGGGCCTCGACCAGGCGGGGGTCGCCGCCCATTCGGGCAGCGCCTGCGCCTCCGAGTCGCTGGCGCCCTCGCCGGTGCTGGAGGCCATGGGCGTCGACGCCCAGCGGTCGCTCCGGGTCTCGGTCGGCTGGTCGACCACCGACGCCGACATCGAGGCCTTCGCCGACGCCTTCCCGAGGGTTGTCGCCCGCCTGCTGGCCCTCGCCGCCCTGCCTGGTCCCCGGCTCAAGGTGTGAGACCACCCCGCCGAGGGAAAAGGTGAAAATCTGATCGGCTTAGTCATAATTGGTGGTAGGTTTCGAACGTGGCTCTCCGCGCTCCGGCTCGTGACGTCGCCTAGGAGGTCGTGCCCATGGCCATGACCCGCGAGATCAGCGCCGCCGCCCAGAAGGACATCGAGAAGTTCGAGGACCAGCTGGCCCGGTACCTGGCCGGGGAGCTCGAGGAGGACGTCTTCCGCGTCTTCCGGCTCAACAACGGCATCTACGGCCAGCGCCAGGGCGGCCACAACCAGATGGTGCGGGTGAAGGTGCCCTACGGGTCGCTCAACCCCGACCAGCTGGAGATGCTGGCCCACATCGCCGACACCTACAGCCGGGGGTGGGGCCACATCACCACCCGCCAGAACATCCAGTTCCACTTCGTGCAGCTGGAGCGGGTCCCCGAGGTGCTGCGGGACCTGGCCGGCGTCGGGCTCACCACCCGCGAGGCGTGCGGCGACACGGTCCGCAACGTCACCGGGTGCTTCCTGGCCGGAGCCTGCCCCTTCGAGGTCCTCGACATCAGCCCCTGGGCCGAGGCGACTTTCCGGCACTTCCTCCACAACCCCATCGCCCAGCGCCTGCCCCGGAAGTTCAAGATCAACTTCTCCGGTTGCGCCACCGACTGCGGCCAGGCCATGTTCAACGACATCGGGGTGATCGCGGTCAGCCGCCCGCGGGAGGACGGCACCGTCGAGCCCGGGTTCCGGGTGTTCTTCGCCGGCGGGCTGGGGGCCAACCCCCACCCCGCCCAGGCGCTCGAGGAGTTCACGCCTCGCGAGGAGCTGATGCCCACCGTCGAGGCGATCCTCCGGGTGTTCGACCACTACGGCAACCGCGACAACAAGCTGCGGGCCCGCATGAAGTGGCTGGTCGACACCATGGGCGTCGACGAGGTCCGGGCCCGCATCCTCAAGGAGCGCCGGTTCCTCCTCGCCAGCTCCTCGTGGCCCGGCGGCCTGCCCGAGACGGTGCAGGAGGAGGGCGACGCCCCCGCCGGCGTCAGCACCGCGGTCGACGCCACGCCCGTCGGCACGCCCGTCACCCTTCGCCTGGAGAGGCGCGACCCCTACTCCGACTGGGAGCGGGTCAACGTCGTGCGGGGCGCGGCCAAGGGCACCGTGTCGGCGCTCGCCTACGCCCGCCTGGGCGACGTCACGTCGGCCCAGTTCCGGGCGGTGGCCGCCATCCAGCGCGACCTCGGGGTGGAGGTGCGGGTCACCAACCGCCAGAACTTCGTCTTCCGCGACCTCGCCGAGGACCAGCTCCCCGAGCTCTACCGGCGGCTGGCCGCCATCGGCATGGCCGAGCCCGGTGCCGAACTGGCCCGCGACGTCGTCGCCTGCCCGGGCGCCGACTCCTGCAACCTGGCCGTCACCCAGAGCCGGGGCCTGGCCGACGACATCGGGCGGGCGCTCGAGGAGGCCGGGCTGGCCGAGGTCGGGGGCGTGCGCATCAACATCTCGGGGTGCACCAACTCGTGCGGCCAGCACCACATCTCGGACATCGGGTTCTTCGGCGTCGAGCGCCGGGCCCACGGGGTGGCCGCCCCCGGCTACCAGATGCTCCTGGGCGGGCACGTGGGCCAGACCCAGGTCGAGTTCGGGGACAAGGCCCTGCGCCTGCCGGCCAAGAACGTGAGCCAGGCGGTCGTGAAGGTCGTCGGCCGCTTCGCCGGCGAGCGGGCGGCGGGCGAGACGTTCACCGACTGGCTCGAACGGTCGGGGGGCGCCCGCGCCGTCGGCGCCCAGCTGGCCGACCTCGACGCCTTCCCCACCCCCGAAGAGGGCCCCGAGTACTACGTCGACTACGACGAGACAGGCCCGTACGCCAAGGTCATCGGAGCATCGGAGTGCGCCACATGAGCATCACCGACACCGACCCCGCCGAGCTGGCCGCCGTCTCCGCCCGCTTCGAGGACGCCCACCCCAGCACGATCATCTCCTGGGCGGTGGAGCAGTTCGGCGACGGGCTGATCGTGGCCTCCTCCTTCGAGGACGCGGTGCTCGTGCACCTGGCCTCGTCCATCAAGCCCGACATCGAGGTGCTCTTCCTCGACACGCAGTACCACTTCGCCGAGACCCTGTGGTTCGTCGAGGAGGTCCGCTCCCGCTACCGGCTCAACCTCACCGTGGTGAAGCCCCTCGTCGAGCCGGACAACCTCTGGCAGCGCGACCTGGAGGGGTGCTGCCAGCTGCGCAAGGTCGAGCCGCTCGCCCGCGGGCTGGCCGGCAAGGCGGCGTGGATGACGGGCCTCAAGCGGGTCGACGCCCCCACCCGGGCCAACACCCCGATCGTGGCGTGGGACGCCCCCCGCTCGATGGTGAAGGTCAACCCCCTCGCCACCTGGACGAACGAGGACATCGCCGCCTACGCCGCCGACAACGAGCTGCCGGTCAACCCCCTCGCCGAGCGGGGGTACCCGTCGGTCGGCTGCTGGCCCTGCACCAAGCCGGTGGCGCCGGGCGAGGACCCCCGCTCAGGCCGCTGGGCGGGCACCTCCAAGACGGAGTGCGGCCTGCACCTGTCCTGACCGGCCGATGGCCGAGGCCGCCGGCGCCGTCGGCGCCGCCGGCGCCGTCGGGAATTGGGTGACGAAACCGGTTGGTTTTCAACCGCTCAGCGCGCCGATACGGGCCACATGAGGAACCGGCACGCTGAGAGCGCGGAAATCAACCACTTTCGTCACCCAATTCGACGAGGCGACGCCCCGCTAGCCGGACGCCGGAACCCGGTTGGTGAAGTCGGGCGGGGGGACGAAGGCGATCGACCGCACGAGCGGGCGGACCTCGTCGGGCAAGGCGTCGACGGGAAGCTCGCGGCCGCCGCCGTCGACGGTGACCGACGAGATCAGGCCCTCCTCGACCACCAGCTTGCGGCCGAAGAACTCCTCGAACAGCGACTTGGCCGCGCCGATGGAGAAGCTGGTCTGGAAGGGGGCGTGCACCTCGAACCCCGCCTTGGTCAGGAAGGACTTGACCTGGGCGGTCGCCTGGTTGTCGTGCAGGCCCGGCGCGCCGGCCGCCTCCCGCTCGCCCGCATCGGCCATCTGCACCACCGCCGACACGGTGGGGTTGGCTCGGTCGTCGGTTGCCACGAAGGTCCAGACTAGCGGCCGGCCGAAGCCTCTCCGGCCAGGTGGCGCAGGGCGCGGATGCCCGGGAGGAAGAAGTAGGCGCCGCCCCGAACGGTCACGAAGTTGGCGATGCCGTGGAAGCGCCGGCGAACGGGCATACCCTGCACCGTGAACACCCCGCCGCCGTCGGGCTGGGTGCCGGAGACGGGATCGGCCTCGTCGTAGAGGTCGCCGAACTTGGTGTTGTTGCACCAGTGGTGCTGGACGAACTCGAACTGCCGCTCGATGTTGGCGTTGAGGCACATGAAGAACAGCCCCCGGTCGGCGCCGTCGTCGCCCGCCAGCGGGTCGTCGAGCCCCGGGCCGTACACCCGGCCCCGGCGCACGATGCGGTGGAGGTTGGAGAGCTCGAGGTTGCGGGCGGGTTTGGCGTCGCCGAAGTCGCGCGGGTTCGAGCGGCGGATGTGCGACCCGACGGGGCACCGGAAGCCGTGCGGGTCCCACTCGGCGTAGCCGAAGCTGTTGTCGGCGCCCAGGTCGGGGTCGTCACGGTGTGGTGCCCGCACGAGCGGCGCCCCGCTCGGCCAGCGCCCGACGAACTTGGCGCCCAGCTTGACCCGTGCCTCCTCGTCGCCGCCGGTCATGCGGTCGAGGTACCGCCAGAACCCGGCCACGTCCTGGTGGAGGTGGCGGAAGACCAGGTAGGTGCCGTTGCGGCCGAACTCCCACATGCCCGGAGTGCCGAGACCGGCCTTGGGGACGGGGGTAACCTTCCCGTACCCGTTGGCGTAGCCGAGGACGAACTCGCCGGTGGCGATGACCGTCCGGCGGGCGTCGTCGCCGGAGAGCTTGCCCTCCTGCCCGCTCCCCTTGATCACCGGCTGGGACATCCCGTCGGCGAAGCCGAAGTGCTCGACCCCGAACTTGCCGACGTTGACCTTGCCGGGCAGGCGCTCGGGGTCCATCCGTCGGATCACCCGCAGGCCGTCCAGGCGGTCGGGCGCCAGCTCCTCCCCCACCAGTGCGTCGAACTCCTCGGGACCGCGGGCGTAGAGCAGTAGGAGGACGTGGAGGTCCTCGTCTGGACGGGCGCCCCACTCCCAGTACGACGGGTCGCTCTGGCCCGAGTCCCCGAGCACGCGGGACCGGTGGGGCACGGCCATGCCCTCCTGGAACGGGACCGAGAAGGTGCGCAGGTCGACCTCGTCCATGCCGAGGGCCCGCAGGCCGGCGCAGGTGAAGGCGACATTGATGCAACGACGGTCGGCGGACCGGACGGCGTTGGTCACCCGGGGCGCCAGCCCGGCCAGCCACCGGCGGGCCCCCTCGGCGTCGGCCACCGAGAGCAGGACGAAGGTGGCGTGGCTCATCTTGCCGTACCCGCTGACCACGAAGCCCTGAACGTCGTCGCGCTCGAGCACGGTCTCGCCGGCGGCCATCGCCCTCCCCCTTCCTAGAGGCGCCGGAGCCACGTCTCGGTGTCCTGGTCGTCGAGGTCGGCGAACAGCTTCTCTCGGATCTCGATGTTGTTGCCGATGTTGGCCACCGTCAGGTCCGGGTAGGCGCTGTACCAGACCCGGCTGCGCACCTGGCTGTAGCGGGCGAAGGCCTTGAGGCGGTCGCCGTCCCTCGCTCCTTCGAGGATGAGGAACTTGGCCGGCGGGTAGCCGATGGCGTTGTCGGTGTTGGCCCACACCGCGTTGAGCCCGAAGGCGGCGAGGTCGATGAAGTCGTTCAGATAGCTCTCCCAGCTCCCGTCGAAGTTGGAGAGGAAGACGACGGTCGTGTCGTTGCTGGTCAGGACCCAGCGGGCGAAGTGGACCGACGTGATCCCGCCCAACTTCCCCCGGTTGGCCACCAGGCGGACGGCCAGGATCACCACCGCGAACACGACCTTCAGCAGGGTGAGCCGGAAGCGGCCCGGCTTGACGAAGGTGACGCTGGCCAGGTGGTTCTGGAGCTGGAAGTCCTCCCGCTCCACGACGTGGCCGAGGGCCTCGCTCCACTGGGCGTAGCGCGCCTGCCAGTCGGGCGTTCGCCGCGCCTCCTTCTTGTCGTCCTGGATCTCGTGGTAGCGCAGCACCGCGGCCAAACCGCCCACGGCCGAGCCGAGCGCCGACAGCACGAGCTTGGCCAGGAGCCTCGACGTGCGGCTCGACTTCCGGGACACCGCCGTGCGGACCAGCTTGTACAGCGCGAAGAGGATCGGGTAGGTGCCGAACACGGCCAGCTCGGCCCCGTACTTGACGAGGAACGGCCGGGGGAGCTCCTGCTGGGCCCATTCCAGGGACGGCTCGCGGCGGACGAAGTCCTGGATCCGCCGGCGCACCTCCTGCGGCGGCTGGGACGCCAGGTCGGTCGTGGCGATGGCCTCGTCGAGGAACTGGCCGATGCGCACGCGCAGCTGCTCCTCCTGTCGGATGGTGGTGACCGTCCGGCCGGGCCAGGCGACGAACATGGCGCCGGGGCCGATGTCGTGCGTCACCAGGTACTCGACGAGGGCGGCGTGATCTTCAGTGCCGGAGGCGGGGTACCCGGCACAGTGCTGGAAGATCTGGCCCACCCCTGCCGCCGCCCGGGTCACCAGGTCGCGCAGGAACTCGTGGACCTCACCGTCGATGCTGCCCTCGAACAGCAGGTACGGGTCGGTCCTCCCGTCCTCGATCACGATCATGCTCGAGTAGTGGAGGCGGTCGAGGTCGACGAAGGGGATGTGCGGGTTGCGCGTGATGTCGCCGCCGATGGAGTCGAGCAGCTCGGCCAGCTCGGCGGTGTGGTCGGGAACGATCCTCGTGACGATGGTGAAGCCTCGCTGGGGCGGGACGCGGTCGCTCACCTCAGCTCCTTGCGGGGTTGAAGTCGACGAGGAGGCGGTCGGGGAACGGGCCGTCGTAGACGATCTTCCCGTCGGCACCGGGGGCGAGGCGCAGGTCGTCCAGCTGCACCAGGGCGGCGGCGACCTCGGGCATCTGCACGAGGTTGACGTGCTCGCCGAAGCACGTGTGCAGGGCATGGCCGAAGTGCAGGTAGGCCTCGTACGGGCGGTCGGTGCGAAAGCGGTCGGGCTCGGGGAACGCCTCGGCGTCGAACATGGCCGAGCCGATGGCCAGGTAGACGAGGCAGCCCTCGGGGACGCGGTGCTCCCGCGGGGTCCCAGGAGCGATGACCGTGTCGCGCGCCGCCTTGCGGGCGAGGGCGGGGTTGAGGGGGTTGAAGCGCAGGGCCTCCAGCACGAAGGGCGTGAGCGCCTCCCCGCCTCCCGTCCTCGCCGCCTGGCGGGCTCCGGCCAGGATCTCGGGCCGGCGCAGGAGCTCGAAGACGGCGTGGGTGGTGGCCTTCGACGTGGTGTCGAGGGCGCCGACCACGACCCCACCGATGTTGCGGATGATCCCTTCGTCGCTCAGCTGGGTGTCGGGCTCCGACGCCAGCCGCACCAGGCGGGTGAAGAAGTCGTCGGGAGCGGCGCCGTCGCCGCCGGCGAGCTGCTCCCGCCGCTCGGCGATCAGCCGGTGGACGTAGGCGTGGAACTCGGCGCCTGACGCCTCCCCGGCCTTCTGCACGCCGGGGTCGCGGGTGACGTTCATGAACGTCTCGTAGAAGATGCTGCGCATCCACCGCATCAACGTGGCCTCGTCGGGCCCGGGGATGCCGAAGTAGGAGCCGATCACCCGGGCGGCGGTGACGCGGGCCAGGCCGTTGACGACGTCGATGCGCCCGTGCGGACGGGCGGCGTCGATCAGCTCACCGGCGGTGGTGCGCACGAGCTCACGGATGCGGTCGAGGTCGCCTGGGTGCCCGCAGCGCTCGAGGATCCCGTTCTCCCGGTCGTACTGCGGCCCCCGGTCCATGCCCAGGATGAAGGGGCCGTTGACGCGGTCCATCACCGGGGCGTTGAGCTCCGAGATGGTGAAGTCCTCGTCTCGGCGGAAGACGTCGACGCAGTCGGGGTGGCGGCTCACCACGGCGGTCTTGCCCACCACGAGCACCGGGGCGAACTGGCGCAACGCCCGGAAGGCCACCCGGATGGGCCCGTAGTTGTTGAGCTGCGCCACCAGGCGGAGCTTGACGAGCTGGGCCAATCGCCGCCCACGACCGGATCGCATTCGGGCGAGCGTACCGCCCGGGGCCGCGAAGCGG
>DATAAD010000048.1:0-11421 GCA_036260295.1 Acidimicrobiales bacterium | reverse complement strand
CCTGGTCGACCGCCTGGGCGGGTTCGGCATCGCCGTGATCCTCGCCACCCACCTGCTCGACGACGTGGCCGCCGTCTGCGACCACGTGGTCATGCTCGACGCCGGGCGGCTGGTGACCGACGCCCCCACCACCGCCCTCCTGCACCAGACGGGCGCGGTGACCGTCGACGTCGGCCCCGCCGAGCTGCCGGCCCTGGCCGCCGGCCTGGAGGCCCGGGGCCTGGCCGTCTCCGTCGACGACGTGGGGGCGGCTGAGGTCGTCGTCGCCGGCGACGCCGACCTGGACACCATCCGCGACGTGGTGGCCGAGCTCGGCCTGCCCCTGCACAAGCTGACCAACCGGCTGACCTCGCTCGACGAGGTCTTCGTGGACCGGGCGCCGGTCCAGTGACCGCGCCCTCGGCCGGGGCGGTCTACGACCGCGGCTACCGCCCGTACGAGGGCGTGCGGGGCGGGCGCCGGGCGGCCACCGCCGCCCTCTACCGGACCTCGCTGCGCCGGGCCGTCGGCCTGCGCCGGCCGTGGCGCCAGAAGGTGGCCCCCGCCGTCCTCCTCGCCATCGCCGTCATCCCCGCGGTGATCGACGTCGGGATCGGCTACCTCACCCGCGACACCCCCGCCGAGGGGTTCGAGTTCACGACCTACCGGGAGTACGTGGGCGTGTCGAGCGCGCTGCTGCTCTTCGTCGCCCTCGTCGCCCCCGACATCGTCTGCCCCGACCGCCGCCAGCGGGTCCTGGCCCTCATCTTCGCCCGCCCGCTGACCGGGCGCGACTACGCCCTGGCCAAGGTGGGCGCCATCGCCACCTGCGTCTTCGCCTTCTCCGTCCTGCCCCAGGTCGTGCTGTACGTGGGTCAGATGCTGGTGAGCGACGGGGCCCTCGACTACCTCGGCGACAACACCGCCGTCCTCTGGCAGGTGCCGGTGGCCGCCGCCCTCCTCGCCCTCTTCTACGCCGTGCTGGGCGTGGCCGTGGCCTCGCTCACCGGCCGCCGCATCGTGGCCGGGGCGACCATCCTCGGGATCACCCTGGTCACCTCCACCGTCTCGGGCATCCTCGTGAACGTCAGCGAGGACCGCAGCCACCCGGCGGCACTGCTCAACGTGCTGGCCCTCCCCCTGCGAGTGCGCGACCTCGTGTTCCTCGGCCGGCTGCACGAGGACTCGCCGCTGTCGGGCGTGACGGGCGGCGGGGCACTGGCGCTCGCCGCGTACTGCCTGGTGGTGCTGGCGTGCGCCGCCGTCCTCCTCGCCCGTTACCGGTCCGCAGAGTGACCTCGGACCCTGCGTTCGCCCCGGACGCGACCGTCGAGGTCGACGACGCCTCGGTCTGGTTCGGCCAGAAGGTGGCCCTGTCCGAGCTGTCGTGCTCGTTCGGGCCGGGCGTGACCGGCCTGCTCGGGCCCAACGGCGCGGGCAAGAGCACGCTCATGCGGGCCGTCACCGGCCTGATCGGCGTGAACACCGGCCGGGTCCGTGTCGACGGGCGGGACCCCCGCACCGACCGTCACGTCCACCGCGGCATCGCCCTGGTTCCCGAGGACGAGGCGGTGCCGGCCCAGCTGACGGCCCGCGAGCTGGTCCAGTACGTGGCCGACCTGCACCGCGTGGCCGACCCGGCCGCCGCCGAGCGGGCCCTGGGGGCCGTCGACATGCTCCCGGCCGCCGACCGCCGCCTGCGCGGGTTCAGCAAGGGCATGCGCCAGCGGGCCAAGGTGGCCGCCGCCCTGGTCACCGACCCGGCCGTGCTCGTCCTCGACGAGCCCCTCAACGGCGCCGACCCGGTCCAGCGCCTACGGCTGACCGAGCTGTTCCGCGGCCTGGGGGCCGAGGGCCGCACGGTCGTCGTCAGCTCCCACGTCCTCTCCGAGGTCGAGCGGCTGGCCGACCGGGTGCTGGTGCTCATCCACGGCCGCCTGGCCGCCGCCGGCAACCACCGGGCCATCCGTGACGCCATGGACGACCGCCCCCGCCAGGTCCTCATCCGGTCCGACCACCCCCGCCGGCTGGCCGCCGCCCTCCTCGACCTCGACACCGTGGCCGGCGTGAGCATCAGCGACGGCTCGGTGGTGGTGACCACCGACCGGGCCGGCGACCTGGCGGTGGCCGTGGCCCCGGTCGCCCGCCGGCTCGGGGTGCACCTGCGCGAGGTCCGCCCGCTCGACGACTCCCTGGAGAGCCTGTTCCGGGAGCTCGTCCGTTGAGCGCAGCCGCCGGCCGGGCGCGCCGGCCTTGCCCGAGGGCAGCGTCGCCTGCCCGCACATCCGAACTGGTGCGCGAAACGGTCGCCCCAACGACCATTTCGCGCACCAGTTCGGAGCGGCCCTCGTGAGCCGGTCGCCCCTCCAGGCCATCATTGCCTACACCCTGCGGGCGTGCGCGCCCCAGCGGCGGGGCCTGCTCCTGCTGCCCGTGGCCGGCGCCGTCCTCTTCGGGCTCCTGTCCCGGGTCCCGGACGACCCGGCGACGACCGCCTTCGCCCAGGTGGGCGGGGCCGGCCTGCACACCCTCGTCCTGCCCATCACCTGCCTGGTGATCGGCGACGCCGTTCTCGGCGCCGAGATCCGCTCCGGCGTCTTCGGGTTCACCTGGCTGAGCCCCGTCCGGTACCCGACGATCGTCTTCGGACGGTGGCTGGGCGGCTGGCTGCTCGCCGCCGCGGTCCTGGCCCCCGCCTCGGTCGCCGCCGCCCTGGTCGCCGGGGCGCCCGACAGTGCCTGGCCCGCGGCAGTCGCGGCCCTGGCCGGGTCCGCCGGCTACCTGGCCCTGTTCGTGGCCATCGGCGCCACGTTCAAGCGCCCGGTCGTGTGGTCGCTGGCGCTGGTGATCCTCGTCGAGCGCCTGCTCGGCGCCGCCCTCGACGGGATCGCCCAGCTGTCGCCCGGCTGGCTGGCCCAGGCCGTCCTGGTGGGGCTGACCGGCCCGGCCGGCGACCTCGAGCGGGACGGCATCCCCCACGGCTGGGCGGCCGTCGGCCGCCTCGTGGTGGTCGCGGGCGTCGCCCTTGCCGTCGCCGCCCGCCGCCTGCGCTCCCTGCGCCCCGCCTCCGCCGCCGACTGAGACGGCGGTTCAGGCCGTGGGCGCCGGCCGGTTCACGGGGTGGTCGTCGGGATAGTGGGAGCGGGCGATGACGGGAGCGTCCCGTCCTGTCCCCCGGGTGCCCCGCAGGGGCGGGTCGTCGTCGCCGGAGGCCTCCTCGTGGTACTCCTCCTCGACGTTGACGCTCCACACGTCATGGGTCGAGCCGGTGGCGATGTTCTCGGCGGTGAGCATGGCCGTGTACATGGAGTGGTCCTGGTTGTTGTAGCGGTGCATGCCGTTGCGCCCCACGGGGTGGACGTTGGGGGCGCACTCGTCGAGCCACTCCACGATGCGGGCCACGTTGGCCTTGTAATGCTCGTCGTAGAAGGGGTAGGCCTTGGGCATGCGCACCACGTAGCCGGCCTCGACCTTCTCGGGCTCGACGAGGCCGAGGATGGCCAGCTCCCGCTTGCCCTGCTCGATCAGCTCCTCGTCCGGCTTGTTCCAGGTCTCGTCGCCCTCGAACACGAAGAACTCCAGGCCCAGGCAGGTGCGGCCCTCCTTGATCAGGTAGGGCGACCAGGAGCCGAAGTTCTGGATGCGTCCCACCTGGACGTCGCGGGAGTGCACGTAGATCCAGTTGTCCGGGAAGCTGTAGGCCTCGGGGACGACGAGGGCCACGGTGATGAAGTCCCGGTAGCCCAGGTCGCTTGCCGCCTTGACGGCGCGGGCCGAGGCCGGGGGGTCCA
Source organism: Acidimicrobiales bacterium (assembly GCA_036260295.1). Lineage (GTDB taxonomy): Bacteria > Actinomycetota > Acidimicrobiia > Acidimicrobiales > AC-14 > CADCTB01. The sequence continues at coordinate 7,651 of DATAAD010000048.1, read as the reverse complement.
TGGCCCGGAGCAGCTGGGAGATCGGCATGGAGGAGATCACGTGGTCGCACGGGTACTCGGTGCGGGTGCCGTCCTTCGACTCCGCGACCACGACCACGGCCCGCCCGCCCTCGTGCCGGATGCCCACCACCCGGGTGTTCATGTGGACGGTGCAGCCCTGGGCCAGGACCTTCTCGGTGCAGCGCTCCCACATCATCCCCGGCCCGTACTTGGGGTACTGGAACTCCTCGATGAGGGAGGTGATCTCCTTCTGGTTCCGCTTGGGCAGCAGGGCGTTGAGGATGGCGTTGGACAGCGAGAGGTTCTTGATGCGCTGGGCGGCGAAGTCGGCCGGGAGCTTGTTCACCGGCACCCCCCACAGCTTCTCGTTGTAGGTCTTGAAGAAGTGCTTGTAGAGGCGCCAGCCGAAGCGGGCGACGATCCAGCCCTCGAGGGTGCTCTGGTCCTTGGGTGGCCGGACGCGGGCCGCGACATACGACATCACGCACAGGAAGGCCTCCCACAGGCCCAGGTTCTTGAGGGCGTTGGAGGCCTTGAGGGGATAGTCGTAGTACTTGCCGTCGTAGTAGATGCGGCTCATGCGGGGGCGGAGCATGAAGTCCTCGTCGGGGAGGATCTCGTGCCAGAACGCCTCCACCTCCTTCACCTTGGTGAAGAAGCGGTGGCCGCCGATGTCGAAGCGCCACCCGTCGCGCTCGACGGTGCGGCTGATGCCGCCCACCACCGAGTCCGCCTCCAGGATGGTGGAGGGGATGCCGTGGCGGGTGATGAGCTCGTAGGCCGCCGTGAGCCCTGCCGGGCCGGCGCCGATGATCACGACGGCCGGCGGTCCGGCCGCGGCCGACCGGGAATTCTCTGTCATTCGCTGCTTTCTGAAGACCAGTGGGGAGGAGCCGGGGCGAGGAACGCTCGCGTTACACGGTGCGAACGGCGAAGGTGTCGCAGGGGAACGGCTCCGTTGAACGGTAGCCGGTCAGGAACCACCGTTGGCGTTGCTCGGCCGAGCCGTGGGTCCACGACTCGGGGCTGACCTGCCCCTGGGCCTGGGCCTGGATCCGGTCGTCGCCGATGGCGGCCGCGGCGTCGAGCCCGTCGCGGATGTCCGCTTCCGTCAGCTCCTCGATGAAGCCGGTCTGGACCGCGCCCCGTGCCCACATGCCGGCCATGCAGTCGGCCTGGAGCTCGACGCGGACGCCCGGGCTCTGGGGCCCGGTCTCCCGGCTGCGGGCCCGGTCGAGCACGCCGCGGAGGTTCTCGACGTGGTGGCCGTACTCGTGGGCGATCACGTAGGCCTCGGCGAAGGGGCCTCCGCGGGCCCCGAACCGGTTGCGCAGGTCGTCGTAGAAGCCCAGGTCGATGTAGATCCTCTGGTCGGCCGGGCAGTAGAAGGGGCCGATGGCGGACGACGCCGATCCGCAGGCAGTGCTGGTCCCGCCGTTGAAGAACACCGTCGTGGCCCGCCGGTAGTTCGGCAGGCGCTGCTCCCAGAAGGCCTGGACGCTGTTGACGACGCCGACGATGCGGCAGTCGCCGCGCTGGTTGGCGTCCTCGCCCGTCTGGCACTCGGCCGACAGGTCCGAGTTGAGAGCGCCGCCGTCGGTGTTGTCGGGGAGGCCACCGCCACCTCCGCCGTTCAGCAACTGGACGACGAGGAAGATCAGGCCGATCAGTCCTCCGCCGCCGACGGCGAGCCCTCCGGCCCCGCCCCTGCGGTCGGAGATCTGAGAGGTGTCCAGGCCTACATCCCTACGGAAACGCACCGAAGCTCCTCTTCGTCGGCGGACGCCGTGTAGTTCTTCCCCCGATGGATGGTCATCCGATCAACAGACCCGCTCCGTAGACAGGACGTGCCCGCCCAACCCGCCGTCGACCTGCTCACCGCCCTGGAGAGGAACCCCCGCTTCCATCGAGACAGCCTCCTGGGCGGCATCTTTCACGTGGGCCGCATCTCCTACCGTGAGATCTCCCCCACCGACAGCATGCACATCGTCATCCGGGGCGACCGGGTGTCGGCCCACGTCGACGACGTCTCCCCGCTCGTCGTCCGGCCCGACGGCAGCACCCGCTACGCCTGGGGTCGCGTCCTGGCGCACAACCTCGCCGTCCTGATCGCCGACGTGAGCCGCCGGGTGCGGGGCCTGCACGGCCGCCAGCGCTGCCACCTCCGCTGCGAGGCCGAAGTCCTCGAGGACGGCGCCTAACCGGGAGCGTGGCGGCGGCGGACGCGCCGGCGGGCGATGGCCGCGCTGGCGCCGAACGTCGACGAGAAGCCGGCGAGGCCGGGCCAGCCGAGCCCGGCGACGACCACGGCCAGGGCCCCGAGGAGGAAGAACAGGGCAGCCAGGACCCGGAAGGCCCGGCGCAGGCGGGCGACGTCGGGATCCTCGAGCTGGGAGACGATGGCCTCGAAGATCTCCCGGTCGCTCGCCCAGCTCACGCGGTCGTCGTTCATGGCCCGAGCAACGGTAGAGCATGCCGGGGAGGCGCCCGCCCGTATGCTCGGTCGGATGGCCGAGATGACCGAGGAGGCGTGGCGCAGGTTCCTCCGTGACCCGGCCCGTCCCGCCGCGCCGGCCACCGTGGGCAAGGACGGCCGGCCCCACGTGGCCCCGGTCTGGATCGCCCTCGACGACGGCGACACCGTCGTGTTCACCAGCGGGGCGACCACGGTCAAGGGCCGGGCCGTCCGGGCCGCCCTGTGGTCCCCCCTGTGCGTGGACGACGACCGCCCGCCTTCTCCTACGTCCTGGTCGAGGGCACGGCCGAGGTCAGCAAGGACCTGGCGGAGCTGCTGGAGTGGGCCACGCGGATCGGCGGCCGGTGCATGGGCGCGGACCGGGCCGAGGCGTTCGGCCGGCGCAACGCCGTCCCCGGGCGAGCTGCTGGTGCGGGTGACGCCGGCTCGGGTCGTGCCCGACAGGCACCTCTCCGGTTGAGCGCGCCGCCCCCCGTCGACGCCGTGGTGGTCGGCGCCGGCCTGGCCGGGCTGACCGCGGCCGACGCCCTGCACCGCGCCGGGCTGGCGGTGGCCGTCCTCGAGGCCCGCGCCTCCGTCGGCGGGCGGATCAAGACTCTGGTCCAGGACGGTGCCTGGTTCGACCTCGGCGCCACGTGGCACTGGTCGAACCAGCCCCGGATCCGGGAGCTGGCCGGCGCCCTCGGCATGGAGGTGTTCCCCCAGTTCCGGGACGGGAAGGCCGTGGTCGAGGACGAGCCCCGGGTCGCCCCCCGCCTCGTCGACCTGCCCCCGCCCTCGCCCGCCGAGCTGCGCTTCGCCGGCGGCGCCCAGGACCTCTGCCGCAGGCTGGCCGCCCGCCTGCCCCAGGGGGCCGTCTCCCTGGGCGCCGAGGTCACGCTCGTCGCCGCCCGGGACGGGGGCATGACCGTCTCGGCCACCTCCGGCACCGGCGACGAGCGCCACGTCGCCTGCTCCTGGGTGGTGGTCGCCGTGCCGCCCCGGCTGGCCTCGGCGGGCATCGCCTTCGTCCCCCCGTTGCCCGAGGCCACGGTCGAGGCCATGGAGGGAACACCGACGTGGATGGCGACCGCCGTCAAGTGCGTCGCCGTCTACGAGCGGGCCTTCTGGCGGGAGGCGGGCTGCTCCGGGCTGGCGTTCAGCCGGGTGGGCCCGCTCGTCGAGGTGCACGACGCCTGCACGGCCGACGGCTCGGCCGCCGCTCTCTGGGGGTTCGTCTCCGCCGACCACGCCTTGCGCGACCTCGGCCCGGACGAGCGCCGGCCGTTGGTCTTCGCCCAGCTCGGTCGCCTCTTCGGGGCCGAGGCCGCCGACCCAGTCCAGTACTTCGAGCGGGACTGGTCGGACGACCCCTACACCAACGACGAGGTCGTCTGGTTCGGCGACCCCCTCGACTACGGCCAGCCCGCTCTCACCGAGCCGGCTTTCGCCGGCCGCCTGGTGTGGGCGGGGACGGAGACGGCCGAGGTGGGCGCCGGCCACATGGAGGGCGCCGTGCGGTCGGGCCAGCGGGCCGCGGCCCGGATCCTCGCTCAGGCGTGAAAGGTGGCCAGCCGGGCCGCTTCGGCGTCGACCTCGTCCCGCACCGGCTCGGGGAGGGGCTCGAACGGCTCCACCCGGACCTCGCCCTTCTCGTACCGCCACGTGCCGGCCACCCTGCCGTCGACCAGGAACGTGGGGACCGAGTGCGGCGTCCTGGTGTTGAAGATCAGCGGCCGGTGGTCCTCGGCGAGGATGCCCTTGCGCCGGGCGTGGACGAGGAGGCTGGCGTCCCAGGTGGGGAGGAAGCGGACTGGCGCGGGGGTGTCGCCGTCGGGAAGCGGCGCACCGGGCAGGTCGTAGAGCTGGCGGCCGTCGTCGGTCGTGAACCGGGGCAGGCCCATGCCGTCCATCACGGCCTGCACGTCCCCGGTGCGCAGCCCGCCCCAGTCGGCCGTGTCTGCGGCGGTGGCCGGGCCGAAGCCGGTCAGGTAGCGGCGGACGAGGTGGACGGTGGCCGCCTCGAGCGTGAGGTCGGCCGGGGGCGGACCCAGCCAGTCCTCGGCCGAGCCGTACAGGTCGCCCCGCCTCCGCTCCCAGGTGCCCGAGGGCGGGACTCTGACCAGGTCGACCCACAGGCCCACCCCGACCGCTCGCCCCTTGCCGACCAGCTGGTCCAGCTCGTTCCGGCGGATCGGTCCCTCCTTCAGCCGCTCCCGCAGCGTCTCGGCCGCGGCCCGGTAGTCGTCCTCGCCGCCCCGGTCGCGGGTGGCCCGCAGCCACAGACTCCGGCGGGCGTCGCGGACGGCAAGGGCGAGCGGCCAGTAGTCCCCGGCCGAGACCAGGTGGATGGTCACCCGCATCAGCGTGGCCTGCACGACCGCCCGCTCCTCGAGGAGCCGGGTCAGCTCGTCGCGACGGAAGCCCTCGACCCGCGACCACAGGCCGATGTACATCGACGGCGCGTACTGGGCCTGGAGGCACCCCATCAGCTCCAGCGCCTCCGGCACGGCCACCGTGGCCCGCTCCAGCAGGAGCTGGCGGGCCAGGAGGGCCCGGTTCAGCTCTCCCGCCGTCAGCCCGCGCACCGAGGAGTGCTACCACGGGGACGTGGAGGTCCGGGAGAGCGTGCTCGTCACCGCACCGGCGGAGCGGGTGTGGTCGCTGATCGCCGACGCCGAGGAGCGGGCCCGGTGGTGGCCCTGGCTCGACCTCGACGCCACGCCCGGCGGGCGCATGGAGGAGCGCTGGGAGGGCACACGGACTACCGGCGACGTCCTCGAGGCCGACCCACCGTCACTGCTGCGCCTCACGTGGAGGGACGACGGGTGGCCGGCGACCACTGAGGTGGAGCTACGGCTCGAGCCCGAGGGCGACGGCACCCGCGTGACCGTCCGCCATACGGGCTGGGACGCCCTGCCCGACGCCCGGACGCTCGTCGCCGCCCATGGCGCCGGCTGGCGGGCGCACCTCGACGACCTAGCGTCGCTTTCGTGAAGAAGCTGGCCGACTACGGCGCCGACGACCACCCGGCCGACGACCCCGAACGGGCCCAGGCCGCGTGGGCCGTGGCCATCCTCGACGACTGCGAGGAGTGCGGCGACCTACGGGTGGAGCTCACCGTGGAAGAGGCCGGTCATGCCGGGCGGGGCGTGGTCGCCCACCTCTCCCCCGACACGGCCCGCCGCCTCCGGGCCGCCGTCGCCACCGCCCTCAAGGAGATGGGCGAGCCCGTGCTCTAGTGGTCGTGATTCGGCCCGAAAAGGGCGGAATCACGACCACCAGCGCACGATCAGGCCAGGCGGGTCAGCTCGACGGTCACGCCCAGGGCCTTGGCCGCGCCGCCGTGGAAGATGCCGTTGAGCGGGGCCAGGTCGGAGTAGTCCCGGGCCCGGCCCACGACGACGTGCCGCTCCCCCACGGCGCTGCCGTTGGTCGGGTCGAACGGCATCCAGTCGCCCACCCAGGCCTCGACCCAGGCGTGGCTCTGGCCGGCCACCACCTCACCCGGCTCCGCCTTCGACGACGGGTGCAGGTAGCCGGACACGTACCGGGCAGGGATGCCCCGGGCGCGCAGGAGGCCGAGGGCGACGTGGGTGAAGTCCTGACACACCCCGCTGCCGATCCCCAGGGCGTCGGTCGCCGTGGTCGACACCGTGGTCGTGCCCCGCTCGTAGCGCAGGTGGCCCCGCACGCATTCGAGGACGGCGTCGCAGGTGGCGACGGGGTCCAGGGACCGGTCCAGCTCGCCGGCCAGGTCCTCCACGCCGCCGTTCAGGGGGACGTACCGGCTCGGGCCCAGGAACTCCGCCCACTGGTCCTGGAGGCGTCCGCCGTGCAGCTCCTCCCAGCTCACCGGTGACGCAGGGGGGCCGACCGGCCCGCTGGTCTCGACCACCGACGTCCCGGTGATGACCAGCTCGTCGTGGGGCTCGTGGAGGTCGAAGGAGTGCACGAGCGTGCCCCACCAGTCCCAGTACCGGTAGACGACCGCCGGCGGCCTCACCTCCACGGTCGACTCGAGAGCCAGCTGCCGGTCGTTGGAGATGGGCGTGATCCGCGCCTCGTTGTACGACGAGGTGACGGAGTGCTCGTACTCGTACCCGGTCTCGTGCCGGATCCCGATCCGCCACGTCACTGTCGGCCGCCGGCCACTTCGAGGCTCCACTGCTGCGGGGCGCTCTGGCGGAAGAAGCGGCGGGCCACGGCGTCGCCGGCCTGCGAGCACGCCGACTGGAGCGACGCCAGATAGCTGGGGAGGTCGGCCATCAGCTCCTGCACCCGGCGGAACTCCAGGTCGGTGCGGGCCCGGCCCAGGATGCGGCGGGCCTCGTCGTCCAGCCCTGCCCGTCCCGCGCCCGGCTGTAGCTCGGCCAGGCACTCCTCGGCCCGGCCCAGGGCGTGGAAGGCGGACCGCGGGAAGAGCCGGTCCAGCAGCAGGAACTCGGCGACCAGGTCCCGCTCCACCCGCCGGCGGTAGGTCCGCAGGAAGGCCTCGTGGGCCGAGCAGCAGCGCAGGGTCGTCACCCACTCCGACGGGCCCGCGCCCTCGGTGAAGCTGGCGGAGAGGAGGCGGGTGACCATGTCGACCCGCTCCAAGCTGCGGCCGAGGACGAGGAACCGCCACCCGTCGTCGCGGCTCATGGTGGAGTCCGCCAGCCCGGCCAGGATGGCCGCCCGCTCCTTCACGTAGGAGAAGAAGGCGTGGGGCGACCCGCCCCGCACCCGGGCCACGATCCCGGGCAGGGCGTTGTAGGTGGCGTTCAGGCACTCCCACATCTCCGAGGAGATCGAGTCCCGGGCGCTGCGGGCGTTCTCCCGGGCCGCGACGAGGCTGCCCGCGATCGACGTCGGGCTGGCGGTGTCGAAGGCCAGGATGTCGAGCATCGCCGCGTTGTCGAGTGGCCGCTCCGGCGCCTCGACACCCATGACGGCCATCAGGCCCCGACATGCGGCGTCCTCCTCCACCGACGGGTCCTCCAGCGTGCGATGAACGTGGACGTCGAGGATCCGGGCAGTGTCCTCCGCCCGCTCGGCGTAGCGGCCCACCCAGTACAGCGACTCGGCGATGCGGCTCAGCACGCGCAACCGCCGTCCTGTTGCTGCTGGGCGGCCTGAGCGATGGCCGGTCCGGGATCGAGCGGCGCACTCGTCGCCGCCGGCGCCAGCACACGGGCCGCGGGCCGCGGCCGGTAC
>DATAAD010000047.1:0-15303 GCA_036260295.1 Acidimicrobiales bacterium | reverse complement strand
CCCCGCCGTAGTCGGGGGCGGCTACGGCGATGAGCCGGATGCCCAGCTCGGCGGCCAGGGCGCCGATGCGGGCGTGCTCGGCCGGGCCCACGTCGCCCAGCTCGGCCATGATCCCGAGCAGCGCCGTCCGCCGTCCGCCGGGCAGCTCGGCCAGGGCCCGGAGGGCGGCCTCGGCCGAGAGGGGGTTGGCGTTGTACGCGTCGTTCAGGACCAGCGCGCCCGAGGGCGCCCGTTCCAGCTGCATGCGCCAGGGCGACAGCTGGGCCTGGCCCAGACCGGTGGCCACGTCCTCCAGCGGCGTGTCACAGGCGAGGGCGGCGGCCGCCGCGGCCAGGGCGTTGGCGACCTGGTGCTGGCCCCGCACCGCGAGCCGGACGTCGGCGTCGCCCCACGGCGAGCGGAGGCGGAACGACGGTCGCAGGTCGTCGTCGAGCGTGACGCCCCCGGCCCGGACGTCCCCCTCGTCGAGGCCGAACGTCAGCACCCGGGCCGCGGTGCGCGTGGCCATGCCGGCCACGGGGGGCACCTCGGCGTTGAGCACCGCCGTCCCGTCGGCGGGCAGGGCCTCGACCAGCTCGCCCTTGGCCTGGACGATGTCCTCGACCGTTCCGAAGAACTCCGCGTGGGAGATGCCCACCGTCGTCACCACGCCGACCAGTGGACGGGCCACGGCGCACAGGGCGGCTACGTGGCCCTTGCCCCGGGCACCCATCTCGACCACCAGGGCCTCGGTGTCGTCGGGCGCGTTCAGCACGGTGAGGGGGACGCCGAGCTCGTTGTTGAACGACTTCGGGCTGGCGCTCACCCGCCAGCGCCGGGCTAGGGCGGCGGACAGCAGGTCCTTGGTCGAGGTCTTCCCGACCGAGCCGGTGATCCCGACCACCTTGGCCGGCAGCCGGTCCCGGGCGGCGGACGCGAGGGCGGTGAGGGCCGAGGCCGTGTCCGGCACGAGGATCGCCGGCTCCCGACCCACGTCGACCGACACGAGGGTGGCGGATGCGCCGGCCTCGAACGCCGCGCCCACGAAGTCGTGCCCGTCCCGCTCGCCCCGGACGGCGACGAACAGCTCCCCGCCCTGCACCAGTCGGGAGTCGATGGCCGCGCCGGCCACCTCCACCTCGGCGCCCAGCAGCCGTCCGCCGGTCGCCGCGGCCACGTCTGTCGCCCGAAGTCGCATCGCTCCTAGACTGCCACTGGGCCCTGGCCCCTAGACTCTGCACTCGTGCGCCTGGTCATCCTCTTCGGCGGGCGATCGGCCGAACACGAGGTTTCGTGCGTCACCGCCGCCCACGTGATCGCCGCCGTCGACCGCGACCGGTACGAGGTGGTCCCCGTGGGGATCGCCGAGGACGGTCAGTGGGTGATGGCCGAGGCCCCCGAGGGGGCGACGACCCTGGTGGCCGGAGGGCCGGGCGTCGACCCCTCGGTGCTCACCCCCGAGTCGCTGGCCTTCCCCCTCGTGCACGGCCCCATGGGCGAGGACGGGACCATCCAGGGCCTGCTCGAGCTGGCCGGCATCCCCTACATCGGGTCGGGGGTGCTGGGGTCGGCCCTGTGCATGGACAAAGCCATGGCCAAGGACGTCCTGGGCGGGGCGGGCATGGACCAGGTCCGCTACCTGGCCCTGCGCGACATCGAGGTCGACGACGGCGCCCTCGACGAGGCGGCGGCCGAGCTGGGCTTCCCCCTGTTCGTGAAGCCGGCCAACCTCGGCTCGTCCGTGGCCATCACCAAGGCCCACGACGTCGAGGAGCTGGCCTCGGCGGTCAAGCTGGCCCTGGCCTACGACGAGTGGGTCGTGCTCGAAGAGGCGGTCACCGCCCGGGAGATCGAATGCGGGCTGCTGGGGTACGGCCGGCTGCGGGCCTCGGTCCCCGGCGAGGTCCGTCCCAGCCACGAGTTCTACGACTACGAGGACAAGTACGCCGACGGCGCCGCCCAGCTCCTCGTCCCCGCGCCCCTCCCGCGGGAGGTGGTGGAGGAGGTCCAGGGGCTGGCCCTGGCCGCCGGCCACGCCCTCCGGGTGGACGGGATGGCCCGGGTCGACTTCTTCTACGAGGAGGACGGCCGCGGCGTGCTGGTCAACGAGGTCAACACCATCCCCGGCTTCACCCCGATCTCCATGTACCCGAAGATGTGGGAGGCCACGGGGATCGGCTATTCCGACCTCATCGAGCACCTGGTCGACGCCGCCCTGGAGCGGCACCACAGCCGGGCGGACCGCATCGGCAGGATGGGCCGTTCTGGCTGACCTGGACCGCGCTCGCACGCTGGCCGTGGTGCTGGCCGGCGGGGCGGGGAGCCGGATGGGGCCGCTGACCGAGCACCGGGCCAAGCCGGCCCTCCCGTTCGCCGGCCACTTCCGCCTGATCGACTTCCCCCTGAGCAACTGCGCCAACAGCGGCGTCAGCGACGTGTGGGTGCTCCAGCAGTACCGGCCCCACTCCATCGAGGACCACCTGGCCAACGGCCGGCCCTGGGACCTCGACCGGACGGAGGGCGGGCTGCTGATCCTCCATCCCTTCACCGGGGGGGAGGGCGAAGGCTTCACCGAGGGCAACGCCGACGCCCTCTGGCGCCACCGCCGGCTCATCGGCGAGTTCGGTGCCGACGTGGTGCTGGTGCTCAGCGCCGACGCCGTCTACACGCTGGACTACCGGGAGGTGGTCGCCGCCCACCTCGAGCGGGACGCCGACGTCACCATGGTGACCACCAGGGTCGACGAGGACGCCGGCAGGTTCGGCGTGGTGTCGGTCGACGTCGAGCACCGGGTCACGGGCTTCGCCTACAAGCCCGACGACCCGGAGAGCGACGTGGTGACGACCGAGGTCTTCGCCTACCGGTCGTCGGCCCTGCTCGAGACGCTCGAAGACCTGGGCGACGGTGAGGAGTCCCTGGACGACTTCGGCGACGCCCTCCTGCCCCGGCTGGTGGAGAAGGGCCGGGCCTTCGACTTCCCCCTCCCCGGCTACTGGCGCGACGTCGGCACGCCCCAGAGCTACTGGCAGGCCCACCAGGACCTGGTCGACGGGCGCCTCGACCTCGACGACCTCGGCTGGCCCATCCGGACCACCAGCGGGCACCGCCCGCCCGCTCGGGTGGAGGCCGGCGGGTCGGTGGAGGACTCGTTGCTGTCGCCCGCCTGCCGGGTGGCCGGCCAGGTCAGGCGCTCGATCCTGTCCCCGGGGGCCGTCGTGGAAGCGGGCGCGGTGGTCGAGGAGTCCGTGATCCTGCACGGCGTCGTGGTCCGGGCCGGGGCCCGGGTCGAGAAGGCCATCGTCGACTCCAAGGTCGAGATCGGCGGCGACGCCCACGTCCGCAGCACCGATCCCGACGAGCCGATCGTGGTCCACGGGCGCGATTAGTTCGCAGCTGTGGCATCGTCCACGTGCCATGCGAATCGTCATCAGTGAGTTCATCAGCCTCGACGGTGTCGTGCAGGCCCCCGGTGGCCCCGACGAGGACAGGGACGGAGGCTTCCAGCACGGCGGGTGGTCGATGCCGTTCTTCGACGTCGAGGTCATGGGATCGGCCATCGACGAGGGGGCGAAGCGGGCCGACGCCCTCCTCTTCGGCCGGCGCACGTGGCAGGTCATGGCCGGGGCCTGGCCGGAGCGGGGCGGCGACGACGACCCCTTCACCGAGTGGATCAACTCGGTCCAGAAGTACGTCGTCACCGACACTCTCGCCGAGGCCGACCTCACGTGGGGGCCGACCACGATCATCCGCGGCGCCGACCTCGTTCCCACCATCACGTCGATGCGAGAGCGTCCCGGGCGCGACGTGAACGTGCTGGGCAGCTCCCAGCTGGCGCGGTCGCTGCTGGAAGCGGACCTGGTCGACGAGCTGAACCTGATGATCGAGCCCGTCGTGCTCGGCGGGGGCAAGACCATCTTCCCCACCGACGGGGTTGCCCGACCGTTCGAGCTGGTGTCCGCCGCCACCGCGACGACCGGCGTCCAGGTCTGCCGGTACCAGCGGGCTCAGGCCGCGACCTGAGCCGGCCGGACGCTCGGGCTCGGCATTACGCCGATCTCGAAGGTGCACGTACCGGTGTTGACCGCAGGGTCGTGGTACGCGAGGGCGCGGACGTCGTCCTCGGTCTCCGCCTCGACGACGGCCAGACCCCACGCGCCGGTCGGCTCCAGGACCACGCCGAAGACGGCGACCCGTCCGTCCTCGAACAGCTTGTTCCAGTAGACCGTGTGCTCGCCCATGACGGCCATCTCGGCCTCGTTCATGTCGCCCGCGAACGTGGGCCGGGGGGCGATCAGCTTGTAGACGTAGTGGTTCACGAGATGTTCCTTTCGTTCTCGACGGATCGGGCGAAGCGCTCGAGGGCGAGGAGCCAGCCCGTGCTGTATGCGCCCGAGCGGTAGCCGCCCGGCGCCGCGCAGTCCTCCCGGAGCTGCTCCTCGGTCAGTTGCTCCCAGCCGCGGTGCTCGACGGCGACGCGGGTGAGGCTGGGGCCCAGAGCCGCGAACGTGATCTCGACCTCGGTCGGGGCGGGCGTCCGGGCCCACGACATCACGAACCGGGCGGGCGGCTCCCAGACGAGCACCTCGCCCCAGTCGACGGTGGTGCCGTCGTCCCAGATCTCGTACACCCGGCCGCCCGGGCGTTCGTCCACGGCGAGGTCGCGCACCCGGCTCCTCCCCCCCACGGAGAGCGGGTCGACCGGCCACCACGCCCCGATCATCCGGACGAACGCCTCGAAGGTGTGCTCGGCGTCGCTGCGGACGATGGTGGACTGACGGACCGGTGGGGCGCTCAGGCGTGCATCAGAAGCGGCCACGGGCGATCTCCTCGGTTCGATGGTCGTGTCGTTCATGTAGATCCGGAACTCGGCCAACGCCGTCCCCCACAAGCGGATGACCGCGGTTCGCCGGCGGCTCCGTCGAGGCCGGCATCTATCCGGCCGCGACCCGGTCATCCTCGCCGATCCCTCGTTCGGCCTCGACCAGGCGGCGAGCGGTGTCGAGGGCGCCGGCCCAAATGTCGTCGAGAAGCCGGCGCAGCTGGTCCAGGCCCTCCGGACGGGCCCGGTACAGCCGGCGGGTGCCGTCCCGCCGCTCGGTGAGGAGGCCGGCGTTCTTGAGGACGGTGAGGTGCTGGCTGACCGCCGGGCGGGTGACGTCGAAGGCGGCGGCGATCTCCCCGGCCGCCAGCTCGTCGTGGGCGACCAGCCGGAGGATGGCGCGGCGCCGGGGCTCGGCCAGCGCCCGCAGCGCCTGGTCGGCCGCGCCGTCGTCGGTCACGCCCAGAGGCCGACGGGGTTGCCGTCGGGGTCGGCGAAGATGGCGAAGCGCCCGAAGTCGCCCGGGAGGTCCGTCGGCGGGACGAGCCGGGTGCCGCCCAGCTCCTCGGCGCGGGCCAGGCAGGCCTCGAGGTCGTCGACCTGCATGTAGATCTTGACCCCGGTGTCGCCGGGCGCCTGGGACGGCCCGATGCCGCCGCCGACCGCGTTCTCGCCCGCACCGGTGTCGACGAGGGCGTACCCGCCCAACTCGGGCGGCGCCTCGACCCGCCACCCGAACAGCTCGGCATAGAACTTCTGGGCCCGCTCGGGCTCGGTGCTGACCACTTCGAAGAACGCGACCGGCTGTCCCATGGCTCCTCCTCCTCCTCCTACACGCGTTAGCTAAAACTAACGTTAGCGGAGACGAACAGAGCTGTCAACCCTCCAGGGACGATGGAGCCAGCGGCGCCGGCGCGCTACAGCCCGAGGAGCGTCGTGCGGCGGGGGAGGGTGACGGAACCGGTGGCCTCGGTGACCAGCAGGGTGCGGACCTGGAGGGTGGGCGAGCACCCGGACGAGGACGGGACGGCGTTGAACGTCCCCCGTTCCGAGAACTGGCCCGACCCCGAGGCGCCGGCGTAGGCGCCCGTCGCCGAGGCGATGGTGAACCGGCCGACCGTGGCGAACCGCCCGGTGCACGTCGCCGGGTCGACCTCGACCTCGGTGACCATGCCCGTGAAGGGCGCGGTCACCGAGCCGAGGGGGAACACGAAGCGCAGCATCCCGTGGAACGACCCGTCGGGGTTCAGCGTGTTCTCCTCGGTGACCAGGCCGACGGCGTCGATCGCCCCCCAGGCGGTGACGACGCCGGCCTGGGCGCCCACGAACACGATGTCCACCCGCTGGTTCACCGGGGTGGCCACCGCCGGCCCCGCCCCGGGCACGGCGACCAGGGCGAGGGCGACGGTGGCGACGAGCAGGAGGCGCCTCATGAGCCGCAGACGGTCGCCACGACCGTGCCCGTCCCCGGCGTCGCCGGGTCAGGGGTGTAGCCGGCATCGGTCCTCACCACCGCGACCTTGGTGATGCGGCCGCCGACCTCGCTCCCGCCCTTGGTCACGTCGCCGCTCACGGCCACGGCCATGTAGGCCGGCAGGGATGCGGGCGGGGAGGTGTTGCCCCCCGACGACGTCCACGTGCCGCCGCAGGCCGGCGGAGCGGGGTCGGTGGTCGGGGCGTAGCCCTTGAAGCTGGACGGGCCGGCGTTGTCCTTGGCCCACTGGGAGCCCCAGAAGGTCGCCGGGCGCCCTTCCGCCACCCCGTCGCCGGCGATCACGAACGCCCCCTGCGCCAGGTACTCGAAAAGCATGGTGGAGGCACTGGCGGTGGCCGGGACGTAGAAGCCGTCGCCGGCGAACCCGGCGGTGACGGTGCCCGGTCCGAGCGGCTGGTTGAGGGTGGCGATCGTGCACTCGGCCGTCCCGGCCCCGTTGGTGGCGCCGATGCAGGACTGGGCCCCCGGCCCGGTGCCCACCGTGAACGTGACCGAGCGGCCGGCGATGGCGGTGGCACCCTCCTCGAGCAGGGTGGCGGCCAGGCGGACGCCGCCCTTGTTGGCGATCACCGTGGGTCCGCCGTAGGCCAGGGTGGTCTGCTCCCTGGTCACGGTGAACGCCGCCGACGTGGAGCTGGGCTCGAAGCGGGGGTTCCCGTCGAAGGCCACCTGGAGCGACGCCGGGCCCGCGGCCTGGTCCGGGGTGAGGGTGCAGGCGGCCCGTCCCGAAGGATCGGTGGTCGCCCGGCACCCGGCGGTGCCCAGGCTGAACCGCAGCTCGACACCGGCAACGGCGGCGGCGGGGTTGGCCGAGGTGTCGACCAGGCGAGCCGACACCGTCACCGGGTCGTGGTAGTCGCCGGTCACCGGCCCGTCGTAGGTGACGGCGGTGAGCCGACGGGTCACCTCGTAGGCCACCCGCACCGTCTCGGCGTTTCCGGCGTTGTCGGCCGCCTCGACGGTGAGCTCCTTCCGTCCCGTCGACGAGGTGTCGACGGCCGATCCGTTCGGGACCGTGCCCCGGCACGAGCCGGTGGCCAGGCCCGACCCGGCGTCGGCGCACGAGTAGGTGGCGGTCACCGCCTGGTCGAGGTGGTAGCGCCCGCTCGCGGCCGGGCTGGCCACGGTGACGGTCGGGGCCTTCTTGTCGACGTGGTTGCCGCCCACCGGTCCGGCCGTCGAGCAGTTGCCGGCCACGTCGCACACCTGGCGGGTGGCCGTCGGGGCGTCGGCCGGCTCGGTGCCGGCGGCGACCGTCGTGCTCAGCGTGAAGCTGGCGTCGCCGGCCTGGGCCAGGCCGGACCCGGGGTCGCTGCCCGTGCAGGGGATCGACACGTCGGCGGCGTGCCAGGCGCCGTCGGCCGCCCCGCAGTTCACCGCGGGCGCCGAGCGGTCGACCCGGACGGTCAAGGTGGAGACCGGTCCGAGGCGCCCGGCGAGGTCGACGGGCCGGTAGGTGACGGTGTGCACGCCGTCGGCGTCGACCTGGACGCCGCCCGCCCGCCGCGCCGGTCCGCCGTCGAGCTGGTACTCGATCTCCTGGACGCCCGAGCCGCCCGGGGCGTCGGCGCCGCCGAAGGTGACCTCCACCGGGTCCCGGAACCAGCCGGCGGTCTCGGGGTTGGCCGCGGTGGGCGTGGCCGTGGCCGAGACGGGGTCGTGGAGGTCGACCTTGTACTCACGGTTCGACGTGGCCACCGTCCCGTTCCTGGCTGTGCCCACCGCTTCCACCCGGTAGATGCCGTCCTCTCGGAAGGTGAGCGTCCACGTGTGGGTGGTGCTGTTGACCAGTCGTGACTGGCAGGTGAGGCCGTTCGTGGTGACACCCGTGTCCGAGCACTCGACCGTCGTCCCGTCACGGGTCAGCCCGACGGCGCGCAGGACGGTGGCGGGGTCGGTGGCGACGGTGAGGTCCACGACCACGCAGTCGGCCAGACCCGTGGGGCAGTTCTGGCCCGCGCCCTTGCCGGTGAGCCAGCCGTTGGCTCCCTGCCGGGACGCGGCCCGGTTGTCGGTGACGGTCGGTGGGGCGGTGGGGGGTGGGGGGAGGAGGTCGGGCCGCATCTTGGCGACCAGGCGCCCGGCGATGGCGCGGTAGCCGTCGGCGGTCGGGTGCAGAGTGCCGGTCGTCTCGGTGGTGGCCGGGGGAAGGCAGCCGGCGGCGATGAAGATCGGCAGGGTGAAGACGAGGCTCACCATGTTGCAGTTCAGCGGCGGGTCCCAGGGCCCCTGGAGGTAGGTGGCGTCGGCCGCCCGGCGGATCCAGCTGTCGGAGGCGCAGTAGCCGTGCCCGGAGAACAGGTTGGCCGTCTCGTCGGCGATCCCGTCCACCAGCGTCCAGCCGTTGGCGTTGGCGCCCTTGCGGACCTCGCCGTTCATGCCGGGCAGCACCACGTTGGCCGCGTAGGCCACCTCGTCGTGGTCCACCGTCTGGTCGGCCCGGTCCATCCGGAACGGGGCGCCGGGGACGGGCGAGAAGTCGACCACCGCCGCCGCGGCCAGGAAGGGCTGCATCCAGCCCGGGATGACGTCGTCGAGGATGGCCGAGCAGAGGGCGCCGGAGGAGTCCGTGGTCGGGTCGGGGTACTGGGTGACGTACACCTTGCCGATGGTGAAGCGGTCGAGGGCCTGCGCCATGGCCGCGTAGCGGTCGGGCATGGTGTCGAGGGACTGCTGGAAGCGCCGCTTGAGGGGAATCCGGCCCTCGGCGCGGGCGCCGTCCACGAAGTGCTCCGGGCACTCGTAATAGAGGGTGCAGACGCTGGCCAGGGGGCCGAAGCCCATGTCGTTGCCGCCGCCGCTGATGCTCAGGGCGGAGATGTGCCGGGCCGGGAGCTGGCCGCCGTTGGTCAGGGCCCGCTGGAGCTGGTCGATCTGGGAGGGCAGCTTGACCTCGTCGCGGTAGTCGACGGCGCCGTTGAGCATGGGCGGCTCGGTGCCGATGTAGGGGCCGAGGATGCCGGTGCCACGGGGCTTGGTGAACCCGCCGGGAGGTGGGATCCGGTAGGGGTCGAAGCTGCTCTGGTCGCCGAAGTAGGGCTGGCTGATGGTGGCTCCAGAGCAGGCGAACGACAGGAACGTCACCGTGCTGTGCGGGTCGGCGCCTTCGAGGGTCATGGCCGCCTGGGCCGAGGGCGCAGCCGCCGACCGGTGGCAGCGCTTGTCCTGCCAGCGGGCCTCGGCGGTGACGTAGCCGAGGGCGTCGACCCGCTGGGGGACGTCCGGACTGCCCTCGCCGGAGCCGTACGAGTCACCGAGGGAGACGATCAGCAGGTCCTTGACCTCGACGGTCTGCTCGTCGAAGGTCTTGCCCGCGCTGTACCCGGGGAACGGGGCGCCGGTGGCCGGGTCGGTGATCGAGAGCCGGACGATCGTCGGGGTGCCCTTGCCGGTCACCGGGTCGAGCGGGAAGGTGTGCTCCCACCGGCAGTTCCTCGCCGTCGTGGGGGTCCCGATAACCGCACCGTCCGAGGGGATCCGCAGCTCCCACCGGTAGTTGTAGGTGGTGGACCCGGCGTCGGCACCGGCATCGGCCTCCGTGGCGCAGCCGTCGAACTTGGCGTTCAGCTCGGTCGGGCGCACGTAGCTGGGCTCGTAGGTGTAGGCCGGGCCGGGGAAGCGGCTACCCGCCGCCTCGTTCCAGTGGTAGTCGACCATCCCGTCGCGTCGAGCGCCGAACCGGCTGTCGACCCGCCACTCGAACCCGCCGCGCGGCGGCGTGAACGGCACGTCTATGTCGCCCGGAGGGTCGATGGGGTCACGGTCGCGCGGTGGCAGGGCGGATGCCTGGCCGGCCCCCAGCCCGCCGGCCAGCATCAGCCCGGCCAGAACAGCCAGCACGACCCGCCGCGCCATCCCCATTCCACGCCGCCTCGACTCCGCGCCCACGTGACACTCCTCCCGTCGCAACCCCGCGCGGAGTGTCTCCCGACGCGCTAACCGCTCGCTAAACGCTCACCTACAGTTCCTGTCACGTGATCGAGTTCCGGTTGCTGGGGCCACTCGAGGTGCTGAGGGACGGCACCGCGCTGAACGTGGCCGCGCCCCGACAGCGCAGCCTGCTCGCCATCCTGCTGGCCCACGCCAACGAGCTCGTGCCCGCCGACCGCCTCGCCGACCAGCTGTGGGAGGGCCACCCCCCGGCGACGGCGGCCACCGCCCTGCAGGTCCACGTCTCCCGGCTGCGCAAGATCCTCGAGGCGGGGGACGCCGCGCCCCGGGTGCTGGTCACGCGCGACCCCGGCTATCTCGTCCGCGTCACGGTCGACCAGCTGGACACGCTGCGGTTCGAGCAGCTGCTGGCGAGGGGACGCAAGACCCTCGCCGAGGGCGACGCCACGGATGCGGCCGCCGTGCTCGACCAGGCCCTGGCCCTGTGGCGCGGCCCGGCCCTGGGCGAGCTGGCCGAGCTCCCGTTCGCCCGGGGATGGGCGGCGCGCCTCGAGCAGCTGCGACTGGCCGCGGTCGAGGAGCGCATGGACGCCTCCCTGGCCTGCGGCCGCCACCCCGCGGTCGTGGACGAGCTGGAGCAGCTGGTCGCCCGGGAGCCGCTGCGGGAGCGGTTCTGGGCCCAGCTCATGGTCGCCCTCTACCGGAGCGGGCGCCAGGCCGAGGCGCTCCGTGCCTATGGGCGGCTCCGGGTGGTGCTGGCCGAGGAGCTCGGCATCGAACCCAGCCCCGAGCTCCGGCGCCTCGAGGAGGCCGTCCTGCAGCAGGACGGGCACCTCGAGTGGGGCCGGGCCCGGGAGGCTCCGTCCCGTCCCGACCTGCGCGTCGCGCTGGAGGACACCTCCCACCGGCCGTCGGCCTTCGTCGGGCGCGAGCAGGAGCTGGAGTCCCTGCGCCGGTGGCTCGACCGGGCCGTGGCCGGCGAGGGGCGGCTGGTGCTGCTCCGGGGCGAGCCGGGCATCGGCAAGACCGGCATCGCCGAGGAGGTGGCCGCCCTGGCCCGGGCCCGCGGCGTCCCCGTCCTGTGGGGCAGCGCCCACGAGGACGAGGGCGGCGGGCCGTTCCGCCCGTGGGCGGAAGCCCTCGCCGGGTGGTCGGCGCACACCGTCCCCCCGCACCGGCCGGAGGTGGTGCCCGAGCTGTCCACCCTCCTCCCCGCCCCGGATCCCGGTCCCGCGCTCGACCCGGACGTCGCCCGGCTGCGGATGTTCGAGGCCACGACCGCCGCGGTCAGACGGGCGGCGGGCGCCGGCGGCGCCGTCCTCGTGCTCGACGACCTCCAGTGGGCCGACCGCCCCTCGCTGCTGCTCCTGCAGCACCTGGCCCGTGAGGTGCACCGGGCGCCCCTGCTGGTCCTCGCCATCTACCGCGACGTCGGCCTCACCCGCGACAGCCCCATCGCCGACGCCCTCGGCGACCTGGCCCGCCAGCCGGCGACCCGGCGGCTGGCCCTGGCCGGCCTCGGCCCGCCCGAGGTGGCCCGCTTCATCGAGCTGACGACCGGGCTGCCCGGCGGGCCGCTGAGCGGGTTCGTGCACGCCCGCACCAACGGCAACCCTTTCTTCGTCCGCGAGATGGTGCGACTGCTGCAGGCGGAGAGCCGGCTGGCCGCGCCCGGTCCGATCGACGTGACCACCCTCGGCATCCCGGAGGGCGTGCGCGACGTGGTGCGCCGGCGCTGCCACCGGCTCTCGGAGGGCGCCCACCGACTGCTGGCCACCGCGTCGGTCCTCGGCCAGGAGGTCAGGGTCGACGTGCTCGAGCGGGTGAGCGACACGTCGGAGCCGGTCGTCGACCTGTTGGACGAGGCGCAGGCGGCCGGCCTGCTGGTCGAGGACCACGGGCGGGTCGGGTGCTACCGGTTCAGCCACGACCTCGTCCGGGAGGCGCTCTACGACGAGCTGAGCGGCATCAGGCGGGCCCGTCTCCACGGGAAGGTGGGCGCCGCCCTGGAAGACGCCGGCGCCGGAGGCCGGGACGCGCCGTGGAGCGAGCTGGCCCACCACTTCGTCCTGGCCGCCGCCGCCGGCGGCGACACCGGCCGGGCCGTGGAGTACTCCGTCCGGGCCGCGGAGGAGGCGACGTCGTCGCTCGCGTACGAGGAGGCGGTCGTCCACTACGAGCGGGGCCTCGCCGTCCTCGACCGCGGCCGGGAGGCGTCCGGCGAGCGGCGTTGCCGCCTGCTCCTGGGCCTCGGCGACGCCCGGTGGCGGGCGGGCGACGTGGCCGGTGCCCGCCGCACGTTCCTCGACGCGGCCGACACGGCCCGCGCCCTGCCGTCACCCGAGCTCCTGGCCGAAGCCGTCCTGGGGTTCGGGGGCGGCCTGCTGCGGGCCTGGCACGCCACGCGGGGGGCGTTCGGCGACCGGCCCGGTCGCCTCCTGGCCGAGGCCCTCGAGGCGGTGGGCCCGGGCGACAGCGCCCTGCGCGCCCGCCTCCTCGGCCTGCTGGCCGAGGAGCTCTACTACACGGCCAACGACAGGCGGCGCGAGCAGCTCAGCCGGGAGGCGGTCGACATGGCCCGCCGCCTGGGCGACCCGGGGAGCCTGGCCCTCGCCCTGTGCAGCCGGTGCCTCGCCGTCTGGGGCCCCGACCACCTCGACGAGCGGCTGGCCGCGTCGCTCGAGATCATCGGGCGGGCCGAGGAGCTCGGCGACCGCCAGCTGTTGGCCATCGGGCGCCAGTACCTGTTCGTGGCCCAGGTCGAGGAGGGCGACATGGACGCCGCCGGCGCCACGCTCGACGCCTACGAGGCGCTGGCCGAGGAGCTCCGTCAGCCGCTGGCCCAGTGGGAGGCCCGCCGCTTCCGGGCCATGCTCGCCCTGCTGCAGGGTCGGTTCGAGGACGCCGAGCGCCTGGCCCTGGAGGCCCTCGCCATCGGACAGTCCGTCGAGGAGCCCGATGCCATGGCCGTCTTCGGCGTCCAGCTGGCCATCGTGCGATGGGAGCAGGACCGCCTGGGCGAGCTCGAGACGGCGCTGCGGGGCTTCGTGGAGGAGTTCTCCGAATCGCCGGTCTGGCGGGCCGCACTGGCCCTGCTCGTCCTCGAGCTCGGCGCCGAGGACGAGTCGCGGGCCGAGTTGGAGCGGTTGTCCGAGGACGACTTCGCCGGCCTCCCCCGGAACTTCGCCTGGCTGGCCGGCATGGCCATGCTGGCCCAGGTCGCCGACCGCCTGGGAGACGCCGGACGGGCCTCGGTCCTGCTGCGCCTGCTGACGCCGTTCAGCGACCGGAACATCGTCACCGGCGACCGCCAGTGCTGGGGCTCGGCCGCCTACTACCTCGGCATGCTGGCCCGGACGACGGGCGACCTGGACGGGGCGGAGCGCTGGTTCGAGCAGGCCCTCGACCACAACGTCCGGATGGGCGCCGCGGCCTGGGCGGCCCACACCCGGTGCGACCTCGGGGCGCTGCTCCTGGCCCGTGGCCGGCCGGGCGACGAGGCGCGGGGGGAAGCGCTGGCGCGGGAGGCGCTGGCGGCGGCGAGGGAGCTGGGCATGACCCGGCTCGTGCGCAAGGCGGAATCCGTCCTCGCCGACGGGAGGGTGCCGGTAGCCTCGGGCTCGTGAGCAGCTACCTCGATGCAGTCCGCGAGCGGGTCGTCATCTACGACGGGGCCACCGGCACCAACCTGCAGCGCATGGAGCTGACGGCCGACGACTTCGGCGGGCCTCAGTTCGAGGGGTGCAACGAGATCCTCGTCGACACCCGGCCCGACGCCATCGCCGAGCTGCACAGGTCGTTCTTCGAGGTGGGCTCCGAGGTGGTGGAGACCGACTCCTTCGGGTCGCTCTCCTACACCCTGGCCGAGTACGGCATCGCCGACCGGGCCCACGAGCTGAACGTCAAGGCGGCCCGCATCGCCCGGGAAGTGGCGGACGGCTACGGCAAACCCGGCGAACCTCGTTGGGTGGCCGGCTCGATCGGCCCGGGGACCAAGTTCCCGTCCCTCGGGCAGGTCAGGTTCGCCGAGTTCCGCGACGCCTACGAGGTCCAGGCCCGCGGCCTCATCGAAGGCGGGGTCGACCTCCTCCTCATCGAGACGGTGTTCGACCTGCTCCAGGCCAAGGCGGCGATCGTCGCCTGCCGCCGGGCCATGGCCGCCGTTGGCAGGGAGGTCCCGATCCAGGTTCAGGTGACGATCGAGCTCACCGGGCGCATGCTGCCCGGCACGGAGATCGGCGCCGCCCTGGTCGCCCTCGACGCCCTCCGTCCCGACGTGATCGGCATCAACTGCGCCACCGGCCCCACGGAGATGCACGAGCACCTGCGCCACCTGTCCCAGCACTGCCGGACGCCGATCTCCTGCCTGCCCAACGCCGGCCTCCCGTCGGTGGTCGACGGGAAGATGCACTACGACCTCACGCCCGAGCAGCTGGCCGACCACCACGAGCGGTTCGTCTCGGAGCTCGGGGTGAGCGTCATCGGCGGCTGCTGCGGGTCGACGCCCGAGCACCTGAAGGCGGTCGTCGAGCGCTGCCGCAACCTCGAGCCGGCCCGCCGCAGCCCGACCTGGGAAGCGGGCGCATCGTCGATCTACACCGCCGTGCCGTTCCACCAGGAGACGTCGTTCCTGGTCGTGGGCGAGCGGACGAACGCCAACGGCTCCAAGAAGTTCCGCGAGGCCATGCTGGCCGACGACTGGGACACCTGCGTGGCCATGGCCCGCGAGCAGGTGAAGGAGGGGGCCCACGTCCTCGACGTGTGCGTGGACTACACGGGCGAGGACGGCGTCTCCGACATGGACGAGATCGCCCAGCGGTTCTGCACCCAGGCCAGCCTGCCGCTGATGCTGGACTCCACCGAGCCGGCGGTCATCGAGACCGGCCTGCAGTGGCTCGGCGGAAAGGCCGTCCTCAACTCCGTCAACCTCGAGGACGGCGACGCCCCCGGCACTCGCCTCGACCGCTTCCTGTCTCTCGCGAGGGAGTACGGGGCGGCCGTCGTCTGCACGACCATCGACCAGGAGGGCCAGGCCCGCACCGCGGAGTGGAAGGTGCGGGCGGCCAAGGCCATACACGACCTGGCCGTCGACCGCTACGGGCTCGAGCCGGGCGACCTG
>DATAAD010000046.1:0-7338 GCA_036260295.1 Acidimicrobiales bacterium | reverse complement strand
GCCCCCGGCCCGATGTCGACCACGTGGTCCGACACCCGGATGGTGTCCTCGTCGTGCTCGACCACGATGACCGTGTTGCCCAGGTCCCGCAGCCGGACCAGGGTGTCGATGAGCTTGCGGTTGTCCCGCTGGTGGAGGCCGATGGACGGCTCGTCCAGCACGTAGAGCACGCCCACCAACCCGCTCCCGATCTGGCTGGCCAGGCGGATGCGCTGGGCCTCGCCGCCGGCCAGCGTCCCCGCCGAGCGGTTCAGGGTGAGGTAGTCGAGGCCCACGTCGAGCAGGAACCTCATGCGGGCGTTGACCTCTTTGACCACCCGCTCGGCGATCATCCGGTCGCGCTCGGACAGCTCGAGGCTGGCCAGCACCTGGGCCGCCTTGGCGATCGACAGGTCGCACACCTCGTGGATGTTGCGGCCGGCGACGGTCACGCCCAGCGACTCGGGCTTGAGCCGGGCCCCCCCGCACTCGGGGCAGGGCACTTCCCGCATGTAGCCCTCGATCTGCTCCCGCATGTGGTCGGACTCGGCCTCGGAGTGCCGGCGCTGCAGGTAGGGGATGGCTCCCTCGTAGTGGGTGTAGTACGACCGCGTCCGCCCGTACCGGTTGCGGTACTGCACGTGGACCTGCTTCTGCCCCGACCCGTAGAGCAGGACCTTCTGCTGGGCCTTGGTCAGCTTCTTGAACGGCGTGGTCATCTTGAAGCCGTAGGTCTCGGCCACCGCCCCCATGACCCGGTGGAAGTACTCGCCCCTGGCCCCCGACCACGGCCCCACCGCCCCCTCGTCCAGGCTGAGGTCGGGGTTGGGGACGACCAGCTCCGGGTCGACCTCGAACCGGGTGCCCAGCCCGTCGCAGTGGGGGCAGGCCCCGTACGGCGAGTTGAACGAGAAGTTCCGGGGGGCCAGCTCGGGGAAGGAGGTGCCGTCGTTGGGGCAGGCCAGGTGCTGGCTGAACGTGAGGATGTCGGGCTCGCCCTCACCGTCGCGCGGCACCAGCTCCACCTCGGCCACGCCCTCGGCCAGGCGCAGGGCGGTCTCCAGGGAGTCGGTCAGCCGCCGCTCGATCCCCTCCCGCCGCACCAGGCGGTCGACGACGACCTCGATGGTGTGCATCTCGTACCGGCCCAGCTTCTGGGCCGACCTGTCGCTCAGCTCCCGCAGCTCGCCGTCGACCCGCGCCCGGGTGTAGCCCTGGGCGGCCAGCTCTTCGAGCAGCCCCTCGTACTCGCCCTTCCGGCCCCGCACCACCGGGGCCAGCACCTGGAACCGGGTGCCGTCGGGCAGCTGGAGGATGCGGTCGACGATCTGCTGCGGCGTCTGGCGGGCGACCACCGCCCCGCACTTCGGGCAGTGGGGGACGCCGATCCGGGCCCACAGCAGGCGCAGGTAGTCGTAGATCTCGGTGATGGTCCCGACCGTCGACCGGGGGTTGCGGGACGCCGACTTCTGGTCGATGGAGATGGCCGGGGACAGGCCCTCGATGAAGTCCACGTCCGGCTTGTCCATCTGCCCGAGGAACTGCCGGGCGTAGGCCGACAGGGACTCCACGTACCGCCGCTGTCCCTCGGCGTAGATGGTGTCGAAGGCGAGGGACGACTTCCCCGAGCCGGACAGGCCGGTGAACACGATCAGCTTGTCCCGGGGCAGCTCGAGCGAGACGTTGCGCAGGTTGTGCTCGCGTGCCCCGCGAATCACAAGCTTGTCGGACACCCTCCGAGAATAGGGCCTGTCAGCCGAGTGCGACCACGAGAATGTGCCAGCCGCGCGCCAGCTCCGGCTCGGCCGACGACACCACCTCGGCCGTTCCCAGGAGGGCCCGGTCGCGGGCCTGGTTCGGGGTCACCAGGCCGATACGGGCCACGCCGGCGTCCCGCAGCCGCCCGAGCAGCCCGGGGAGGTCCGAAGGCTGGGTGATCAGCCATCGCTTGTCGTCGAACGTCCGCCACGCCCACCGGGGCACCGACCCGTAGGTGGCGACGACGACCGGGGCCTCGACGGAGGCGGCCGTGTTCACCAGCTGCCCCAGCCGACGGTGCTGGTGGCGGAGGCTGCTTACGCCGAGGGTCGCCATGGCCAGCGAGCACACCACCAGGCTGACGACGACCCACCGGTCGAGCGACGCCTGCTTGAGCGCCAGGAGGAGGACGGGCACCACGACGGGCAGGCCCACGGCGAAGAACCGGCCGCCCCACTCGGTGGCCCCGCCGACCGCGTACTGGGTGGCCACCACGCAGGCGGCGATCACCGCGAACACGCCGAGGGACACCTGCGCGGCCGTCGTCCGCAGGGCCGACCGGCGCACGAGCACCAGGCCGGCTGTGGCCACGGGGAAGGCCACCAGCAGCCCCGGGACCACCGTCTCCGGCCCCATCACCAGGGCCAGCACCGCCGTCGCCGCGGCCAGGGCGGCCATGTCCCGCTGCCGCCGCAGGACCATGGCCACCACCGCGACCACCATCACCAGGAGGAGCACGGCCACCAGCGGGTCTCCTCCGTACGTCGGGCTGAGGACGGTCCGGACGAACCCCCGCCACCGTCCGGACAGGAAGCTCTCCGCCTCCGTGCCGGCCGCCGCCGGGGCGGACCGCACGGCCGCCGTCCCCCGGTCGGTCAGCCGCCTGAGCCACCACGTCTCGAAGAGGTGGGCCCCGGCGCCGGCGGCCAGCGACCCGAGGGCGATCAGCCCCGCCACCCGCCGCCGCCCGGCGCTCACCGCGGCGGCGACCACCGCCAGTCCGAGGGCCAGGAACACCGCCTCGCTCCGCAGCAGCACGGCGCCGGCCACCAGCGGACCGACGGCCAGCGCCGGCCGGGGGTCTCGCCGCTCCAGGGCGACGACCGCAGCCAGGACCGCCCCCGCGGCCAGGGCTGCGGCCAGGGTGTGGCCCATCACGAGGAACCCGTCGAACAGGAGCGGGCTGGCCACCCCCACCGCCCACACGGCCGGCCCAGCCAGGGAGGCGTCCAGGCGCCGGGCCAGGGCGCCGGCCAGGGCGGCGGCGGCCACCGTGCCGGCCACCGACAGCAGGACCATGGCCGTCACCCCGCCCACCCGGTCGGCCGCGGCCAGCAGCAGTGGGTACAGGGGGTGCTTGCCGTAGGGGACGAAGCCCCGCTCACCCCACTCGGCCAGCTCCAGCGGGTAGTGCCGCCCGTCGGGCTGGTCGACCTCGGGGAGGGGGTGCTCCACCACCCATCCCCCGCCCCGCGACAGGCTCTTGGCCTGGACGATCGCCGCCCCCTCGTCGGTCGAGAACGACGCCGACGTCCCGACCACCGGGACGAGGGCCAGGAGGACGACGGCCAGGGCGGCCACGTGGGCCAGGAGCGGCAGCGACACCCGGGCGTCGGCCGGCGCCACGACGGTCACCGCTCGAGCACGAGGATCTGTCTGCCGCTCGGCGGTACGTCGGACGCCACCACTGTGAGCCCCTCGAGCCGGTCCTGTAGCACGGCCACGTCGTTGCTGACCAGGACGAACCGGTCGACCCCGGCGGCCCCCAACCGGTCAACGGCCTCGGCGACCCGCCCCTTCGTGACGTACAGCCAGCGGTGGGCGTCGAAGGTCGGCCAGGCCAGGCGGGCTCCGGCGATCCAGTCGGTCACGACCACGGGCCGGGGGTCCCCGGTGAGCCGGCCGGCAGCCTCGACGCGGTCGACCACGTCCGCACCGGCCCGGTGGTTGGCCCGGAGCGCGCCCACGGCCATCACCGACAGGGCGGCCGAGCACACCACGAGGGCGACGGCGACGCCGCGCCGCACGTCCGCGGCCAGGGACCGGCGCTGCGCCCGCAGGGCGCGCAACAGGAGGGGCACGGCGGCGGGGACGAGCAGGGCGAAGTAGCGCCCGCCCCACTCCCCGCTCCCGCCTACGGCGTACTGGGTGGCGATCACGGCCAGGGCGAAGAGGGCCGTGGTGGCGCCGACGACCATCGCCGCCACCGCGTCGTTGAACAGGCGGCGGCGCATCACCAGCATCCCCGCAGTGGCGGCGGGGAAGGCGAGGAGCAGTCCGGGCACCACGTTGCCCGGGTCGGCGGCGAGCGCCACCGCCGCCGCGCCTGCCGCCACCCCCGCGCTCCCCAGGATCGCCGCCCGCCCTTCCGGGTGCGACCGCACCCGCAGGGCGCACCAGACGATGGCCGCCAGCATCACCAGCAGGGCGAGGGCGCCCAGGTCGAGGTCGCCGTAGGAGGGCGTCAGCCACGTGGTCAGGAACCCGTCGACCCGCCCCTCGATGAACCCGTCCTCGGCGGCAGGGACGCCCACCGCGGTGGCCTGCACCGCCCCGCCCGTCACCCGGGCCACCCACAGCCGGTCCAGCAGGCGGGCGGCGACCGCGCCGGCCAGGGTGGCGGCGGCGACCAGGCCGGCAGGCGCCCGGTAGGCCCGCCGCAGGGCCAGGAACCCGCTGACCAGGACCAGGGCGATGGCGAAGACCAGCGCCTCGTTCCGGAGCAGCACCGCGCCGCCGACCGCGGGCGCCACCAGCAGTGCCACCAGCGGGCGCCGGTCGTGCACGGCGACGACCGCAGCCAGCACCGCTGCGGTGGCCAGGGCCGCGCCCAGGGTGTGGCCCATGACCAGGAAGCCGTCGAACAGCAGGGGGCTGGCCAGCCCGACCACCCAGAGGGTGGGCCTCGTCAGCGCCTTGTCGATCCGGCGGGCGAGGGCGGCGGCCAGGCCGGCGGCGGCGACCGTGCCCAGCAGGGAGAGGACGACCATGCCGGCCACGCCCCCCACCCGGGCGGCGGCCGCGGCCAGCGCGGGGTAGAGCGGGTGCTTCCCCAGGGGGGCGAAGCCCTTGGTACCCCGCTCGGCGTTGACCACGGGGTACCACCGGCCCTCGGGGTCGACCTCGGGCAGGGGGTGCTCCACGATCCACCCCTCGCCGTTGGCCAGCGACCGGGCCTGGATGATCGCCGCCCCCTCGTCGGCGATGAACGAGTTTGACGTCCCCACCACCGGCACCAGCAGCAGGAGGCCGGCGGCCAGCGCCACGAGGTGGGCCCATACGGGCCGTGCCCACGCCCGGGACCAGCGGGGAGCCGGGGGCGCGAGGGGGTCGGCCACGAGGGTCACCTCGTAGGTATCGACCTCTTACACGACCAGTTTGAGCTCTCGCTTCAGGTCGTGGATCTCGTCCCGGAGGCGGGCGGCGTACTCGAAGCGGAGGTCGGTGGCCGCCTCCTTCATCTCCTCCTCGAGGGTGCGGATGAGGCGGGCCAGCTCGTCCTGGGGCAGCTCGGCGAAGTCGGACCGTACCTTGTCCCGTTTCCTCGACCGGCGATCCTTGCCCGGTCGGGGCGCCTCGCCGTCGCCGTCCGGCCGCAGGGTGGCCAGGATGTCGGTGACCGCCTTGCGGATCGTCTGGGGGTCGATCCCGTGCTCCCGGTTGTAGGCCTCCTGCACGCCGCGTCGCCGGTTGGTCTCCGAGAGCGCGCGCTGCATCGAGTCGGTGACCTTGTCGGCGTACATGATCACCTGACCGTCGACGTTCCGGGCCGCCCGGCCGATGGTCTGGATCAGCGACGTCTCGCTGCGCAGGAACCCCTCCTTGTCGGCGTCGAGGATGGCCACCATCGACACCTCGGGCAGGTCGAGGCCCTCCCGGAGCAGGTTGATGCCGACCAGGACGTCGAACTCCCCCAGCCGCAGGTCACGCAGGATCTCGATGCGCTGGATGGTGTCGACCTCGCTGTGCAGGTACCGCACCCGCACCCCCAGCTCGAGGAGGTAGTCGGTGAGGTCCTCGGCCATCTTCTTGGTCAGGGTGGTGACCAGGACCCGGTCGCCCTTGTCGACCGTCAGCCGGATCTGCTCCATGAGGTCGTCGATCTGGCCCTTGGTCGGCTTGACCACCACCTCCGGGTCGGTGAGCCCCGTCGGCCGCACGATCTGCTCCACCACCTGGGTCGACTGCCCGATCTCGTAATCCGAGGGTGTCGCCGACAGGAAGATGCACTGGTTGACGCGCTCGTACCACTCGTCGAAGCGCAGGGGCCGGTTGTCGGCGGCCGAGGGCAGTCGGAAGCCGTGGTCGATCAGCGTCTCCTTGCGCGACCGGTCGCCCTCGTACTGGCCGTGCAGCTGGGGCACGGTGACATGCGACTCGTCGATCACCATCAGGAAGTCCTTGGGGAAGAAGTCGAGCAGGGTGTGGGGCGGCTGGCCGGCCGCCCGGCCGTCGATGTGCCGGCTGTAGTTCTCGATGCCGTTGCAGAAGCCGACCTCCTGCATCATCTCCAGGTCGTAGCTGGTCCGCATGCGGAGCCGCTGGGCCTCGAGGAGCTTCCCATGCTTCTCGAAGTAGGCCAGGCGCTCCTGCAGCTCGTGTTCGATGCGCTCCATGGCGCTCTTCATGCGCTCCTCGCCGGCCACGTAGTGGGTGGCCGGGAAGACGACGACCTCCTCCAGCACCTCCAGGATCTCGCCGGTCAGGGGGTCGACCCGGCTGATGCGCTCGACCTCGTCGCCGAACAGCTCGATCCGGACCCCCTGCTCCTCGTACGCGGGGTGGATCTCGATCGTGTCGCCGCGCACCCGGAACTTCCCCCGGATGAAGTTCGTGTCGTTCCGCTCGTACTGCATGTCGACCAGCTGGCGGAGGATGGCCCGTTGGTCGATCTCCATGCCCCTGCTGACCGGCAGGACGTGCTTGGTGTACTCCTCGGGCGTGCCCAGGCCGTAGATGCACGAGACCGACGCCACCACGATCACGTCCCGCCTGCTCACCAGGGCCCACGTCGCCGAGTGCCGCAGCCGCTCGATCTCGTCGTTGATCGAGCTGTCCTTCTCGATGTACGTGTCGGACGACGGGATGTACGCCTCGGGCTGGTAGTAGTCGTAGTAGGAGACGAAGTACTCGACCCTGTTGTGGGGGAAGAACTCGCGGAACTCGTTGGCGAGCTGGGCGGCCAGCGACTTGTTGGGGGCGATGACCAGGGTCGGCTTCTGCACCTGTTCGATCGTCCAGGCGATGGTGGCGCTCTTCCCCGACCCCGTGATGCCGAGCAGCGTCTGGAACCGGTCCCCCCGCTCCACGCCGCGGGCGAGCGCCTCGATGGCCTTGGGCTGGTCCCCAGCCGGGGCGAAGTCGCTGACCACCTGGAACGGAGGCACGCACCCAGGTTACGAGGGCCCTGAGACAACCTGGGATGGCGAGGGTCCGGCGCGGGCGGGACGGGCGAGAGCGGTCCGACAGATGCCCGTCTACCAGTAGCTCACTTCGGCTCGCGAAACGTTCAGCTCCCCGCCAACGACACCACTGGAACAGTCCTCACCCCCGGCGTCCGAGGGCGATATCGAGGGGTGCCGGCGCTCGAGTACGCCGGTT
>DATAAD010000045.1:0-6576 GCA_036260295.1 Acidimicrobiales bacterium | reverse complement strand
GAGCAGCTCGGCCGCCACGGCGGGTTCGACCTCGACCTCACCGCCGACGGCGACCTCCAGGTCGACGCCCACCACACCGTCGAGGACGTGGGCATCGCCCTCGGCGAATGCCTGCGCGAGGCCCTGGGGGACAAGGCCGGCGTGCGCCGCTTCGCCTCCATGTCCCTGCCCCTCGACGAGGCCCTGGTCGAAGTGGCCCTCGACCTTTCCGGCCGGCCCTATCTGCACTACGAGGTCGAGCCCGGCAGCGAGCCCCTCGGCAATCCCCCCTTCGACCCGCAGCTGGCCGAGGAGTTCTGGCGAGCGTTCACCACCTCGGCCCTGCTCACCCTCCACCTGGACCTCAAACGGGGCAAGAACTCCCACCACATCCTCGAGGCCTCCTTCAAGGCCGTGGCCCGGGCCCTGCGCGACGCCGTCAGGGTGGAGGGCTCCGGCGTCCCGTCGACCAAGGGCACGCTTTGAGGGCCGGCAACTACCGTGGCGGTACTCCCAGGCCCGGAAAGCCGTGATCGCCGTGCTCGACTACGGGATCGGGAACCTCCGGTCGGCCCAGAAGGCGCTGGAGAAGGTCGGTGCCGACGCCCGGCTCACCGCCGACCCGGCGGAGGTCGACCGGGCCGCCGGCGTGGTCCTCCCGGGCGTGGGCCACTTCGGCCGCTGCATCGACGCCCTGCGGGTGACCGGCCTGGAGGAGCCGGCCAAGGCCGCCATCGAATCGGGCAAGCCGTTCCTCGGGATCTGCGTGGGGATGCAGCTGCTGTACGACGGCTCCGACGAGGCCCCCGACCACAAGGGGATGGGCGTCCTGCCCGGCCGGGTGCGGCGGCTGCCCGGCGACGTGAAGCGTCCCCAGATGCAGTGGAACCAGCTCGACTACGAGCCGACCCCGATGCTCGACGGCCTGAGCGACCCGGTGTGGATGTACTTCGTCCACTCCTACGCCCCCGAGCCGTCCGACGACGTCGTCGCCTACTGCCACTACGGCGGGCCGGTGGTCGCGGCCGTGGCCCGGGACAACCTCTGGGCCACCCAGTTCCACCCCGAGAAGTCCGGCGCCGCCGGCCTCCGCCTCCTGGCCAGCTTCGTTGCATCTGTACCCGGCGGTTGACCTGAGGGGCGGGCGGGTCGTCCGCCTGTACCAGGGCGACTTCGACAAGGAGACGGCCTACGGCATGGACCCCGTGGCCGTCGCCGAGGGGTACGCCGCCGCAGGGGCGCCGTGGATCCACGTGGTCGACCTCGACGCGGCCCGCACCGGGACCCCGGAGAACCGGCCGGTGATCGCGGCCATCGCCGATGCGGTAAACGTCAAGGTCCAGGCCAGCGGGGGAGTGCGCGACCAGGCCTCGGCCGAGGAGGTGCTGGCCTGCGGGGTCGACCGGGTGGTGCTCGGCACCGCCGCGGTCGAGAACCCGGAGCTGGTCTGCGACCTGGCCGGCCACCACCAGGTCGCGGTCGGGCTCGACGTGCGGGGGCGGGAGGTGGCCGTCCGGGGCTGGACCGAAGGTTCGGGCGTCGACCTGTTCGACCTCCTGGCCCGCTACGCCGACAGCGGGGTGGCGGCGGTGGTCGTCACCGACATCAGCCGGGACAGCACCCTGGAGGGCCCGAACCTGGAGGGGCTGGCCGCGGTGCTCGACGCCACCGACATCCCGGTGATCGCGTCGGGGGGCGTGGGGGCCCTGCCCGACCTGGAGGCGTTGGCCACCCTCGAGGCCAGCGGGCGCAGGCTCGAAGGGGCGATCGTGGGCAAGGCGCTGTACGAGGGGAAGTTCACGGTGGAGGAGGCGATCGCGGCATGCGGGCGGTGAGGGTGATCCCGTGCCTCGATGTCGACGCGGGACGAGTCGTCAAGGGCGTGAACTTCGTCGACCTGGTCGATGCCGGCGACCCCGTCGAGCTGGCCGCCCGCTATGACGCCGAGGGGGCCGACGAGCTGGTCTTCCTCGACATCACCGCCTCCTCGGGCGCCCGGAAGACCATGGTCGACGTGGCCCGCCGGACGGCCGAGGAGGTGTTCATCCCCTTCACCGTCGGGGGCGGCATCCGCAGCGTGGACGACGCCCGCGCCCTGCTGCGGGCGGGCGCCGACAAGGTGGGGGTGAACACCGCGGCGGTCGAGCGCCCGCAGCTGGTGGCCGAGCTCTCGGCCGAGTTCGGCGCGCAGTGCGTGGTCGTGGCCGTCGACGCCAAGGACGGCCGGGTGTACACCCACGGCGGCCGGGCCCCGACGAACCTGGAAGCGGTGGCGTGGGCCCAGGAGTGCGAGCGGCTGGGCGCGGGCGAGATCCTGCTCACCTCGATGGACCGGGACGGCACCCGCAACGGCTACGACCTGGCGATGACGAGGGCGGTGTGCGACGCGGTCGGCGTCCCCGTCATCGCCAGCGGAGGCGTGGGCACCCTCGACCACCTGGCCGACGGGGCCCTCGAGGGCGGCGCCGACGCCGTGCTGGCCGCGTCGATCTTCCACTTCGCCGAGCACAGCGTGCGCGAGGCCAAGGAGCACCTGGCCGCCCGGGGGGTCCCCGTCCGCCCTGCTTGACGAGCGCAGTTACGCTCGCAAGGTGGTGGCCGAACCGAGGGTCCTGTCGATCGTGCTCGCCGGCGGGGAGGGGAAGCGCCTGTTCCCGCTCACCGCCGACCGGGCCAAGCCGGCCGTCCCCTTCGCCGGCCACTACCGCCTGATCGACTTCGCCCTCTCCAACCTGGCCAACGCCGGCTACCTGCGCATGGTCGTCCTGACCCAGTACAAGAGCCACAGCCTGGGCCAGCACCTGTCGCGCACGTGGCGGCTGTCGACCCTGCTCGACACCTACGTGACCATGGTCCCGGCCCAGATGCGCCACGGGCCCCGCTGGTTCGCCGGCTCGGCCGACGCCATCTTCCAGAACCTCAACCTGATCTACGACGACCGGCCCGACTACATCTGCGTTTTCGGCGCCGACCACATCTACCGGATGGACCCCCGCCAGATGGTCGAGGCCCACATCGCCTCGGGCGCGGGCGTCACCGTGGCCGGCATCCGCATGCCGAAGTCGGAAGGGCGGTCGCTCGGCGTGATCGAGCCGGGCATCGGCACCATGATCGAGGCCTTCCACGAGAAGCCCGAGGACCCGCCCGGCCTACCCGACCAGCCCGACTGCATCTTCGCCTCCATGGGGAACTACGTGTTCACGGCCAAGACGCTGGTCGACGCGGTGACCGAGGACTCCAAGGACGAGGAGTCCCGCCACGACATCGGCGGCGACCTCATCCCCTACCTGGTCAAGCAGGGCGTGGCCCACGTCTACGACTTCAACACCAACGAGGTCCCGGGGGCGACCGAGCGCGACCGGGCCTACTGGCGAGACGTGGGGACGCTCGACAACTACTACGAGGCCCATCGCGACCTCGTCTCCGTGTACCCGGTCTTCAACCTGTACAACCGGCGGTGGCCGATCTACACCTCGGTCCCCCAGCTGCCCCCGGCCAAGTTCGTCCTCGAGGACGGCGAGCGCACGGGCCGGGCCTTCAACTCCCTGGTCAGCACGGGGTCGATCATCTCCGGCGGGACGGTGCGCAACTCCGTCCTGTCACCGGGTGTGATCGTCGACTCCCACGCCCTGGTCGAGGACTCCGTCCTCATGCACGACGTGGTCGTGGGGGAGGGGGCGATCGTGCGGCGGGCGATCCTCGACAAGCACGTCGTGGTGCCCCCGGGCGGACGGATCGGCTGCGACGTCGAGGCCGACCGCCGTCGCTTCACGCTGTCACCCAACGGGATCACCGTCCTGGGCAAGGGTCAGACCGTCACCGACCCTTGAGCCCAAGCCCTTGAGGGTCGCGATTCTCACCCGCGAGTACCCGCCGGAGGTCTACGGGGGGGCGGGGGTCCACGTCACCCACATGGTCGAGCAGCTGTCCAAGCTGGTCGACGTCGACGTCCACTGCTTCGGCGCTCCTCGCGAGGCGGCCGGCGTGCACGCCTACCGGCCGTGGGTGGAGGTCGGGTCGAGCCGCGCCGACGAGGCCGCCCTCGCCGTGATGTCGGTCGACCTGCTGCTGGCCTCGGGGTGCCGGGGCGCCGACCTGGCCCACAGCCACACCTGGTACGCCAACCTGGGCGGGCACCTGGCCAAGTTGCTCCACGGCATCCCCCACGTGATGACCGCCCACAGCCTGGAGCCCCTGCGGCCGTGGAAGGCCGAGCAGCTGGGGGGCGGCTACGCCCTGTCGCTGTTCTGCGAGCGGACGGCCATGGAGTCGGCCGACGCCATCGTCGCCGTGTCGGCCGGGATGCGGGCCGACATCCTGGCCACCTACCCGTCCGTGGATCCCGACCGGGTCGTCGTCGTCCACAACGGGATCGACACCGACGCCTGGCGTCCGACGCCCGACCGCGGCGCCCTGGCCCGGCTGGGGATCGACCCCGCGGTGCCGATCGTGCTGTTCGTGGGCCGGGTCACCCGCCAGAAGGGCGTCGACCACGCCTTGGCCGCAGCCGAGTCGATCGACCCCGCGGCCCAGGTGGTGCTCTGCGCCGGGGCGCCGGACACGCCCGAGATCGGGGCAGAGATGCGGGAGCGGGCCGCGTCGCTGGCCGCCCGGCGGGGCCGGGTGGTCTGGGTCGAGCAGATGCTCTCCCGCTCGGAACTGGCCCAGGTGCTGACCGCGGCGACGGTGTTCCTGTGCCCGTCGGTCTACGAGCCGTTCGGGCTGACCAACCTCGAGGCCATGGCCTGCGAGACCGCCGTGGTGGCCAGCGCGGTGGGCGGGATCCCCGAGATCGTCGTCGAAGGGGAGACCGGGATGCTGGTTCCCTACGACCCGGCCACGTTCGCTCCCGCCCTCGCGGCCCGGGTGAACACGCTTCTCGCCGACCCCGACCGGGCCGCGGCCATGGGGCGGTCCGGGCGCCTCCGGGCCATCGAGCACTTCGGGTGGCCGGCGGTGGCCGCCCGTACCGTCGCCTTGTACGAGAGACTGGTCCTATGACCAGCAAGCAGCCGATCACCATGCTCAACGACCGGCTGCTCGTGCAGATCCCCCAGGCCGAGGGCGAGCGGGCCAGCCGGGGCGGCATCCTCATCCCGGCCACGGCCCAGGTCTCCAAGCGGCTGACCTGGGCCGAGGTGGTGGCCGTGGGGCCGTCGGTGCGCAAGATCGAGGCCGGCGACAAGGTCCTGTTCAACCCCGAGGACCGCTACGAGGTCGAGGTCGGCGGCGAGGACTACCTCATCCTGCGCGAGCGCGACATCCACGCCGTGGCCTCGGAAAGGATCGAGGGCGGGACCGGGCTCTACTTGTAACGTGGCTCCCATGCCGGTTGCCACCCCCATCGCCGCCAGCGCCGAGGAGCTGGCCGCCGTCTCCTTCAACACCGAGGGGCTCGTCCCCGCCATCGTCCAGGAAGCGGGAACCGGTCAGGTCCTGATGATGGCCTGGATGAACGAGGAGTCCCTGCGCCGCACGCTGGAGACGGGCCGCACCTGGTTCTGGAGCCGGTCGCGCCAGGAGTTCTGGTGCAAGGGCGAGACGTCGGGCGACCGCCAGTTCGTCCGGGAGGCGTTCTACGACTGCGACTCCGACACGCTCCTGTTCGTCGTGGAGCAGGAGGGGCGGGGCGCCTGCCACACGGGCGAGCACAGCTGCTTCTATCGTCGATTCGGTGCTCCAGCCGAGTAGGGCCGACTTCCACGCCCTCGCCGCCGGCCACACGGTGGTCCCGGTGTGGCGGGAGGTCGTCGCCGACCTGGAGACGCCGGTCTCCGCCTTCCTCAAGCTGGTCGGGCCGGCCGGGAGCGGGTTCCTGCTCGAGTCGGTCGAGAACGGCGACACGTGGGGCCGGTTCTCCTTCGTGGGGCGCGACCCGTCTCTGGTCCTCATGGCCAGGAACGGCGTGATCGAGGTGGACGGGCGGCTGCCGGCAGGCGTGCCCCTCGACCGCGGCGTGCTCGCCGCGCTGGAAGGGCTGTTGTCGGTGTACCGGTCACCGGCCCTGCCCGACCTGCCGCCCCTGCACGGCGGGGTGGTCGGCCTCCTGGGCTACGACGTGGTGCGCGAGGTGGAGCGGCTGCCCGAGCCTCCTCCCGACGAC
This sequence comes from Acidimicrobiales bacterium, assembly GCA_036260295.1. GTDB lineage: Bacteria > Actinomycetota > Acidimicrobiia > Acidimicrobiales > AC-14 > CADCTB01. The sequence goes on along the minus strand of DATAAD010000045.1, from coordinate 494 downwards.
CTCGGCCTGCCCGACGCCGTCCTGTCGGTGATCGGCCACCTGGCCGCCTTCGACCACTGGCGCCAGCGGGTGTGGCTCATCGAGAACGTCGTGGTGGGCGAAGCGGCGGCGACGGCCGACCTCGACCTGGCCTACGACCTGGCCGCGGCCCGCCTCGACGCCTCGGCGGCGGATCTCGGTCGTCCACTGGCGTATGCGCCGGCCGAGCCGCCCGATCCCTCCGACCCGCTGCCCGAGGTGCGCTCAACGGTCGGCCCCCGCGCCTACTGCGACGCCGTCGAGGTGGCCAAGGAGCACATCCTGGCCGGCGACATCTTCCAGGTGGTGCTCTCGCAACGGTTCGACCTCGACCTGGCCGCCGACCCCTACGACGTCTACCGGGTCCTGCGCCAGGTCAACCCCAGCCCGTACATGTACTTCCTGCGCCACCCCGAGGTCACCGTGGTCGGCTCCTCGCCCGAGCCCATGGTCCAGCTCCGGGACAACCGGGTCGT